>JBDGYE010000096.1:0-10425 GCA_039584255.1 Gemmatimonadota bacterium
TAGAAGCTTATCGGTGTCGTAGGCGGCGGCGTACGTCCGCTCGGCCATGCCCGGCGCGACGTCGAAAAACTCCTCACGCTCGGCCCGCGGGATCGCCGGACCTCCGATGCCCACCGCCCGAACGTCCTCGTCCAGATGGGGGAGGCCGGCGAGAAGCCGGAATCGCTGGTCCTTGGCCGACAGAATGTCGACGCTCTCACTGAGGGTAGTGACCTGGCCCTGGATCTCGGCCAGGTTGCGGCTGAGGTGCTGGTTCTCAGCGCGCAGACGAAGAAGCTCGATCTCCCTCACCGTGTCGACGCCGAGGCTGGCGATGAAGCCGATCACCAGCAAGAGGAACGTCGCCAGGGTGGCCGCGGCCAGCCGGACGACGCGACGCGAGACCCGGAAGGTGCGGACACCGCCGCTTCCATCCGGCATCAACTGGACCGTCCAGTGAGAGGGTTTCACATCCTCGTCCCTGGATCGCGAGTGCAACGACATCTAACCCAACCTGCCCTGTATTCTGCAAGAAGCCGGACGATGACAAAGGGACGCGTCGACTCGCCCGGGGCGCGACCACTCTGTGCAGGAACCGTGCCCTGCACACGCACACTGGCGCCCCGCCTGAGGGCAACCATCGCGGCGCTAAATGTGAAAAGTTTGCTCAGGCGAGTATGCGGGCGCCGAGCGGGACGCGCTCAGACTAAGGCCGGTTTCCCGGGGCTGTCAAGACTCTGCCGCCGACCTGTCACTCCTCGCGCTCCGTCCTCGGGAAGAGAACCGTATCCCATCGATCGGGCAGCACGGCCGGCAGTCGGCCTGGCAGATGATCGAATTCCGGCACCGAGCCCTTCCCTCCGAGCCGCCGCCACATCTCTTCGGCCTTGCCGGGCATGAACGGGAAGAGCGCGACCGAGACCGTGCACAGGCCCCGAACGATGGCCGACAGCACCCCGTCCAGCCGCTCGCCGGCCTCCGGATCCTTTGCCAGCTTCCAGGGCTGAGCGCTGTCGATGAAGCCGTTGGCGCTGCGGACGATGGACATGGCGGCGTCCAGTCCGTCGTGCAGGCGAAGCTGCACCATGCTCTCGTGATAGCCGGCGAGGGCCCGGTCGATGGAGGTGTCCAGCTCGGTCTGCCCTGGGCCCGGCACTCGGCCTTCTCGATACTTATGCACCATCGAGACGGCCCGGTTGAGAAGGTTGCCTAAGTCGTTGGCGAGGTCGGCGTTGTACCGCTCATCGAACTGACCGAGGAACGCCTCGACCGAGGCGAAGTCCCGGTCGCGGTCCCACGGCGTCTCCCTCAGAAGCAGATACCTGAAGGCATCCGTCCCGTGACGGTCGATGAGAGTCTCGAGGTCCAGCCGTTTGGCCTCGGACTTCGACAGCTTTCCTCCGCCGATCATCACGAAGCCGTGCGCCCACACCGTCTGCGGCAGCTCGACCCCGGCGGACATCAGCATCGCCGGCCAGATGACGCAATGGAAGCGAGTGATGTCCTTGCCGATCACGTGGAGTTGGGCGGGCCAACGGCGGCCGAAGTCCTCGCCGGGGAAGCCGACGGCCGAGATGTAGTTGGGCAGCGCGTCGAACCAGACATAGACCGTGTGCTGGTCGTCTCCCGGGAACGGCACGCCCCACGGAACCCTCGAGCGCGAGGCGGAAATGTCATCGAGCCCTCGCTCCAGCAGGCGGAGGATCTCGTTGCGCCGGCTGGTGGGCTGGATAAACTCCGGGTGCGCCGCGATATGCTCCAACAACGGCTCGCGGTACTTCGAGAGGCGGAAGAAGTAGTTCTCCTCCTCCGTCCACGCGATCTCCCGCGATGGGTGGACCGGACATCGTCCGTCGACCAGCTCGCTCTCCTTCCGGAAGGCCTCGCAGCGTTCGCAGTAGTACCCCTCGTAGCGGTCGGTGTAGATGTCGCCGGTGGCCTGTATCCGCCGGACCAGCTCCTGGACCGCGGCGACGTGGCGCGCCTCGGTGGTGCGTATGAAGTCGTCGTTGGAGATTTCGAGCCTCTCCCACGCCGCCAGGAAGCCCTCTGCGATATGGTCCACCCAGGCCTGGGGATCCATCCCCCGTGACTCGGCCTCCCGGGCGACGCTCTGGCCGTGCTCGTCCATGCCGATTACGAAGTGCACGTCCTCGCCGCGCAGCCGCCGGTACCGCGCGATGGCGTCGGCGCCGACCTTCTCGTACGCGTGCCCGACGTGAGGCTCGCCGTTGGAGTAGTCGATGGCGGTGGTCAGGTAATATCGCGCCACGGAGCTCCCGGTCGCCGTTCGGAGTGGGGGTCCAGAGCCTTCAGCTCGAGGGGGAGGCCGCGTCCTCCTGCGACGGACTGTGACGATCCCGGCGCTTGCGGGCCGTCTCCTCCTTGAGCTCGGCCAGCGTCACGGTTCGGGTCGCGCCTTCCGAGTCGCGGAGGGAGATCTGCTCGCGGAAGATGTTCCAGCCGGTGACCTCCTCCTCGCCCCGCTCCGTGCGGAGCCGCTTGCCCACGTTCGGGAAGCGCTTCCTGGCCTGGATGTACAGCTCGTGCTCGTAGTGCAGGCAGGACATGAGTCTGCCACAAGCGCCCGAGATCTGGGCCGGGTTGAGCGACAGGCCCTGGTCCTTGGCGAGCTGGAGCGTCACGGGCTCGATCTCGGGAAGCCACAGGCGGCAGCACAGCTCGCGCCCGCAGCGCCCGATTCCGCCCAGGCGCTTCGCCTCATCGCGGACACCGATCTGGCGCAGCTCGATCCGCGTCTTGAACGTGCGTGCCATCTCCTTGACGAGCGCCCGGAAATCGACCCTCTTCTCGGCCGTGAAGTAGACGGTCAGCTTGTTGCGGTCCCACTGCCACTCTGCCTCGCTCACCTTCATCTTGAGCCGGTGCTCGCGCACCAGGTCGCGCGTCCGCGAGCGAACCTCCGCCTCGTTGCCGTCCAGCTTGAGGCGGCGCTCGACATCTACCGGTGCTGCCCGGCGGAGGATCTTGCGGCTCGGCGGGATCACCGGGCCGTGGTCGGAGTGATCGCATCCCTCGCGATCGCACTTGTGGCTCGCCGCGTCGACGGCCCGCTTCACCCAGCCCAGGTCCTGGCCACGGTCCGCTTCGACGATCACGTACTCGTTGGGTCGCAGCGGCGACTCCCCGCGATAGCTGAAGTAGTCGGTGCGGACGCCCTTGAACATCACCTGTGCGATCTGGTAGACCCGACCCGGGGCCACCGGAGCGGGTCCGTCGCCTGCTGCGGGTGCGGGCCGAACGGGTGCCGGCCGAGGCCTCGAAGGGCGGGGACGGCCGTCCGGTGGCGCGGCGGAGCTCACGGGCCGCGGATCCTGCCGCGCCGGCCTCGGGGGGTGGCGTCCTCTATCGGGGCGAGGTGCCTCGTTCCGGTTGCGCTCTCCGTCACTCACGCTCGATCTCTCCAGCCGGCTCCTCCCACCGGCCCATGGCGTAGTACTTCATCCGCCGGCCCTCGACCAGCTGCTCCTGAGAAACGCCGTCCATGTCGCTTAAGTGCCGCAGGATCGCTTGGCGCAGCGTAGCGGCGGCGAACTCGGGGTCGATGTGAGCGCCTCCCGCCGGCTCGGCGACGAGCTCGTCGACGATTCCGTGCTTCTCGAGGTCCGATGCGGTGAGCTTCAGCGCCTCAGCGGCGTCCTCGGCCCGCTCGCGGCTCCGCCACAGGATCGCGGCGCATCCTTCCGGCGAGATCACGGAGTAGATCGCGTTCTCCATCATCAACACACGGTCGGCCACCGCGATCCCCAGCGCTCCGCCGCTGCCCCCCTCGCCGATGATGCAGGAGATGATCGGTACCCGGAGACCGGCCATGACGAACAGGTTCCGGGCGATCGCCTCGGCCTGGCCCCTCTCCTCGGCTCCGATCCCGGGGTACGCCCCCTGCGTGTCGACGAAGGTGACCACCGGCCGGCCGAACTTCTCCGCCATCTGCATCAGCCGCTCTGCCTTCCGGTATCCCTCTGGATGAGGTGAGCCGAAGTTGCGGTGCAGGTTCTCCTTCATGTCCCGGCCCTTCTGGTGGCCGATGACCATGATGCTCCGACCCTCGATGCTGGCCCAGCCGCCAACGATGGCCGGGTCGTCGCGGAAGCTCCGGTCACCGTGCAGCTCGACGAAGTCATCGCACATCATGCTGATGTAGTCGAGCGTGAACGGGCGCTCCTGGTGGCGCGCGAGCTGCACGCGGTCGAACCGGCTCAGCTCGTGCACGGCTTCCGCTTCCGCCGCTTCGATGCGGCGCTCCAGCTCCGCCGTCTCGTCGCCGACCTCGATCCCCCGGCTCTCGGCCAGATCTCGCAACTCGGCCAGGTGTCGGCGCATATCCGTCAGATTGTCTGTCGACTCCGTGTCCATCCGCTCACCCGCGGATCAGGTTTACGTGCTCGCGCCCGAGCAAACCTCTCAGCTCGGCCATCAAGCTGGCCGTCGGCAGTACGCGGAGCGTCTCCGATGCAAGCAGCGGAGGCTCGCTTCCGTTTCCGTCGGGCTGCCACCTCAAGTAGAGGGGACCCTCGCCCGGGGAACCCTCGAGGGCCTCCCGCACACTGGCGAACTCGCCGGGGTGCGCCTCCTCGCCCTCTTGGAGCTCAATACAGATTCCGATCTGTCCGCTCTCGTTCAACTCGTAGAGCAGGCGGACGGAATCAACAAAAATGGGGGGATCTTCTTCGTCTCGCGAGTTTCCGGACACCGAGCCCTCTAAGAGCACCGGCGCATCCTCGGTGAACAAGCCGCGCACCTCCGACCACACGTCGCCGAACACAAGTGCCTGGGCCGTACCATGGAAGTCCTCGACCGTCAGGCGGCACCACTCCTTGCCGGTCCGGCGAGATACCCGGACGTCCAGCCCGGTGACCACGCATGCAAGCTCCACACGCTGGTCGCGCAGCTGGTCCATGTTCGAGGTGTTGGTCTGCACGGCGAACATCTCCACCAGGTCCCGGTATCGCTCCAACGGGTGGCCCGAGATGTAGAAGCCGAGCACCGCCTTCTCCTCCTTCAGACGCTCGGCCTCCGTCCACGGCGTCGCGGCCGGGAGGTCCGGCTCGGGGCGCTCGCCTCCCTCCGAGAGCCCGAACAGCGACTCCTGCCCCGTCTCGTGCTCTCTCTGCCGGAGCTGCGCCTCGGACAGAATCGACTCCAGCCCCGCCTTGAGCGTGGCCCGCTCACCGAACTCATCCAGTGCACCGGCCGCGATGAGGCACTCCAAGACCCTCTTGTTGTTGAGACGGAGGTCGATGCGCTGGCAGAAATCGAACAGCGAGGTGAATCGCTGCCGCTCGCGGGCCTCGATAATCGACCGGATCGCCGATTCGCCCACACCCTTGATCGCTCCGAGGCCGAACCGGATCTGGTCGTCGCTCACCACCGTGAACTTGTAGCGCGACTCGTTCACGCTCGGCGGCAGGACCTGAAGGCCCATTAACCTCGCGGTGGCGATGTAGGAAACGACTTTGTCGGTGTTGTCGATGATAGACGACAGCAGAGCTGCCATGAACTCGGCCGGGTAGTGCGCCTTGAGCCACGCCGTGCGATACGAGATCACGGCGTAGGCGACCGCGTGCGCCTTCGGAAACCCGTAGCGGCCGAAAGTGCGGATGAGGTCAGCGATCTCGTGGGCCTTGTTCTTCGTGAGTCCCTTCTCCACGGCCCGGTCGCAGAACTCTTCCAGGACCTTTCTCGTGAGCGCGGCGTCCTTCTTCCCTACCGCCTTCCTGAGGACATCGGCCTCGGCCAGCGAGAAGCCCGCGAGCACGTTGGCGACGCGCATCACCTGCTCCTGGTAGGTGATGACGCCATAGGTGGTCTCCAGAGCCTCCTCGAGCTCTGGCACCGGATACCGCACCGGCTCGAACCCTCGCTTCCGCCGGATGAAGACGTCGGTCATCCCGCTGTCCAGCGGTCCCGGCCGGATGAGGGCGTTCACGGCCACGAGGTCGTCGAAGCGGTCGCAGCGCATGGCCCGCAGCTTCTCGGTAGCCAGCGACGACTCGAACTGGAACACGCCCGGCGTGCCGCCCGAGGCTAGCATCTCGTAGACCCTCGGGTCGTCAAGCCCGATCTCGTCCCAGTCGAGAGCCACCTCGTGCCGCCGCGCGATCGCGCCCGACGCGTCACGGATGACGGTCAGTGTGCGAAGGCCGAGGAAGTCCATCTTCAGCATCCCGACCTTCTCGAGCGCGATCATGTCGTACTGCGTGATGACCTGGTCGCCGTTCTTCGGGTCCCGGCACACCGGGACGTACTCGTCCAGCGGCCCCGGCGCGATGACGACGCCCGCCGCGTGCACCGAGCTGTGGCGCGACAGGCCCTCGATGCTGGAGGCGTAGTCCAGGAGCCGGCGGTACCGGTCGTCCTCCTTGTAGAGGTCGGCCAGTTCCTTGACCTTCCCCACCGCCTCCTCGACGCTCAAAGAGAAGCCCGGGCTGCTAGGGATGAGCTTCGCCAGGCGATCGGTCTCCTGGGGAGTGAAGCCCAGGACCCGTCCGACGTCCCTCACCGCAGCGCGGGCCTGCAGGGTGCCGAACGTGATGATCTGGCCCACCGAGTCGATGCCGTACTTCTCGCGCACGTAGTCGATGATCCTGCCGCGCCGCTCGTAGCAGAAGTCGATGTCGATGTCCGGCATCGATACGCGCTCGGGGTTCAGAAAGCGCTCGAACAGCAGATCGAAGCGGAGCGGATCGACGTCGGTGATCCGGAGGCAGTACGCGACGATGGATCCGGCGGAAGAGCCACGGCCCGGGCCCACCGGGATGTTCAGCTCCCGAGCTGCCCGGATGAAGTCCCACACGATCAGGAAGTAACCGGCGTACCCGGTCTGCTCGATGACGCCGAGCTCGAAGTCGAGCCGCTCGCGGACCGGCTCCGGCAGCACGATGCCGTAGCGCTCCGACGCCCCCTTCTCGGCCAGGTGCCGCAGCAACGCCATGTCGTCGGCGAACTCCTCGGGCAGCGGGAAACTCGGCAGGTGGTAGGTCGGCTCGAACTCTATGTCGCACATCTCGGCGATGCGCAGCGTGTTCTCGATGAGGTCCGGCCGGTCGGGGAACAGGGCCGCCATCTCCTCGGCGGACTTGAAGTAGCTCTCCTCTCCGTGGAAGGCGAGGCGCTGGGTGTCGGCCTTCTCGGTGCCGGTGCCGATGCACAACAGCGTGTCGTGCATGTCGGCGTCCTCGCGGTGCAGATAGTGGGCGTCGTTGGTCAGCACCAGCGGCAGGCCGAGCTCGTCGGCGAGCCGGAAGATCCCGTCGTTGATCTGGTCTTGGCCCGGGATGCCGTGCTTCTGGACCTCGAGGAAGTAGCGGTCGGGGAAGGTACGGGCGTAGAACTCGGCCGCCTCGCGGGCCCGCTCGTAGCGTCCGAGGGCCAGGTTCTTGGCCACCTCGCCGGAGAGGCAGGCGCTCAGCACGACCAGCCCAGCGGCATGCTCTTCCAGCAGCTCGTGGTCGATCCGCGGCTTCCGGTAGAACCCCTCCGTGTACCCTCGTGAGCTCAGCCGGACGAGGTTGTGGTATCCCTCCAGGTCGCGGGCCAGAACGACCAGGTGGGCGTACTCTGCCGGGGCGTCGGCCGGCCGCTCCTTCTGCCTGCGATCGCCATACGAAACGTAGGCCTCCATGCCGATGATCGGCCGCAGCTTCTTCTTGCGGGCCTTCTCCTGAAAGCCCCACGCCCCATGGAGATTGCCGTGGTCCGTGATGGCCAGCGCGGGCATTCCCAGCTCCACGGCCCGGCCAACCAGCCGGTCGATCCGGTTCGCCCCGTCGAGGAGGGAGTATTCGCTGTGGCAGTGCAGGTGCACGAACGACATCAGGACGGCCCCCGGTCCTCCACGCAGCGGAAGGAGTCGATGATCTCCTCGAGCTGCATCATGTACTCCCATTTGCTGCGCCTGGGGTTTGGCGAGTAGAGCCAGGCGTCCATGTAAAACGTGCCGCTCGGACAGCGCACCCCCCGCGAGACGAACGGTCCCGCCGCCGGGTAGTCGCCTTCGTCCCGCCAGATCCCCCTCACCTCGACCGTCTCTTGTCCGGCCAGGTCGAATCGGCGCTCCCGGTCCTCCAGCCGATCGAAGCTCTGGGGAACGTTATACTGGACGTCGTCCATGGACTCCCGCCAGGCGTACACGTCTTCCGCTGTGAGCGAGTCTACCGGATCGAAGCGTTGCAAGAGGACCGAGCGGATCAGCTCGCTGGGCTCCGGGTTGTCGTTGCGCAGAAGAACCACGTCGCCCTCCCGCTGCACCGCCTGGTAGACGCGCGGGACCTCAATAGTGACGCCGTACCGCTCGCGCAGCATGTCCGACGTTGCCGTGTCCACACCGCTCACGAACATCCTGACCATCACGTACTCCCGGAACCTCTCCTCCAGGAGGGAGGACAGAGCCGGGAGCTGCGCGGTCCAGGACTCGACCTGGCGTCTCGGCTCCACGACGACGGCTGTCACGACCTGGCCTCGCGACCAGACGTTGCTGGCCTGAAAGATCTCTGGCGGATCTAGCTCGTCTCGGCCGGCGGCGCGGGCCACGTACTCCATCCTCTCGTCGCCTGGGGCGGCCAGCACGATCACCTGGCGCCACAGGAGCAGCTGCGGAAGCTCCGGTGACTCCGTGCCGACGTGCGTGACGTTGAAGATCTTCTCGTCGCGCGTGGTGAAGACGGTTCGCTCGAGCGCCGAGTACGTCCGGTCCACCACCTGCTCCCAGATGGAATCCGGCGCAACCACGATCAGCGAGTTGGCCTCCCCCATGGCCGAGGGCTTGCCGCAGGAAGAAGCAACAAGGGCCGCCGCGAGCACCGCGAGCGCGACAGACAGGGTCGCTGGAGCCGGCCCGCGGACGCGGGTGGGGCGGCGCTCAGGGGCCGCCGTCGGCCGTCCGGTCATGTCGCTGGCTGAGTATGAAGAATCCGGAAGACAGGTCGATCAGTCATCACTCCGCCAAACTACCTCGCGCCCGAGAGGGCGAGCAACGGCCTCACGACGGCGGCGCAGGGTTTCTCCAACTTCAGGCAGGCTTGACAGGATCATCACACCCTCTTAATAAGGCGCAAAACGGCCCCTCTGCTACGAATCTCAGGAGGATCTTCCGATGTCGATCGAGGCCCCGGCGTCTTCGCGCCTCGAATTCGAGCGTCACCCTTTCGGTCGCCTTCAGGAGACGGACGAGGAGACGGACGAGGGGGGAGGCGAGGAGGAGGACTGGGAAGATGACTGGGATGATGAGGAAGAGGAGTGGGAGGAGGAGTGGGAGGAGGACTGGGAAGATAACGAGGACCAACACCGCAGGCCCCGCCCGGACGATTGGTAACGACTTCGAAAACGCTTGAGATTCGTGGCTGGGGCGACGCGGCCACCGGGCTGAAGCTCCGCCGGAGGATCGAGGCCGGACCCGGGCACCGGTCGCCGCCCCGATGACGCGGAGCAGACCAACAAAGATAAGGAGAATCCGAACATGCTGGCTGCCCCTCTCGCGGACCCGCACGTGGGCGAGGAGACTCAGGAGCTCGAGATCTTGGGGAAACTTCGAAGCGAGCTCGACGAAGCAGACGTCGAAGAGGATCTCGAGGAAGACGACTGGGACGACGAGAATTGGGAAGATCTCGACGATCCCGAGGAGCTCCGCCTCGACGACGACGGGGACGAGGACGAGATGAAGGATAACTTGCAGGAGTACGTGGCCGAGGACGAGGGCGACGACGGGGACGGCTGGTAGTTAGCCCGTGCCCGCCGGCTAACTGAACAATTCGCGCGGGCGTTCCGAATGGGCCAGCGGCCGGTGTCCGGGAACTGCCGCTCGGCTTGACTCCGGCACTCGGCCCAGTACCTTCACCTCACGCCGCGAGCCGCCCATCGATCGGCTCGCGGTGCTTCTTCTCAGATGCTCGTGAGGCCTCGGCTCGAGCCGCTCGCGGACTGGGCGGTGGCCGCGCGACGCGACCCGGGCCCGTAGCTCAGCCTGGTTAGAGCGCACGCCTGATAAGCGTGAGGTCGGTGGTTCAAATCCACCCGGGCCCATACCCAGGAAGCCCCGTCCGACAGGGCTTTCGTGCATCTTGGGGGTGGGTAGTCTCAATCGATTGAGACGGGCGGTGACAAAGGCGGTGACAAGAGGTGCCACGCCTGAAGGCCCTCAGCCAGCGTTCGGCCAGCTCGCTCGCACGGCGGCGACGCGCTGGAGGTAGGCGGGCTTGAGCATCCCCTGGTGGCAGCATTCCTCGTGACCGCGGTCAATCTCCGAATTCTGCCGTGAGCCTCTCCCTTGGCTTCCGTCGGCCTTGAGCCGGCGCGCGGTATCTCGGGCCGCAGGGCTGCTCGCACGGGCAGCGCCGAGATCCTCGCGGGACCGCCTCAGCTAGCCGAAATGGAGAGGGTCTCTGAGGTTCTGTAGCTCCCGGTAATAGTAGAGGGGAGTAGGCCGCC
>JBDGYE010000021.1:0-32035 GCA_039584255.1 Gemmatimonadota bacterium
CTGCCACGAAGCCTGAGGTCGTGGTGATCTCTTGCGGCTGGTTCAACCTGTACGGGCACCCGCATCCGTGGGCCATGCGCTACTACGAAGCCGTCGCGTCGGACATCTACCGAACAGATAGGGACGGTGAGGTGAGAATCAGGGGCTTCGCCGACGGTTCCTACGAGCGATTCTGACCGCCGGGTGCTTCGCTTGCTCGCCCGGCGCTTGGCGCGTCGGTATTCTGGTGCCGACTCCCTCACGGCGGAGGATTCGACGCCGACGGGCCGAATGATGAGCGACTCGAGAAAGCCAATCTCAGCGCCTGCTGCCCTTGTCCGCCTGCGCGAGGGCAACCGAAGATTTGTATCCGGGGTTCGCAGCCTTGACTCGCTCGCGGGTCGGACCCACCGGCAGAAGCTTGCCGAGGCACAGAATCCGTTCGCTGTTGTCCTGGGGTGCTCGGACTCGCGCGTGCCCGTGGAGATAGTGTTCGATCAGGGCATGGGAGATCTCTTCGTGATCCGCGTGGCAGGGAACATCGTGGCTCCTTCCCAGATGGGCAGCGTCGAATTCGCAGCGGAGAGGTTCGAGACGCGTCTTGTGGTGGTGCTCGGCCACACGGCGTGCGGAGCGATCGAGGCGACCATCGAGCAGCTGCAGGAGCCGAGGCTGAAGCCGTCGGCGAACCTGCAGTCGATCGTCAGCCGCATCCAACCCGCCGTGGAGCCGCTGCTCGTGAGCGAGATCCGCCATGATCCCCAAGCACTCGAAGGGCAGGCCGTTCGGGCCAACGTGCGCGCCTCCGCCGACCGACTGCGCCGCGATTCGCCTATTCTCGAGCGCCTGAGTGACGAAGGGCTGTTGGTCGTCGGTGCCGTATACTCACTGGAGACCGGCGTCGTGGAGTTCTTCGATGGTGTTCCGGCATCGTCGAAGCGCAGGTGATCCGCGCCTCCCCGAGCCCGCCTGGGCATGAATAGACGACGCGGCTCTCGCTGCTCGGTGCCGATGGAAGCTGCAGCGACGGTTTCTTCAGCCCACTCTGTGACTGATCCGTCGCACACCGCTGCCCACCAGCGCAGAAGTCAGCGACCTACGCGCGATCAGCGACGGTCAGAGACGACCAGCAACGTCACCGTGAGCGTCACCGTAAGCTCACGGACCGCGGGAGCTAGAGCAGGAGGCCGAGGTGCTGAGGGCCGAGGTAGCAAGGTTGTTCTTAGCCGAGCTGAAGCGCCCGGCAGAAACGCCAGCGCAGGAGCGAGCCCCGGCCCACCGACCGGGGCTCTTTCACGTCCGTCTGGGGCGTGTCGCGGGTGGGCCTTGCTTGACGGTCCCTTGATGCCCGTGCGACTGTGATTTGCGAGGCAAGACGGTTCACGTTAGGCCGCGCACTGCTCGTGAATCCCGAGAGCGTTTTGGCCATCGATTGCGAGTTAGATGGTGCTTAGGGCGCTCCGCGTCCAATGGCGTCCGTATGTTCTGTTCTGAAACTGCATCGGACCTTTTGGGTTTTCGGCGTCTACGGGAGTCAGGACGGAGATCGACATGACGGACGATCACGCCCGAGCATCGGGTTTTGTAGGTCGGGGTTTGGTCATTCCGCGAGCTGCGGATCATCAATGACCACCTAACCGAAGAACGTGGCGTGGTTTCCGACCATGGAGTTGTCGCGGCGACCTTTGAGCACGATCCAGCTCCAGTTCCGTAACGCTCGCCCTTGGCTAGGAGGTGTGTAATGGCCTCGATGCGTTCATGGCTCTCTCCTAAGGTTGGCTTCGTTTCCGCTACCGCGTTGCTGATGCTCGGATGCGAGGGATGTGAGCCACAGGATGTGGAGAGCTGGACCGAACTAGGCGAGGCGATCAGCGATGACGACGATGATGGGTGGTTTACCGCTGATTCTAATCAACGGGTCGCGCTGGTCTTGGTAGACGCTGAGTTCCCCAGTCTGGATAACCTGTACGTTGACTACTGGGTCGAGGTTAATGGCCTTCGCTTTCCACTGGCTGGCAATCTCGTCGACATGGTCTCCGTGGATGCTCCCCTGGACATTCCAGTCGCCAGCCGTGCGATCGGTACTTGGTTGCTGCAGGCAGATAATCAGCTCATTACCTGGAATTCCTCAGTATCAGTCATCACCCGAGGTTTAGAGGCAGCGCAGGGCGAGGGAACGATAACCTGGAGTAACCGAGATCAACGCTATGAACTGACTGTTCCGTTTGGATTATGGAGCGCTGAGCTGGTCTTTGAGAGCAGAGTGGAGCAGTTCGCTGACCCGAGCCCAGACGATGCCGACGGAGACACAGATAGGGACGGAATACTCGATTGGCAGGAAGCCGCGCTGGCCGAGAGGGGCACAGGTGTCGGAGATCCGACAAGACAGGACATTGTCTTGCTCGTTGGCTATACGCACCCGGACTGGGCCATGACGCCGCTAACCGTCGAGCGGCTAAGGAGCGTGTTTCTGCAGAACGGCATCACCCTGTACGTAGCCACGCAGGCTAACCAGGGGATGGAGCTTTCAGACCCCGGCCTCATGTCTCTGGGGGCGGCCCCGCTTCCGCGTGATCACCAGATTACAGCGACCGAGGTCAGGGACGAGATGCGGCCTGAGTATGTCAGGGGCTTCTTGAGCGATGTCGCGCACCTGGTCGTCTTGGCCGAGAACGTCGTGCCTCCGCCCGGGAGTACTATCAGCTTTGGCGAAGGGTGGCCATGCGGACTGGACTTGGCGGTGCGTTCCCACTTCATGCCACCACTCATCGGGGCCGATGTTCATGAGTATCAGGCAAAGGGCGTAATGCATGAGTTAGGACACAACCTCGGCTTAGACCACCCGGCCGATCCGGCCAGCAGCGTCATGGGTACCCCGGACACCGACCAAGGAAATCCTGTGGACTGGTTGCTGGCTCAGTACGAGCGACCTCTCGACTACACTCAGGGTGAGTGGAACAGCCTGGACCTTTCCTGCTTTCGATAGGAGGGCGGATGCTCGGCGCTTGAGCAGCAGGCAATCTTGAGCTTCGGTGGTTGCTCGCACGGCGGTGGGCGGGATCGTATTGTTGGCTTCCGAGGCGAGCTTGCGCAGTACCCCTCCTGTCGTGACTCACGTTGCTTCCGGAGTTCGCACACAGCTTACTCCGAGGCTCACCCGTCAGATCGAGAGGGAATCATGACCGAGACCACCGCCGTCGTCATATCCTGGTTCATCCTGTTCCTGGGGCTCTCCTATCTGCTCCAGGCGCACCGGTGGGCGATATGGATCAAGGAGTATGCGGAACAGGCCGGTGACATGTACCTGACTCTGCTTTTTGCCCTCTTTCTTCTCGTAGGGCTGGTCGTCGTAAGCACTCACAACGTCTGGGTGCTGGACTGGCCCGTGGCGATCACGGTCTTCGGCTGGGGGATAGTCATCAAATCGGCCTTGCTTCTGGTGGCCCCCCCGGCGGCCAAGGCGATGGCTGACTGGTGGGCCGTCGGGGCTGGCACGATACGCGCGGGCGGAGTCGTCGCGACGCTGCTGGGGGCAATTCTGGTCTATCGAAACGTCCTGACAGGCTGAGACATTAACGGCTGCGCCCGGTTGTCTCGCAGCGCCCGGTTCACGCCGGGCGCTTTCGCTTGCTCGCACGGCGGTGGGGTAAGCCGCGAAAGGCGCGTTGGTAAGAAAGCGACTATACTAGAGCTAGACCAAGCGGGTTTCCTGTCCTGCTTCTAGGGTTTGAGAAGTGCTTGATGTGCGCCTACGCAGGACGGGGACTTTGTTTTCTTGGGGATACCGCTCAGGTGCATCCAGCAATCCGTCTCTAAAGCAAAGAGGAGGTTCCGATGTTCCGACGTATACTCGCCGCTCTAGCTGTGGTCTTGATCCTTCCGGTCACAGCCCGCGGCCAGGATGTTGACGAGATTACGGCAACAACGACAGAACATCTCGAGACCCTCAACGCTGGTGATGCGGCGGCTCACATAGCGCAGCACCTTCCAACCGCCACCGATTTCTCAGCGGGTGGGCTTCTCGTGCAGTACGAGTCCCGAGAAGAGCAGATTGCCGAGCTGCAAGCCGAGTTCGATGCGGGGCTAAGAACGGACTTTACGATACGGGACCTGAACGTGAAGGTCTACGGAGACGTTGCAGTCGTTACCGGCCACGTCGTGGGGACGGCAACCACACCGGAAGGAACTACCGAAAGCGTCGCCAATCAACGAACGGCGGTCCTGGTGAAGCGCGACGGGCGGTGGATGGAAGCCCATGTTCACATTTCCCCCCTGACCGATCAGCTTCCAGAGTAGTGGCCAAGGCTAGTTTACACCGATAAGGGGCGGTTCCAGCGCGGGCCGCCCCTGCGATCCGCGACCCGTAGACACCCTCAAGCCCCGAAACGCGGGTTTTTGCACGCTCCGGACGACCACTAACCAACACATCCGCAGCCAGTTACCGTCCACACCAAGAATACTCCGTGAATATTCTTCAACACTCGGGGCGTGCAGGTGCGGGTAGGTTCACGTCCATCCACGCGGGGGGTGCCTTGGGGGGCTCCGGGGTCTTTGGGAGAGTCGTGTGTGAGAGGGGTGAGGTTAATGGCTGGCTTTCGTGCATCTAGGCACTTCCGCGTCGCCCCCGCCGCCGCAGCTCGCGGCGACGCCGACGTGCATCACGGGCCGATTCCCCGGGCAGCCGGGCCGCGACCTCGACCGCTCCCATGCAGGCAAAGCCCTTGATCACGAGGCGGGGTGCGTCGGGGTCCGTGTCGACACCGGCCTGGTCGACTCCTTCGACGGCACCCATGAACCCGAAACCGTGGGTCTCGACTGCCAGCCCGGGCGGCACCAAGATATCGACGCCTCCCATCAGGGCCACGACCCGCACCTCTGTCACTCCGGGCGGCATTCGGGCCTCCCGGAAGTCCAGGTCGGCCCCCCCCATAACCGCAACGGTGTACAGATGCCGGGGCGGAGTCCACTCTCCCTTTCGCTCGGAGCCGCTCATGACCGCGATCTCGAAGCCTCGCTCGCGCACCGACGTCGCCCGAGCGCGCGCCACCGGCGCCACCTGATCTTGCATGTCGTCCGACGGCCGGGCGAGAACCGGAAGCCCGGAGACCAGGTCTTCGAGCTGAGCCGTGGTCGTCGCCGCGTACGCCGAGTCGAGGCGGGCCTCGAACTCCTCCACTGTCAGGTTGTCGGCGGCATAGTGATCGATCAGGACCTTTACCGTCTGGTCCTTTTCCCGCTTTAGAGGAACCGGCGGGTGCTGTTGATCCGTCATGTGCTGGCTGTCTCCATCGTGTGTGCCGGTGCGACGTCGGGTCGGCAGCCGACTGACCGAAAACGGCGATCCAAGATAAACCGCGATCCGTGGGCGTGCATCGTGAACCGCGTGGTGAGCGATTAATAAGGCCTGACTTCAGCGGTGGCCTGAGGCAGGTTGGGGTAAGATTTGGGGTAAGAATGTACGATTTCCTGTCGTCTTCCCCCACAGCAGATACGACAGAGGACACCCGAAACACCGCGTGAATACTGCAGATTGTCGTATCTGACCCTTCTCGGAGGGTGACTTTTAATCCGTAGGTCCTGGGTTCGATCCCCAGCCCGGTCATTCAATATTCACAAGGGATTAGGTCGCCCCGACACCTGTAGTCCCGCTTCCATGGGCACAGAATTGGGCACATGCGACTCGACGCACAGGTATCTCGTCGGCTTGCGACTCGCGCTAGGCTGCTACTACCGCAGTTCAGATGCGAGCGATTCAGTAACCAATCGTTGTGACAGCGCAGGAATGAGACGTACCTCCGTGCGATGCATTGATTGCCTGGAATCGACAACTGAGACCGCCAGTTGCCCAGCGCCCGGTTTTCGCCGGGCGCTTCGCTTGCTAGCACGGCGGCGGGCGCTATAAGCCGCTCTCCCCTATATTGATCCGAGCCCTTGTTGCTCGGGAGAGCGAATGCCCGACCTCCTCGAACGTCTCAAGTCTGCGCTTGGCGACCGCTACGCCGTCGAGTCCGAGATCGGCAGTGGCGGCATGGCGACGGTATTCCTCGCCAAGGACCTGAAGCACCGCCGCCAGGTAGCGATCAAGGTCCTGCACCCCGAGCTCGGCGCGGCGGTTGGTGCCGACCGCTTCCTGCGTGAGATCGAGACCGTCGCCGGCCTGACCCACCCTCACATCCTAACCCTCATCGACTCCGGCGAGGCGGATGGTCTGCTCTACTACATCATGCCCTACGTGGAAGGCGAGAGCCTGCGGCAGGGCCTGGAGCGGGAGAAGCAGCTCCCGGTCGAAGAGGCGATTCGGATCACGCAGGACGTGGCCGAGGCGCTCGACCATGCACACCGGCACGAAGTGATTCACCGCGACATCAAGCCAGCGAACATCCTCTTGGAAGAAGGGCACGCCGTCGTCACGGACTTCGGAGTGGCCCGGGCGATCAGCGAAGCGGGTGGGGAGAAGGTCACGGCCACGGGACTGGCGGTCGGTACGCCCGCCTACATGAGCCCCGAGCAGGCGTCGGGTGAGGAGGCCGACGAGCGGAGCGACATCTACGCCCTCGGCTGCGTCCTGTACGAGATGCTGGCCGGAGATCCACCGTTCACCGGCTCGACGCCTCGGGCGGTCCTGGCGCGGAAGTCGCTGGATCCGGTGCCGAGTCTGAGGGTCGTGCGGGAGTCGGTTCCGCCAGGTCTGGAGACCGTCGTGACGAAGGCGCTGGCCAGGGTCCCCGCCGACCGCTACTCCTCGGCGCGTGAGCTCGCCGAGGCACTGGAGGCAGCCGCCTCGAAGCCTGCCCCCGACCGAAAGAGAAAGCCCAGCCGTGCGGGGGTAGTCATCGCCGGGGCAGTGGTGCTCGTGCTCGCCACCATCTTCCGGTTCGGCCTCGGCGGTAGCGTCCTCGTGGTAAGACCCGCTGCCGCCAGCTTCTTCACCGAGCACGATAGGGTGATCATCAGCGAGTTCGACAACGAGACCGACGAGCCAGCCTTGGGTCTCGCGATACGGGAAGCCATCGTCACCGACCTCGACCAATCGCCCCATGTGAATGTGGTCGAGCGAGGCGCACTAGGCGACGTGCTGGCGCGCATGCGTCTGCCCGATACGACTCGCTTGAGTGTGGAGGTGGCACTCGAGGTTGCCCGCCGCGAGGGGTATCCGGCGGTAGTAACGGGCGGCGTGACACGACTGGGCACCGGCTATCAGCTTACTACCCGTATCTTGGAGGCGGCGACGGGTGAAGTCGCGGTGCGCCTTCGCGAGACGGCGGACGACGCCTCGGATGTACTCTCGGCGGTCGAGGATCTGGCTCGGCTGGCCCGGCGCCACCTCGGCGAGTCGCTACTCAGCATCGGACGAAGCCAGCCGCTACCGGAGGTGACGACGGCTTCGCTGGAAGCGCTGGAGCTGTACGCCCAGGCACAGGAGTATGCGGATTGGGGCCAGTACGAGGCAGCGATCCCGCTGGGAGAGCAGGCCGTCCGGCTGGATACGACCTTCGCCACCGCGCTTCGGGCGCTGGGCATCTGGTACACCAACGTCGGTGAGGCTGGGCTGGCGCAGTCCCAGGTGGATAGGGCACACAGGAGCGGCGAGCGCATGCTTCCCCGGGAGCGCTACGTGGTGGGAGCGACCTACAACTCCTTCAGAGGTCGCTACGATTCGGCCGAGCACTACTACCGCCTCGCTCTCGATCGCGACCCCGACCTGTATGTTGCCTTGAACAACCTGGGTGACGCGTACGAGAGGATGGGACGCTACGAGGAGGCGCTCTCACTGTACCGACGGGCCGCCGCGACGGATCCGGGTATTGTCGGTCTCGTCAACCTGGCCAGCGGGGCGCGGACTCTAGGGCTTCACGCTCTGGCGGACTCGACGGCGGCCGTCATGCTCGAACGTTATCCAAACACCTGGCTGACCTGGCGAGTGCTGGGTTCGAATGCCTACTACGCGGGTGATTTCGCAGAGGCCGAGAGGGTGAGTCGCGAGATGGCCTACAGCCAGTGGCCCTTCCCGCAGAGCCACGGTCGCTGGCTACTCGCCTCGCTGCGAGCGATGCGCGGACAACTGACTGCTGCGCTGGCTCTGGCCGATTCGTCCGCTGAACTTGCCGTAGCATCGGGTTCGCGCACGTTCACCTATTGGCCACTCAGAGTGGCCGTGTATGCGGCGCAGGCCGGCGGAGCACCAGAGCGGGCACAACCACACCTCGAGAAGATCCAGGATCCTGCGACCTTGGAGGGTGTTCCTCGTGTCGAGTTCGGGGCGAGTGGCATCATCGCGTGCGGGTACGTGCTCGCCGGAGACATCCAGACAGCGAGCAGCCTGCTGGCGAGCATGGATTCGCTTGCCGCGGTCTCTGATTTCAGGCCTCCCGGGGTTGGTGACCGCGTTCGCGCTCTCATCGCACTGGCGGAGGGCCGACCGGACGAGAGTCTGCTGCATCTCCAGGAAGCGCGGGCACAGGGGTTCGGCCGGCTGCCTCACGATACGAGATTGCACCTGGCGGATACCTATGCTGCCCTGGGAAGGCTCGAAGAGGCAGCTGCACAGTACGACACGCTGACGAGGACCTATCGCCTGAATTTCCAGGACACAGGCCAGTTCGGTCCGCTTCTCCCACTGGCCCACGAGCGCCTCGGCGGAGTCTATCTGGCCCTCGGGGACACGGTAGGGGCCGTGCGCCATCTTTCGGCATTCACCGAGTTGTGGGAAAAAGCCGACCCTGAGCTTCAGCCGCGCGTCGAAGCAGCGCGAGCGACGCTTGAGCAGCTGGTCGCGGAAGCGCCTCAGTGAGGGCTCCGGCACGCGTGCAGCACTACATGCCTCGACGGCACGCCGGGCGCGTTCACTTGCTGGCACGGTGGTTGGCGAGATGGAGACCGCATCGTCTATCCCGAAGTGAGAGTTCTTATAGCTCGCCCCGCCTGGCTAAGGACCGTCGTAACCAACTGTTCTAGTTACAGTTAGAGACTCCGTTTGCCGCAGATACACACCCCCAGAACCGGTTACTTTCTCGCGACAGGTTGACACATGTAGTGAAGCTTGTAGTGTTGTAATATTATTACAGCACTACAGCAGAAGGAGGGGAGATGGCCACGGACGGGGGAACGACATCCAAGGAGTTGTGGTCGGCGATCCGCGAGCAGCTCGAAGCCTGCGGGGTTGACCTGGAGTCACTTGGCTGTTGCGGCCCTGACGGTTCGCCCGGGAAGGTAGTCTGCGTCTCTGGCGATCTGCGCTCGTGCCTCGACGAGCTCGGGCAGTCGGCGCGGGACCAGGTTCTGATGGTGCGGGTGGATAAAGAGACACTGCGCGAACTGGACGCATGGGTGGAAACGGACGCCGTGAAGAGTCGCTCGGAGGCAGCGGCGCTGTTCATCCGAGAGGGGCTCAATGTCCGCTCCAGCGAGCTCGGCGAGCTGAAAGACGCTCTCGATACGGTGGCGAAGGCTAAAGCCCGACTGCGCGACGCTGCACGGAGTGTGTTCGGCGAGCCGGAATCCGCGCAACCCGAATCCGCCGCATCGGACAGCCACACCTGACGCCTGCTGCTTGCATCATTGACAGGCGGGCTGCAAACAGTATGTGTGTAATCAGAAGGCTGCTAGAGGCGCGGCGGTACAGCAGACTTGGACTCTCACCCGGGAGATCGACCCATGACGAAGCAGGAATTCGCGGAGAAGCTGGCGGCCAAGGCCGGAATCTCCAAGGCGACAGCGTTGCAGGCCATTGACTGCATCTTCTCCACAAAGGCGGGCGAGGGGATAATCGCCACCGAGCTCGATGCGGGTCGTCGCATGACGGTCACTGGCTTCGGAACCTTCACAACCAGGTACTCAAAAGCTCGCCGGGGTCGCAACCCTCAGACGGGCGAACCCATCATGATTGGGGCGCGAAACAGTCCCTCGTTCCGTGGTGGCAAGGGACTCAAGACAAGGGTCGCCGACAGGCCTCCGCCACCAGCGCCGGAACCTGTGAGGGAGCGGTGGGAGTCCTGAACACAGTTTGCCCGTAGACACAGGGGGCGGTTCCCTCCGGGGCCGCCCCCTCTGCCCTTGCTCGCACGGCGGCGGGCGGGACGGTATGTTCACTGGAGTCGGAGAGTGCGGATCAGCCCGGATTCCGACGATGACCACCCAGAGGAGCAGAATGATGGGTACCAGAGGAGTCGTGAAGTGGTTCAGCACTCAGAAGGGCTTCGGCTTCATCACGCCTGAGGGCGGTGGGAAGGACTGCTTCGTCCACCATTCCTCCATCCAGATTGAGGGCCTCGAGAGTCTTAACGAGGGGGACCTCGTGGAGTTCGATGTGGTTGACGATGAGAGGGGCCCGGCGGCGACTAATGTGGTTCGCCTCCCGGAGAGGGACGAGAGTGAGGGGGAGCGGGACGACGAGGAAATGGAATCGGATGACGAGGATGAAGACGAGGACGAGGATGATGAGGATGATGGCGACTCGTAACTTCGCAACATACATGAGCTGCCAATAAGAAAGGGCACATCGCTGCCCGGTCTCACGCACGGGGCGGTCCCATCGGGGTTGCCCCGTGCGCTGCGTCTATGCCCAGTGCCCGGTTCACGCCGGGCGCTTTCGTTCACGCATGCACTCGCTGACATTCCTGCCACATATGGTCTGGGCGCGTCAGAGGGGCGTTACCACTGAAGGAGCGGAAACCATGGCGAGCTGGATGGTCTTCAGCGCAGATGAACTGCTGTTCGAAGATGTTTCAGGTGCAGATGTTCAGGATGGAACCATCCGCTATGTAATACAGCGGAAAGAGGATGGCAGCTTCGGCTCCATCGATGTGGGTGGCCGGAAAATTCACCCGAGCGCGTCCCCAGTCTACGTCCAGGGGAATACCGTTCACGTACAGGTCGGATGACACGCCGGGCGCTTCGCCTGGTCGCACGGCGGCGGGCGGGATGGTAGACGGAACTCGGCTTCTCCCCCCTCTCACCGCGGTGCCTAGCCGCACCCTACAGGTCCCGCGGGTCTGGTAATGAACCCATCCGATTCCACGGTCCGTCAGTACGAATGGGACGGCGAGTCAAACGCGAATCTGGTAACCCTCAGTCTTACGGATCAGGCTGGTCATACCACGACCATTCGTTGCGAGCCCCGGTGCTTTTGCACTGAGCAGTAGCCTCCAGGGCTGATGAGCGGTGTGAGTTTCTCACGCGAATCTCGGCGGTCCAGCGCCCGGTTCACGCCGGGCGCTTTCACTTAACCGCGACCGTAGATGTCCCTAAGCCCCGCAAAACACCAGTGGTCGCACCCCTCGGACGACGGCTAACCTACACATCCGCACGCAGTTGCCGCTCACACCATGAAACTCTCGGCGTATTCTTCAACACTCGGTGAGTGCGGGTGCGGGTAGGTTCAAGCGCGGCCCACGCCGGTCGTCTTCATCCTGCGCACTCCTTTCGCGCGCCGAGGGCTTCCACTAGGCCGTCGACCAGGCACGCGGTATGGGAGCCATCCGGATCCCGCTCTGCGTTCAGCTCCGTCACCACCACTGCGGCGCATGCGGGAGCCGTGACGAACACCCTCAGCGCGGCAAAGGTCGATTCGGCGTCGAGCCCTCCGGGATGGGGCACATCGACGGCGGGGAAGTCCATCACGTCGACGTCGAAGTGGACGAGGATCGCGTCCGACCGGCTCTCGAGCCGAAGTAGTGCGTCCCTGGCGAGCGCCGTCGAATCCGCTTGGACGCGGGCCAAGGGGTACTTGGACATGCGCGAGCGCTCCAGGGCCTCGAGCTCGGGAGGGTCGATCCAGCCGGACCGCACGTCGTATCCGAAGAGAGCGATGTCCTCTTCGGACAGCAGGGGGCGCCGTGGTCCGATCCCGGCGAGCTGCGGCGCGCCCCGACCGAGAACGTGCGCCACGACCATCCCGTCGAAGACCCCTGACGGTGTCGTTTCAGGCGTGTTGAGGTCCACGTCGCCGTCGAAGTACAGGAGGCCGAGGCGCGAGTGATAACGCAGCAGGCCCGAGATGACCCCGAGGCTGAGGCTACAGTCGCCTCCCAGCACGAGCGGCAGTCGGCGGCTCTGCAAGGCCTGGTCGACGCGCTCCGCCGCCAGCCGTGCCACGTCCACGACGAGGGCGACGTTCTGTTGCCGGGGGTGCTCGGGGTCCGGACGGAAGGACACGGAGGGCAGGTCGCCAAGATCGGCGACGTCCAGGCCCTTCGCCCGCAGCCGCTCCAGCAGGCCGGCGGCCCGGAACGCGGCGGGCGCCCCCTCCTGCCCTGTTCGACGCGCCCCGGCGCTCGACGGCACTCCGATCAGTGCCAGACGTGTCATCTGCATGAGCGGTTCATCTTCAAGAGCCGTCGCAACGATGATCGCATGGTGGCGGGCGGGATCCGGTTACGCTCTCTCATCGGCTTCATACTCCTCGACCACCAACTCCGGGTTCGAGCGCGGGACTGCTACGCGGAACCAGATGAACGGGAAGAGTGGATTCGGCAGCCAATAGAGCCAACCCAAGTTGCGGATCGGCTCCTGTCCAGGAAGCCGCAGGTCCAGCCACACGTAGAGGAACTTGTAGAGGCAGATACCGGGGATATAGTTGGGTCGGAACGCCTTGGTCCGCAGGTGCTTCCTGCCAATGTACAGGTTGCCCTCGAAAGGTGTGATTCCCCACCCCTTCGGCCCCTCCGCCAGCACGGTCCCGCTCCTGTTGTGAGTAATGCGGATTCTGGTCATGGCAGGGGCTCTACGTTTGGTGCGCATGACGGCCCGGAGCGGCCCTCGCCACCGCGGAACGGGGCGAGAGTAGAAGCCAAAAGATCAGGACGTGTGTAACCAGCAGCGCCGGGACGATCACGGCAGGGATGAAGTACGTTGCGCCAAGGTCGCCGTCAGGGGTCAGGCGGAAGCCTCTGTACAGCGCGTTCAGCAGATCTAGAAAACCCTCGATGTTGAATACCCAGACGAGCACGAGTGCCCCCCTCAGTCCTCGCCGCAGCGTGAAGATCGCGAGCAGAGCCAGCAGAGCTGCCAGCAGATCACCATAGGCCGCCGGCTTCGCGAAGGCAGGGTCCAGGGGGGCCGTGGTCACGCCCGGAATCAGGAACGCTAGGCCGACGTAGCGAAAGCTGTGAAAGAGCAACAGTGGAATGAGCGCCTCATCCAGCCGCTTGGGTCTGAGATGCGGGATCAGATACCACTTGGCGATCAGACCATAGCTCACCAAGCCCATCGCGATGCTGAGGGGGAGAATGAAGTCCGCCATGGGATGCCTCCTCACTGGTTCAATCTGCTGATCCAGACAAACCGAAGCCCCCACCACCGTCAAGGAGTCCCCGGCGCCCGGTATCACGCCGGGCGCTTCCGCTTGCTCGGACGGCGGTGGTTGGGAGGCTCACGCATGCCCAAGAAAGCGAGCCCCGAGCCGAGTGGCTATAATCAATGCCAAGGTCGTACTGAAGAGAATCCGAGGACACCAATGAGACGCATCCTGGCGCTAGTCCTTCTTCTCGTAGCAAGCGTCGCCTGCAGCGACGATACAGTTACGGGGCCTACGATTCCCGACATCACGGGCGAATGGGTAGGCTCCTGGACGATCGTCGCCCAGGGGAGTGGATTGCCGTCTCCGACCACGACGGAATGCTCGGGCAGCATAAGTATCACCACGCAGACAGGCCGCGAATTCTCGGGCAGCGCTCTGATTGACGGAGATCGTTGTTCCTTCCCGCCGCTGCCGTTTGAGGGCGATGTGGAGGATGACGGGAGTCTCAGATTCACCCTCAACCTGGTCGCAGACTGTACCATCACCGAGGGAAGCTCGGACTTCACCGGCTCCGTCGAGGGCGACAGCCTCGCCGTGACGTACGGAGTCTCCGCCGAGTGCGAAAGTGGCCCGTTTTCGGCTTCGATCAGCTTCACCGGCAGTCGCGCCTCTTAGCAAACCTCCCTCGACGGCACGGCGGGCGCTTCGCTTGCTCGCACGGCGGCGGGGGGGGATGAAAGAGGATACACGGTACTGCAGCGCGCGATCTCATTTGGACTTTCCGGCATCACACTGTCAGATTGTCGGTGCCCCCCCAAAACGACGAGTCAGAAACCCGGAGTTGGTCTACTGCTGCGTGCTATATCGACCTTCCTGGGAATGTTCTTTGCCGCATCCTCCCTTCTCGCGCAGGACGGAGGACGCACGAACCTGCCGGGGTTCGGTCCACACCCCTGGGGGTCCTCCCACAGTGAACTGTCCGCCGATTTCGGAGAGGCATTGGGGGACGACAATGAGGGCCTCTTTAGGACGGTGGTTTGGGAAGCCACACTGCTGGAAGAAGACGGCTACGCGCTGGCGTTGTTCACAGACGAACACGGGCTCGTAAAGGGAGGGTACGGATTCCCATACGATCAGTCGGACGGATGGGATTGCGTGCACATGTACCGTAAGTTCAAGAAGGCGCTGACCGAGGAATACGGTACGGGCAGGTCCCTCGAATCTGAAGGTGACAACCAGTCTATGGATCCATGCGAAGAGCTCTCAACGGGGGACGCTTACTTTATGACTTCGTGGGATTTTGACGATGGCGCGCAGCTCCTGCTCAATGTGAACGACGACGGCAATGCGGTGATGTTTCACTACCAGTCCGCAAAGTTCGTCGAGCTAAAGACCGCGGTGCAGGAAGACGAAGAAGAAGAGCGGTTCTAGGCCTCTTGCATCAAGTGGCACGCATCTGCCAGCGCCCGGTCCACGCCGGGCGCTTTCGCCCGCACGGCGGTAGGCGCAGACGTAGATCGCGTCAGCTGTCCGCCCAGCCCGTCCAGTAGGCTCCCGCGAACTGGGCATTATCTGCGGGTGCGCACCACCGAGGTTATGTCAGGTCAGCAGCAGCGGCAGCTCGTGCGCCGTAATCGGCACGACCAGGAGAGGACACGGGGCGCGACGCAGGATCTGCTCGCTGTGACTTCCCCTGAAGGCGTCGAGAATGCCGTTCCGGCCGTCACTCGACATCACGATAAGGTCGGCGGGCAGGTCCCGCGCGGACTCGATGACCCCCTCGATCACCTCCCCGGCCTGGAGGCTCTGGCTCCACCGGATGCCATCACGCTCGGGCAACTGGAGCTGCGGCATCTGGTCGCCTACGTGGGCCAGACGGATCTCGACTTCTTCGCCGTGCGCCTGACCGGCGGCTATGGCCACGCGCGCCGCCAGAGTGACGGCGTTCTGGCCATCCGGCACCTCGGCGACGGGAACCAGAATGCTCCGGGCTGTTAGCTGACCGCTCTTTGGATCCACGATTCCGGGACTGTCCACGGGGACGAACAGTGTGGAGGCGTCGGTCCGGTGGGCCAGTGGCTCCGACACAGATGGTTTGAGCCAGCGCGGTCCCCCGCGCGACCCGCGCGTGGCCACCACCACGAGGTCGACATCACTCCTCTCGACGTAGTCGAGTATGGCCGGGAGCGGCCGGCCTCGCACGACCTTCTTCTTGATCCGCACGTTGAAGTTCTCGTACACCGCGCTCCGGGAGGCACCCTCTTCCAAGAGCCCCCAGCGCTGCAGCATTCCACGCACCGAGGGAAGGTCCGAGTTCTTCGGGGGTCCCTCCACGTGCAGCAGCGTGAGCGAGGTCTGGCGCAGGAGCGCGACCGCGAGCGCATGCTGGAAGGCCATCTCGGAGTCCGGCGACAGATCGGTCGGGTGCAGCACACTACGGACGATGGGCAGCTTCCCTGGGATCGAGCTCACTGGCGGCTCCTGGCAGTGGGTGCGTCCACGCTATGACGAGGCCTGAATGTGAACCCTCGGCGCCCTTGCGTCCACCAGCCGCCCTCCCACGCCCCGTGCCCTGAGTTGGCCGGCGCCGTGCGCCGACCTAGATTGCGGCAGCTACCCGGCGAGCCCGCAGCACCCTCTCCTGACGTGACCCGCTGTGCCGTGTTACCCACGACGTTGGAGGTGCAGGATGCGCAGGTCCGTCGCATTCACCGCTCTGATGTTCATGGCGCCGTTCGCCGCGTGTCAGGCACCGGCTCCGGAGGCGGGTCCGCTGTCCGAGGAGGACGTGGCGGCGATTCGCGACTTCGCGGAGCGGGAGGTCGTCGAGGTGCTCCTGGCTGAGGATTGGGATCGCTTCGTCGCTGCCTTCACCGAAGATGCTGTGAGGATGCCACCAAACGAGCCCTCGCAAAGGGGACGCGAGGTGATCAGGAACTGGGCCGAAGCGAACTGGGGCCCGCTCACGACGACCGAGTTCACCATGACGGTGGAGGATCTGGATGGTCGTGGTGACCTGGCATACGCCCTGTTTTCCTACTCGGCTACGGTGGAGGTGCCAGGTGTGCCCGAGGCGGTGAAGGACGTTGGCAAGGGCGTCATAATCCTCCGGAAGCAGGCCGACGGTCGGTGGCTGGCTTCGGTCTCCATATACAACGCCGACTCGCCGCCGCCGGTCGCTCCGGAGACCGCTACCTGACCTCAGCTAGCGCCCGCTTCTCCGCCGGGCGCTTTCGGCTGAAGCCCCTCGCCGGTCACTGACGTTGCGGCCGGGAGCACACACTGCCGGTGCCGCCGCTACCGCAGGAATACGTAGCGAGATCGGGGTCAGGCCTATACTAGCGTGGACACCGGTATGATGAAGTATTACTGTATCATATTATGACGCTAAAGAGGATCTCTATTACGATTCCCGACTCCCTCGTCGCGGCTGCCGACGAGCGCGCACGGGCACTGGACCGTTCGCGAAGCTGGGTGCTGGTCGAAGCGCTGCGTCGCTACCTCGAGGTGCCGGCGACCTTCTCCGGGCGGGCGGTCCACGAGGTTGCTACCGGCCCCTACGCGCTCGGCCTCGGTCCCTACCGCCAGGCACAGCTCGAAGCCGACCTCCAGCTCACCTCCGAACAGCGCGTGAGGGAAGCGGAGCGTACGGCGCGGGTGGCCGAGCTGCAGACGCCCGGGCGGCGGCGGGACCGCGTGCTCACATTCGACCGGTACGAGGATTACCTCGACTGGGAGCGGTGGGAGGACCGCCGCAGTTGAGGGACGGGTACGAGACCCGCCTCGCTCGGGTGTGCGACGCGTTGAATCGGCACGAAGCTAACTACGTGCTCGTGGGAGCCGCGGCGATGCAGCTCTGGGGCTCCTCCCGGGCGACTCGCGATGTCGATATCCTGATCGAAGCCACGGTCGAGAACGCCGAGCGGGTGCTTGCCGGCCTCGCGGAGCTCGGCTTCGGCCTGGCCGGCGGCTGGCTCGCCGAGGAACTGGTGAAGAAGCCGGTCACGGTCATCGGGGACGTTCCTCGCGTAGATGTGATGACCGTCGTGTGGAACGTTCGTTTCGACGAGGCGATGGCGGACGCGACGGAGTTCGACCTCGAAGGCGTGCGGATACCGACTGCGTCGATAGATCGTCTCATCGCCTCCAAGCGCACGGGCCGGTTGCAGGACGCAGCAGATATCGAGGTGTTGATCGAGATCCGGCGCCTTCGGGGCGAGGAAGGCTGATTCCCGGATACTCTTCCACCCGGCCTCGATGTGTCGCGCTCGTTTGATTAGTCTGGAGGAGATCGAAAAGAGTCTTCATCCTGGAGGTAGAGACAATGGCCAAAGAGCTTCGCTGCGGGGACATCATGCCGGGCTGCGACTACGTCGCACGGGGAGAGAGTGTCGAGGACGTGCTGGCCAAGGGTGCCGAACATGCCCGTGACGTGCACGGGATCCTGGAGATGGACGAGGCGACGGCAGCCAAGGTCCAGGCCGCGATTCGCGAGGCGTAGGGTAGGCCGTTCCGTTCGACAGATAGACGAGACAGTAGTCAACTAAGCGTCCGGGTCGTAGGCTCACATACGCGCCCGATCCCGCTCGGGTGCCTATATTGTGTCCATGAGATTCCCCTCCATGCACAAGCTGGTGAGCGCGGGTCGGGCAGCCGCGAGGCGCTTCCCGCTGGTGCTGCTGTGCGGGGCCATCTCCGCCTTGGCCGGAGCCCTCCTTGCGGACTCTGCGATCGAAGATGAGGTCCTGCTCGGCGTGCTCTTCGCCAGCACACTGGGACTGCCTCTGTTCCTCGCGATCGATCTCCTGGCCGAGCGTCGCCGGTGGAGTGACGCCCGCCTGTGGGCCTCCCGCCTGATCGGAATCGCTCTCCTCGCAGGCATCTACTTCGCCCGATCCGGTTGGTCCGAACCAGTCGAGTTGACCCGGTATGTCCAGCTCTCGGTGGCCCTGCACCTGTTCGTGGCCGTCGTGCCCTACCTCGGGGTGCGTGAGAGGAACGGTTTCTGGCAATACAACCGGAGTCTGTTCCTGCGCTTCCTGATCGCCGCGCTGTTCTCGGCCGTGCTCTACGTCGGTCTGGCGATCGCCCTGGCGGCGGTGGACAACTTGCTGGGGGTGGAGGTCGACGGGGACACGTACTGGCGTCTGTGGTGTGTCGTGGCCTTCCTGTTCAACACCTGGTTCTTCCTGGGGGGCGTCCCGCAGGACCTGACGGCGCTTGAGGAATGGACCGACTATCCGCCGGCCCTGAAGGTGCTCAGCCAGTACATACTCAGCCCTCTCGTGACGCTCTATCTGGCTATTCTGACCCTGTACCTGGGCCGGATCCTGATCACTCGCGTGTGGCCCAGCGGCTGGATCGGCTACCTGGTGTCGAGCGTCGCGACCGCGGGGATCCTCTCGCTGCTCCTTCTCTATCCGGTCGAGGAACAGGAGGAGAACAGGTGGGTCCGCCGTTACGCGCGCTGGTTCTACGTGGGCCTGGTGCCGTCGATCGCGATGCTGCTCCTGGCCATATGGAAGCGAATCGATCAGTACGGGGTGACGGAGCTGCGCTACTTTCTGGTGGTGCTGTCCGCGTGGCTGGCCGGAATCGCCGTGTACTACATCGCGACGCGCAGCCGCAACATCAAGCTCATCCCGGCCTCGCTCGGCATCATCGCGGTGCTGACCTTCGCCGGACCGTGGGGCGCCTATGCCGTGTCGCGCCGGAGCCAGACGAACCGCCTGGAAGCGCTGTTGGTTCGTAACGAGTTGCTGGTCGACGGACGGGTGCGACAGGCCCCGGGCGAGGTCCCGTTCGACGATCGAAAGGAGATCAGCGCGATCGTCCGGTACCTGGCGGAGACACACGGCACGACCTCCATCGATCCGTGGTTCGACGGAAGACTGGCCGAGATCGACACAGTGGCGAACGGCACCGGTCCCTCGGAGCGCTGGAAAGCCGGCGGACGCGCCGAGGTGATTGTCGCCCATCTGGGCCTTCGTTACGTAGAGCACCACGCCCCCGGAGCGGATGAGTACTTCGACTTCTTCGCCCAACAGGACGGTCCACCGTTGTTCATCGGCGAGTACGACTATGTCCTTCGAAACCGCAACCTCCCGATCGACACGGTTCGAGCAGGCGGCGCCACGTACGCTTTCGTGCTCGACGAAGAACGAGACCTGATCACCATGTCCGGAGACGGGGAAGTGCTCATCGAGCTTCCCATCGGGCCGACGATCGAGCGTGCGCTGGAGTACCGAAGCACGCACGCGGCGGGTTCGTCGCTTCCCGCGGATGTTCTGTACCTCGAGGCGGCGAACGAGCGCGCCAGACTGGCGGTTTACGTCACCGCGATCACCGGAACGATCGAAACCCCGGAGCCGACGGAATCGCCAGCCGTGGCACCGGAGGCGCCAGTCGCCGGGGCGCCGCGCGGTTCGGCGCCGTCGTACCAGATCACCTCGTTCAGCGCGGACTACTACTTCAGAGTGCGTCCCTAGATGGCCGAGCCCCCCGAGTTCTGTTTCGCGCTCTGCGAAGAGAGGGGCGTCCATCTATTCACCTCGCACCCGGATGCCGACGACTGGTCGGTCGTCGTCCGAACTGAGCGATCGGGCGAGACGATGATCGGTTCGCGTCCCGAACCCGAGTACTCGTTCAAGCCCTGGGGAAGTCTCGAGGAAGGCGAGACAGTGTGGTTCCTGGGGCCCCGCGACGGAGGGCCCTACCGGATCACCGTCAAGGATCGCTCCGGCAGGGTGGTCCACCGAGTCCGATACAGGTAGGTTCCGGCCCTTTCCGGCCGACCCACAGGAGACACGCAGGTGATCAACCTTCCTCAGGTCCTGCTGGCGTTCCTCGCCCTGGTTCTTTCGGGCGCCACAAACGCTTCGCTCGGACAGGAAGCGGAGCACGAAGCCGCGGCCGCTCACGAGGAAGGTGTCGGTGAGCACGAGTCCCACGCCAACTTCGCCTTGCTGTTCCTGGGTGCATCCACACACCTCGAGCCGCGCAGCACCGGGGGCACCATTGGCTTGGGCTACCAGAGACGGCTCAACCGACTCTGGTCGATCGGCTTGATGGGGGAGTACTCGGGTAGCCGCATCGAGAGGGACTTCATCTTCCTGCTTCCGATCGTCGCTTCGCCGTGGCACGGCCTTCGGCTCACCATCGGCCCGGGAATCGAGTTTAAGAACCTGGATGTCCCGGCCGGGGAGGCGGGAAGCCACGAGACTGCCCGGCTTGGCGGCGTGTACTCGCTAGGACTGGGCTCCGAGGCCGGGTCAGTCGAGACGGAAGAGGAGAGCGAGACGGAGGTGCTGGCTCGCTTCGGTGCAGGGTGGGAGTTCGAGGTGGGACGGTCGTTCGTTCTCACGCCGGCGCTGTTTGCCGACCTCGCCGGCAGTAAGTGGACACTCGTGTACGGTCTGGAGTTCGGATACGGGTTCTGATCGAGGCGCCCGAGCTGCCCACACTGCGTCATCCAGCCGATCGGTCACGAACTGCCTTTGATGTGCCTCCATCCAGTCTGTACGGTGGGACTCCGGAACCGGGACACCCAGCACCGCCCGCTGCCGCCTGACCAAAACAGATCCGCCACTGAGCAGGGACAGCCAAAGGGGGTTGGGATCGTCCCTTCGCTTAGACGTCTAGTCCTGCGTGGCGCCGGTATACTGGTTCTCGCCGGACGAGCCTCTTCTTCGAGGCACGGAGGGAACCAGTCCTGGTTCCCAGTTACCGGTTTCAGGGAGCAGAGTGACACGTCGTCAGAGGATCTGGCTGAGGACGCCCTCGCCGCTCTCATCCTCGCGAACCAGGGTCAGGATCGCCGCTTGTGGAACCACCAGGTACTGGTTCTCCTCGAACGTGATCTCCACGGCAGCCTTGCGGAAGAAGATCGCGTAGTCGCCGACCTCGGCCTGCATGGGGAGATAACGGGGCTCTTCGGACGAGATCTTCCAGGGTTCGTCGTCCAGCTCGGCCGGCGGGCCGATCGGCGTCCCCGGGCCCATCGCCACTACCGTACCACCCTGGACGGCCTGCTTGTCGACGGCCGTGGCCGGCAGGTAGAGGCCCACCCGGCTCCGGTCCTGCCCCTCCTCGGGTTCGATGAGGACCCGGTCTCCGACGACGATAAGTTGTTTCATTCCCATCCTTCGGCCCCCGGCTGCGATATCCCTCCACTGTAACCGAAGGGCGTGTGCCAGGGGAAGGTCGTCTGCGGTTTGCCCGCTTGAGTCAGGGGCTGGCACGGGAGGTCGATGCGGCCGAGCGCGGCTATATTGCTCTCCGCCCCTGCGGAGCAAAGCGCCCGCTGCCGGGCAGTGAGGCGCACTCGACGCAAGCCGCGTAACTTGGCTACGCGAGTTCCAGATTCCCCTCAACGGCGGAGCGTGGCAGTGGACCAGGTGCCTCCAGGCAGGCTGCTCCCGAACATCAAGGTCTATCCCCGCGACCTGACTCCCTACGGCCTCGTCGTCGGCGACCCGGAGCGCGTACACGAGGCGGCCGAGCTCCTTACGGACGTGATCGAGGTGGGGCGGAACCGTGAGTATCTGACTGTCACCGGCGAGCACCGCGGACATCGGCTCACCGTCGTGTCTCACGGTGTCGGGGCCGGCGGGGCCAACGTCTGCTTCGTCGAGCTCGTCCAGGGCGGCGTCCGGACCTTCGTACGGGCCGGAACCTGTGGAGCCCTGGACCCGCAGATCGAGGACGGCGATCTGATCCTGGTCACGGCGGCAGTACGCGAGGACGGCGCCACCGACCGTCTCATGCCCCTGGCATATCCCGCCGCAGCCGATCGGGAAGTAACCGCGGCGCTCCTGGCCTCGGCCCGCGAGGAAGGTGGGGGCTCCATGCACGTCGGCCTCGCCGTCTCGGAGGCGAACTTCTACGCCACTCTCTACCCGCCCCGCTGGCAGACATACGTGGGCTACGGTGTGAAGGGGGTGGAGATGGAGCTGGCCGGTCTCTTCGTGCTGGCCAGCATGCACGGCGCTCGAGCCGGCGGAATCATGGTAGCCGACGGGAACCTGGTCCGCGACCGCGATCCCGACATGAGGGACTACGACCCGCATCGCCCGGTGGTGGCGGCGGGCAAGCGGACGATGCTGCGGACGGCGGTGGGGGCGCTGGCGGCACTGGCGGAAGCAGACACGGGGTAGAGGCGGCACCCCGGTCCGCACGAATCCGGAGACGGGAACCACATGCAGACTGCGGATACGCTGATCCGAGGCGGCCTGCTCGTCGCCATGGACGCGGCGGAGCGCGTAATCGAGAACGCGGCAATCGCCATCTCGGGTGGGGAGATCGTGGCGCTGGGCCCGGCGGCGGGTCTCGAGGAGCGTTTCCAGGCGGCCGAGACTATCGATGCGTCCGACCACATCGTCATGCCTGGCCTCATCAACGCTCACACACACATGGCCGACAGCCTCTTTAGGAGCCTGGTCGAAGATCTGGCCCTCGAGGCGTGGCTGGAGACCCTGTGGACGGCCGAGCGACGGTTCGTGGCCGCCGACACGGTTCGGCTGGGCGCCGACCTCGCCCTGGCGGAGATGATCCGGGGCGGCACGACGACGGCCCTGGACATGTTCTTCTATCCCGAGTCTACGGCGGCCGCGGCCCGGGAGGTGGGCTTCCGGCTGATGACGGGGCCCGTCTACTTCACGTTCGGTTCGCCCGATGGGAAGCCGCCGGAAGAGCGCACCGAGAGCGCCCGGGCGTGGATCGAGGAGTGGATGCGGGAGCCGCTCCTGGTCCCCTGCGTTCAGACCCATAACCACCTCACGGTGTCGCCCGAGGACACGCAGGCGGCGCGGGCCCTGGCCGACGAGTATGGGATCTGGCTGCAGACCCACTGCTCGGAGACCGCTACGGAGGTGGCCACCACTCGTGAGCAGTTCGGGAAGACGCCGATGCGGCACCTGGCTGATTTGGGCGTCCTGACCGGCCGTACCGTGCTCGCTCACTGCGTCCACCTGACCGACGAGGACGTCGCGCTCCTGGCCGGGAGCGGGGCGGCCGCAGTCCACAACCCGCTCTCCAACCTCAAGCTGGGTTCGGGGATCGCCGATATCGACAGACTGTGGAAGGCGGGCGTGCCCGTTCTGCTCGGGACTGACGGCCCGGTGAGCAGCAACGACCTGGACATGTGGACGGCCATGCGGTTCGCGGGGCTGCTTCAGCGTGGGGTTCACGAGGATCCGACGCTCACGCCGTCGCGAGACATAGTCCGCATGGTCACCCGGCTGGCGGCGGAGGCACTGGGTCTGGGCGAAGTGACGGGATCTTTGGAGGTGGGAAAGCGGGCGGACCTGATCTTGATCGATACCCGCCGGCCGCATCTCGTCCCGATGTTCGACGTCTACTCGCACCTCGTGTACGCCGTGGGCCGCGATGACGTCTCCACGGTGCTCATCGACGGCCGGATCGTGATGCGGGAGCGCCAGCTTCTAACCATGAATGAGGGTGCCACGATCAACGACTCGAAGGCGCTGGCCCGGGAGATAGCCGCCTACATGACGGCGCAGAACTGACGAACCGGGCGCGGCCACGCGAATCCGTGCCCGTGCGAAGGCCGCGGCGCACGGGCGCTGGCCGCCGGTGTAGGTTATATTATCGGTGCTCCTCGCCTCCAACGGAGGGGCATATCCGCCGCTCGAGCCGGGAGGTTCATATGCTGCAGTTGCTCGGTCTGCCCCTGATCCTGGCTGCATGGACGTTGCCGGCGCTGTTCGTGCTTACCTTGGCAGCCCTGTTCACGTACGCGATCATGCGCCCGGTGTACCTGGCGTGGGCCTTCGTCTTCGACACGACCGTACACTGGGTAGAGCGCCAGCTGGCAGGCATCGCCAACCTCATGGCGGCCCGCTCCGCCGCGTACGCGGTCCGGCACACGGACAGGAGCTGAGCGTCCCGCCGAGATTCGACGACTGACAGGGCGGGCCCGAAGAACCGACTGGGTTCTGCGGGCTCGATTGCTGCGCGAGCCGCCGGCCTACGCCTACTGGGAGCCCTTAGCCTGCCGCTTACGCCTTTCTGACGTGACCGTAACCGGCTCAGCACGAAAACGAGATTGGCCGCCCGCGTGCCCGCCGGGGCACCGGAGTCATTGGAACGCCATCTTGTCGAGCGGACTTCCCCGGCGAGTGTCGGGGATCCCTGCGCCGGGAGAGAACAGGAGTTCTCTTCATGCGGCGCGGCAAAGTGAGTTGCTGGAGCATCATCGTCGGCCACGCCCGGCCGCGCCTGGCGTGCCAGGCTCAACAACCCGAGGAGGAACGATGTCTATCGCCGAACTGCTGCTTGCGGAGCTCGAGGAAGAGGTGCAGGCCACCCGCACGCTTCTGGAACGCATACCTGACGGCCACTGGGACTGGAAACCACATGAGAAGTCGATGTCGCTCAGCCGCCTGGCCACCCACGTGGCCGAGATCACCAGCTGGTCGGCGCCGATTCTCAAGGCCGACGAGCTGGACTTCCTGTCGCCGGAGATGCAGGAGTGGGCACCCCGCGAGATGGAATCGGTGTCGGACATCCTGGCCGAGCTCGAATCGGCGGCCGGCAAGTGCCGCGAGGACGTCACATCGACCAGCGACGAGGAGTTCCACAAGCCCTGGACGATGAAGATGGGCGATCAGGTGATGATGACGGCGCCTAAGTACATGGTATTCCGGCGCCAGGTCGTGAACCACCTGGTCCACCACCGGGCACAGCTCGGGGTGTTCCTGCGGATGCTGGACGTGCCGTTGCCGATGACCTACGGGCCGACGGCGGACGAGACGGGCGACATGTAAGGGCTGGGGCGCCCCCGGTCAGCTCCTTGCCGCGATCTTCGCCCAGCTGTCGCGGAGCGTGACCGTGCGGTTGAACACTAGCCCGTCCGCCCCCGAGTCCTCGGGGTCGCTCATGAAGTAGCCCTGTCGCTCGAACTGGTAGCGGGTGCCCGGTGGGTCGTCCGCCAGAGACGGCTCCACCCACGCGCGGTTCACCACGACCAGCGACTCCGGGTTCAGGTTGACCCTGAAGTCCTGGTCTTCCTCGAGGCCTTCCTCGGGGTCGGGCACCGCGAACAGCCGGTCGTACAGCCGCACCTCCGCTGGGAGGGCGTGCTCGGCCGACACCCAGTGGATCGTGCCGCGCACCTTCCGTCCGTCCACCGGGTTGGCGCCCATGGTGTCGGCGTCGTGCGAGCACCGTAGCTCGATCACTTCGCCGGTCTCCGGGTCCTTGACGACCTCCTCGCACCTGACGACGTAGGCGTGGCGCAGCCGGACCTCGCTCCCCGGCGACAGGCGGTGGAACTTGCGAGGCGGGTCCTCCATGAAATCGGAGCGCTCGATCCGGATCTCGCGCGAGAACGGCATGCGGCGCGAGCCTTGCTTGCCCACGTCGTGCGGGTACTCCGGCGCGTCGATCCACTCGACTCTGCCATCGGGGTAGTCGGTGATCACCACCTTGAGCGGGTCGAGCACCGCCAACCGGCGGGGGGAGCTCCAGTTCAAATCGTCCCGGATCGCGAACTCGAGCCGTGAGTACTCGATGCGGCTGTCGACGTCAGCGACTCCCACCATCTCGTTGAACTTCCGGATCGCCTCGGGCGTGACGCCGCGACGCCTCATGCCGGCAACCGTGGGCATGCGCGGATCGTCCCAGCCGGCCACGTGCCCGCCCTCCACGAGCTGGATGAGCTTCCGCTTGCTGAGCACCGTGTAGTCGATGTTCAGGCGCGCGAACTCGGTCTGCTCGGTGCGCGGATGCTGGAAGCCCACCGCGTCCAGCACCCAGTCGTAGATCTCCCGGTTCACCTTGAACTCGAGCGTGCACAGCGAGTGGGTGATGTCCTCGATCGCGTCCTCCAGGCAGTGGGCGTAGTCGTACATGGGGTAGATGCACCAGTCGTCGCCCTGCCGGTAGTGGTGCTCGTGCCGAATGCGGAACAGCAGCGGATCGCGCATGAGCATGTTCGGATGCGCCATGTCGATCTTGCCCCGCAGCACGTGCGCTCCGTCCTCGAACTGGCCGGCCCGCATGCGCCGGAACAGGTCGAGGCTCTCGTCGGCCGGCCGGTCACGGTACGGACTGTTCCGCCCCGGCTCTGTCACCGTGCCACGGTACTCGCGGATCTCCGCTTCGCTCAGGCTGTCGATGTAGGCCTTGCCGTCGCGGATCAGCTGCTCGCCGAAGTCGTACATCTGTTCGAAGTAGTCCGAGGCGAAGTACAGCCGGTCCTCCCAGTCGATGCCCATCCAACGGATGTCCTCGATGATGGCGTCGACGTACCGCTGCTCCTCGTTCGTCGGGTTCGTGTCGTCGAACCGGAGGTTGAACGTCCCGCCGTACTCCTGCGCGATGCCGTAGTTGAGCCACAGCGCCTTTGTGTGGCCGATGTGCAGGTATCCGTTGGGCTCAGGGGGAAAGCGGGTCGCCACGCGGCCGCCGTACTTGCCGGTCCTCATGTCCTCGGTAACCATGGTCCGGATGAAGTCCAGGGACCTGGCGCTGTCGCTATCGTTCCGCAATGTCACCATTCACTGACTCGGATCCGGCACCTGGCGTCGCGCCGTGCCTCGTGCAACCACGCTCCAGTCGGTGCGTTACCCATCCTCGCCGCAGAGCGCTCCACCGCAAAGCCCGGAGGCCGGATGCCGGAGGCCGAATGCCTACCTGGGCACCAGCGCGATCGCGCGCAGAGGCCCGCCCGATCCACGCTCGATCTTCATCGGCAGTGCCACGATAATGGCTCCCGTCGCCGGCAGCTCGCCGAGGTTCGTCAGGTTCTCGAGGCCAGGGACGTTCGCCTTGCTGGCGATCTGGTGCACCGGGAAGTCGGTGGACGGTCCGTAATCGATGGACGCGACGTCGGCCCCCAGCACGGCCACCCCGCGCTCCTCCACCAACAGCCGCGCGGCCTCCGCGCCGTAGCTGGGGAAATGGAGATTGGAGGCATCGCCCGGCGTGTCATCTCCGAGATACGCGCGCCTGTCAGGCCAGCGCGAGCTCCAGCCGGTGCGGAGGAGCACGATGGCGCCGGTCGGGATTCCTCCGTGACGCTCCTCGAAGCCAACGACGTCCTCGCGCGTCAGGCGGTAATCCGGATCATCGGCTGCCTGCGCCGACACGTCGATTATCACCGCGGGTCCCACTAGCTGCTCGACGGGAATCGAGGCCGCGTCCCGCATACCCTCTGCGAAGTGAATGGGCGCGTCGAAGTGGGTACCGCCGTGCTCGGGGGTCGAGAGCTCGTTGGAGGCGTAGAAGAACCCGGCCTCGGTATAGCCTTGGCTCAGCACTTTCAGCTCGAAGCCCGACTCCGACGTGGGCCAGTAGATAGTCTCCTCGTTGAAAGAGTGAGACAGGTCTACCACCCGGTAGTCCTTCAGGTCGAGGTCCTGAGCTGTCGCAGTTGTCGTCCCGGGCGCCAACGAAATCGGACCGACGACAAGGCTCATTGCCAGAGCCGCTCGAATGCCGCGCATGTCACACCTCCTTCTGCCGCCGGGAGCTTCTCGCCCTCAATACTAGCGCGTCGCCTGACAGGCCGCTGCTCCTTCACTGTGCGGCCAGCTTCGAGTATCCTGGGGCGTTTCGCTGCGGGCGCCGATTCACGCTGCCGACGCCCGCCCCCGATCGCGGACGGAAAGCACTTGGGAGGCAAGATGTCGGAACGGAAGAGTCAGGCGACCCGGCACCTCGTGGCGATGGTCGTTCTGCCGGGAGCGCTGGCGGCGTGCGGGCTGGACGCAGCCCCCCGCGCGCAGGCGGAATCGGATCCGGCGGACCGCCCGGCGGCCACTGCGCCCCGGGGCCAGGAGGCCGATCTCCCTGCGGCGATCGTGGGCCGAGGCACTCCCCCGCGCGGCGAGGACACGTACTACGTGCCGGGCGACTCGACCACTCGGGGATATCTCTCGCTGCCGGACGGCGACGGACCGTTCCCGGCGCTCATCCTCGTCCACGAGTGGAACGGGCTCGTCGACCGGGTCCGTCAGGTAGCCGATGCCCTGGCCGACGAGGGATACGTTGCGCTGGCGGCCGACCTGTACCACAGCCAGGTGGGTACGAGTCGCCAGGAGAACATGTCGCTCATGCGGGCGGCCCAGGGCGATCCGGATGCGATCATCGCCAACCTCGACGCTGCCGCCCGCTTCCTCCGCTCGCGGCCGGACGTGACCGGAAAGGTCGCGGCGATGGGCTGGTGCTTCGGGGGTGGGGTGGCACTCAGCTACGCGATCGGCGGCGAGAACCACGAGGGCACGGCGATCTTCTACGGCCGCCTGCTAGACGACCCGGAGCGCCTCGCCTCCATCAACCACGCGGTGTACGGGACCTTCGCAGAGATGGACGTAGGAATCCCGCCGGAGCAAGTGGGGCGCTTCGCGAGTGCCCTGCGAGACGCCGGGATCGAGAACGACATACACATCTACGACGACGTGGACCACGGCTTCTGGCTCTGGGTGGAACGGGACCCCGAGAACGCCCCCGGGCCCGCAGCAGACGCCTGGCGGCGGCTGAAGGCGTACCTGGAGCGCGTTCTGGGATAGGTCCCCACCTGTCTGACGCGGCGCCCGGTGCGTAGCTTTCGCCGTTCCCTCAGCGTTTCGTCGGAAGGCACGGGATGAGCGGCTCATCTCAGTCAAGACGGTCCCGCGGCACCCCCACGCCGGGGGTCGCCATATTCACGACCGCTCCGCGCCGCGGTCTGCCTCCCGACATCCTGCGAGAGGCATCGCGGAGGCTCGGGCATGCGGCGCTGCTCTACTCCGCCGTCTACTTCCTGGCCTACTTCGGAGCGCACCTGCTCAGTCCGGGCGGATGGGAGCTCTTCGGCGACTTCCGTTCGGCTGTCGCGATCGTCGCTGTCGTGGCGGGAATCGCCGTTTACGCCCTTACGCGATACGGGAACCTCGGCCCGGAACAGGTACTGGACTTCGGGCTGTTGTTCGAGGTCGCCGGAGCCTTCGGCATCGCCGTGGTCAACGTCTGGGGTGCGTACTCCGGGGCCGGCCAGTTCGACGCGTGGCTTGGTGACGTCTACGGCTTCCGGGCCATCGTCGGCATTCCCTGGGAATGCGCGTGGATCATTATCTTCCCGCTGGTTGCGCCGAACACGCCGGGCAAGATCCTGCTGGCCTCGCTGGCCGCGGCGTCCATGGGACCGCTCGCGTTCGTCCTCTCCAAGTCGGTGGGCGCGACCAGCCCCGACGTTCCGATGAGCTCGATTCTGGCCTACTACGCCACCTCCACCTACCTGTGCGCGGGCATCGCGTTCGTTATCTCCCGCGGCTTCTACCGCTTCGGGAGGCGGCTGCAGAAAGCGCAGGAGGTAGGCAGCTACAGGATCTCGGGACGGCTCGGCGCCGGCGGCATGGGCGAGGTCTGGAGAGCGGAGCACCGCATGCTGGCCCGGCCGGCAGCGATTAAGCTCATCCGGCCGGAGGCACTGGGCGTCGACGAGGCCAATCGCCGCACCGTCATTCGGCGTTTCGAGCGCGAGGCCCGTTCCACGGCCGCCCTCCGATCCAAGCACACGATCGAGCTGTACGACTTCGGGGTGACGGAGGAGGGCGCGTTCTATTACGTGATGGAGCTGCTGGACGGGCTGAGCCTAAAGGACCTGGTGGCGAAGTTCGGGCCGGTTCCGGCGGGTCGCGCCGTCCACGTGCTGCGCCAGGTCTGCCACTCGCTGGGCGAGGCACACTCCCGAGGCATGATCCACCGCGACATCAAGCCGGCCAACATCTTCGCCTGCCGACTGGGCCCGGACGTGGACTTCGTGAAGGTGCTCGACTTCGGTCTGGTGAAGGCATCGGAAGCCGAGGGGCCGGGGGCGACGGAGCTGACGGCCGAGGGAGTGGTGGCGGGGACCCCGGCCTTCATGGCGCCCGAGATGGCCGCGGGTCCCGCTGTCGACAGCCGGGCCGACATCTATGCCCTCGGTTGCGTCGGCTACTGGCTGCTGACCGGACAGCCGGTGTTCGAGGCGGACACGCCCCTGACCACGGTTCTCCAGCACGTGCAGGCCACGCCCGTCCCCCCGTCCTCGCGCACCGAGATCGAGATTCCGCCGACCCTCGAGGAGCTCATCCTCACCTGCCTCGAGAAGGATCCAGCCAGCCGTCCTGCCGACGCCGAGGAGCTGGATCGGCGGCTCGAAGCAACGGGTCTGGCGCTGGAATGGGGCCCGGATCGTGCGCGGGAGTGGTGGCAGCTTCACATGGTAGAGCCGTCCGGTGACAGCGAATCGGGCGTTTCCGAGGCCCACGCTTCCCCGGCCGACGTTTCCCCGGCGCGTCCCTCCCAGTAGAATCCGCCGTTCTCCGGCACGGCCGGGAACGCTCCCTAAGAGCCGAGGGTTTGACGAGTATGGAGTCATGAGCCAGCGCACGTCCCCACCGAAAGAAACGGCGGCCGGCACAAGCACGGGCCCCGCCGAGGGCGGTCCTCCCCGCGAAGTCCGCGACTCCGTCGTGGTCCGCTTCGCGGGCGATTCGGGCGATGGCATGCAGCTGGCGGGCACCCAGTTCACCATGGAGACGGCCCTGGCCGGCAGCGACCTGGCTACGTTCCCGGACTACCCGGCCGAAATCCGGGCACCAGCAGGAACGACGTACGGCGTGTCGTCCTTCCAGATCCACTTCGGGGCCGTGGACGTGAAGACGGCCGGTGACGAGCTCGACGTTCTCGTCGCCCTGAACCCCGCCGCCCTCAAGGTGAACATCTCCGACCTGCGGATCGGCGGGACGATCGTGGTCGACACGGGCTCGTTCAGCTCCCGCAACCTGTCGAAGGCGGACTACGAGACGAGTCCGCTCGAGGACAACAGCCTCGCCCCGTACCAGGTCATCCCGATCGACGTCGGCGAGCTGACGAAGAACGCGGTCGCCGACTTCGGCCTGTCCGCCAAAGACGCGGCCCGCAGCCGGAACATGTGGGCGCTGGGCCTAACGCTGTGGATGTTCGAGCGCGACAAGCAGGCCACGGTGGAGTGGCTGAGAAATAAGTTCGCCGGCAAGCAAGGGGTGGCGGACGCGAACATCGCGGCGCTCAGCGCTGGGCACGCCTTCGGTGAGACCGTCGAGATGCCCACCAAGATCCCGGGCTACACGGTCTCGAAGGCAGAGCTGGAGCCCGGCCTTTATCGGACGGTGAGCGGCACCGAGGCACTGGCGTGGGGTCTGGCTTCGGGCCTCAAGTCCTCGGGCCTGAGCCGAATGGTCTTCGCTTCCTACCCGATCACGCCGGCTTCTCCGCTTCTGCACACGCTGGCGCGGATGAAGGAGCTGGGCGTCGTCACCTTTCAGGCGGAGGACGAGATCGCCGCGGCCTGCGCCGCCATAGGCGCCTCCTACGCCGGCTCCCTGGGGGTCACATCCAGCTCCGGACCTGGAATCGCCCTGAAGACCGAGGCGATCGGGCTCGCCGTGGCGACCGAGCTACCTCTGGTCGTGGTGAACTCGCAGAGGGCAGGGCCGTCCACCGGGATGCCCACCAAGACCGAGCAGGCGGATCTCTTTCAGGCCGTCTACGGACGCAACTCCGATACGCCCCTGCCGGTACTGGCGCCTGCCACACCGGCCGACTGCTTCGATATGGCTCGGGAGGCAGTGCGAATCGCCACCCGGTACATGACGCCGGTCTTCCTGCTCTCGGACGCGTACCTGGCGAGCGCCGCCGAGCCGTGGCACATCCCGGACCTCACCGAGCTCGACGATTTCCCGATCTCGTTCCACACGGACGGAGATAGCTTCCAGCCTTTCGCCCGCGATCCGGAGACGCTGTCCCGGCCGTGGGCCGTGCCCGGAACGCCCGGGCTCGAGCACCGCATCG
>JBDGYE010000135.1:0-3271 GCA_039584255.1 Gemmatimonadota bacterium
GTGCGCAGCGTCCGCTCCGGGGCGATCTCCTGGTTCTCGGGCTGACCGGGTGAGAAGTCGGCACCGCGTGAGCAGCCGGCAAGTAGCACGGCGAAGCAGAGGCCGACGGCCCGCAAGCAGCTAGGACCCCACCCAACCGTAGCACGGCAGCGGACACCGCTCATTCCGCTATGCGCAGTCGCTCAGGATATTCCGCGGACTCGAGCCATATCCGAAGATCGGCCTCGGCACCCGGCAGATGCTCGAGGACGACCTCACGAAAGGATGCTGCGTCCAACGATGGGCGATTGAAGAGATCCCTGGTGAAGCCGACGAAAGCCGCCTTCCCCATCCGTCTACGTAGATGGTCGAAGAAGAGAAGAGCGCGGTCGGCGAGCACGAAGCGGTCCTTGTAGCGAGAGAGGTCCCCCGGCGTGAGCTCCAGAAGCGGCTTCTCGGCGGGCAGCCGTCGGCCGCGACGGTCCGTCCCGCTATCCCGCTTGTCCAGATAACCCTGCTGCACGTCGACCATGTACCCCTCATACCACTCCTCTCCGGCGATCTCCGCGAGCAGAGGGAGGTGGAAGTATGCCGGAAAACCCTCCACGGCCAAGGCCCACAGTGGATCGGCGAGCGGCGTGGGCACCTGGACAAAGAGATGGATGAGCTCGTGGGCCAGCGTGCGCGTCGCCCAGCCGCTCTGCCATCCGCGAGGATCCACGAGCGCCGTGGCCGGGTCGAACTCGGACCACACCGAGCCGGAGATGCCCACGACGTTGTAGCTCGAGATGTCTCCGTAGCGCGGCATCTGCATCACATGCACCTGCCCGGGAGCTGCAGCGGCCCTGTATCGAGCCAGGGCGAGCGATGTGATGCGCCGGGTGAACACCAGGATGGCCCCCGCCTTCTCTCGAGAAGCCGAATCCGGAAGCGAGTAGATGAAGTAGCCGTCATCTTCTTGGAGTGTAAACGGGCGAGCGGTCATCTGAGCCGAGAAGATGGGCACGTCCTTCGCCACCCACGTCGAGACCCGCTCGTCACCTTCGATCCGCTCCTTTACGCGCTCGCCTACGAACACGGGTACGAGATCGAGGGGCGTTCGGATTGTGACGCGAGAGAAGGACACATCGTATTCATCGGCCCTGGCTTCGAGAAAAACGGGAAACCAGAGCGAGTAGCCGTAGGAGCGCAGGTAGACGCCGTCACCGGCAATCCTCATGTAGTCGGACGGTGATCGGGCTCGGGAGGGATTGAAGGGGCCCGCGTACTCGATGAGAAGGCGTGTGAGATCTTCTCCCGGCGCATCCACGATGACGTGCGTGGCCACCAGCGAGTAGTCTGACCGGTAGTAGACCTTCTGCTGCTCGAAGGGCAGCGATGTCCCTTCGCCCTCGCCGCAATGGACGGCGAGCACGTCCAGCTCCCCGTGCAGATAGAAGATGATCTCGTCATCAGGGGAGCCGCTACGGTCGAGGTCCACGGTTGCACGACCTCGCAAGGAGGCACTGTCCGGCCTGAACGACACGTCCAGCTCGTAGCTCTTCACTCGAGCTGGTTGGCCCAACCCGGACATCGGTTCGAGGCAGGCAAGAAGCACGAGCATCGGCAGAAGCACCCGCGCGAATCGAGCCGAGGAAGCAAAGGGACGCTGACGCATCGGCGGAGACCTCCGGTGTCGGCTGTGTGATCGAACCACCAAATTGGATGCGCCCCGTCGGTCAATCGTTGGCTCGAAGTGCCGGAGGAGGGACTCGCCGGCGAAGCCACAGCGACGCCGCCCAGCGGATGGCTAACCCTCAAGGGATTGCTCCCACCGGACTTTGAGTCACGGTTGCCGCCGTCCTCCACGAGGTTCAGCCGAAAACCAGCGGGCTGACCCGCGTCAGACTCACCGGCGCGATCCGAGTCGCGCTTTCAGTACGCGCAACTCGGTGAGAACGACCGTGCCCGTGGGCTAGCTCCTCCACGCTCCTGATCTCGTCCTCCGACCATACGCCCCCGGAATAAAAGTTTTCCCGACGGGATCGAGGTTCTTCGATCGCGGCGTCCTCCTCCTCGATCCAGCGTGCAAAGATCGAGGCTCTGGAGACCTCGCAAGCTGCTCGGTGGTCACTGACTGCGCTGAGCAGACACCTACGAACGACGCCTGCCTGACCGCGCCTCCCGATCTCCGATGGACCCCTGCGGGCCGTTCTTACGCCTAACCCTATAGACGGGCGGAGCGCCACCCCACTGAGTACTCGACCGCCGCTTGACCGTCGCTTGACCTTCATGAGCGACCGTTGCCTGCAACGCGGGAGCGTAATCATGGTACCGTTTTCGGGTCCGGTTACCGGCGACCTGGAAGGGTCCGTGGAGTTTCTAATTAACGGGAACCTTGCCGCGATTCCCTTGGGCCAGCCCGGGTCGGACGGACCAGGCTGTGGAACGCTTGAGATTGCGACCGCCGACGGGATGTGGAGCGGGACGTATACGGCACAGTTCATTGCATCACAGGGCTTTGTCGAGGTCAATCTCCACGGACCGATGCAACAGAAGATTCGCGCTACTTGCGTCGAAACGACTGCCACATCGGAGATCTTCCCCTGCAGCGGTGAGCTTCTTAGCCCCCAAGGCTAGGGCTGCCGAGGCCAGATTTGACTACGGCATCTTCTGATGCTGGTCAGCGGGGCGGTTCCTTCGGGGCCGCCCCTGTCTGGCATCCACGAACCTGTGACGCGCGTAACGCGGCCCCTCCACGCTCCTGATCTCGTCCTCCGACCATACTGTTGCGCAGGGCGAAGGAGTCGCGGTTAAAGTAAGAGGTTCTTCCACTTCTTTCGTCCGGCGTCGCCGGATTAGTGAAGGATGGCGGCACGGGCCGCAGGGCCAAGGTCGCCGAGGCAGTAGAGCGCCTTGGTGGGTCGGTGGAGGCGTTCTACTTTGCGCTTGGCGAGACCGATGCCTACGTGATTCTTGATCTACCGGATCACGAGACCGGGACCGCTCTTAGTCTGGCCGTCAACGCAAGCGGGGCTGTGCGTGCCACCACCACACTGTTGCTCACACCCGAGCAGGTGGACGAGGCCGTGCGAAAGAGCGTCGACTATATGCCGCCCGGCGTTTAGGGAGACTGACTCGATTTGGCCTCGCTTGGGGGCGGTTCCTTCGGGGCCGCCCCTACCTACAGCTACGCACGTGTGACGCGCGTAACGCGGCCCCTCCACGCTCCTGATCTCGTCCTCCGACCATACTGTTGCGCAGGGCGAAGGAGTCGCGGTTAAAGTAAGAGGTTCTTCCACTTCTTTCGTCC
>JBDGYE010000136.1:0-2773 GCA_039584255.1 Gemmatimonadota bacterium
AGGAGCCGAGTCGAAGACAAGGAGGTGCGAAAAGGAAGAAACGTCGCGTGATATTATGTGTGTCGAAGGAGCCGTCGGCCCTCGCCGAAATCAGCAGCGAATGGGCCATCCCCCAGTTATATGCAACATGACTCAGCGCCTTTGACGCTGGTTCACACTGTGCTTAAGAAGGGAATTGACGAAGTGGTAAAGCTCTATCCTGAAATCATAGAGAAACATCCAGACGGATTTAACGAATTCATGCTCAATGCGTATATTTATGAACTATTGAGATTGAACAAAGTCAAAGAGGCCATAGTGATTTTTGAGTGCATTGTTCAATCCTTTCCTGAATCGTCTGTGTTGCATAGCAGTCTTGGAGAGGCGTATATGAAAAATGGGGATACAAAGCTGGCCGTTAAAAGCTATGAAAAGGCACTGCAGTTGAATCCAAATAATGAAAATGCAAGAGAGATGTTAATTGAGTTGAGGAACTAGAATGGAAGTGTGCGCGAGGTGTGACATCGTCTATGAACTATGACTGCGGCTGCGATGAGAATGGGAGACGACTCCCCATGACAGCAGAAGCGGGCGGGTTCGATTCTGAGGGAAACGCCCTGCCGGCGGCCGACACGGAGGAAGACGAGTAGGAGCTTCGATGCCGGATCAAGGCGCCGGAGATTCTCCTTCACCAAAAAGCCGACACGAGATTCTCGTGGCCTCCTTCGCTGGCTGGATCAACCGCCGCAGGAATTGGGGCCACTCGTTCTTCTCGATCTACCTGTTTCGTAACCGCAGGTACGAAATCGTGCTGGTGATACGCGGACCGAGGGACGAGCTTGTACATCAGACGGTTTTAACTGCCGCTCACGGGACATGTTCGGAAACAGAAGCCACGTCGCGGACGAGCCCAACCTGCTCGAGCGAGCCTTCGCCGCCGGCTGTACGCGTCTGGCGGTGATCAGCTTGCATCCGGGAGCCGGCGCGCGGACGGTGCTCGAGCGCGCCGCCAGTGAGTTCCACAAACGCGGGATCTCGCTGGGGCTCACCCGTGCGCCCAGACTGCCGCTCGAGGCGCTCGACTCGGGAGCGGTGATGCCTATCCGTGTTCCGGAGGGAACGATCGTAGCCACGACTCCCGTTCCCGAACAGGAGGGCCTGCTCGAGCCGCTCGGCCCCGCCTTCGGTCGAACGTCCCTGGGAGAGCTGCAGTTGTTCCGCGCACGGCAGAGCGCGCACCTGCGACTCTACGGTCCGGACGACGACGACTCTATGCGCCGGGCGCTGGAGCGTCTCGACGAGATGAGCGGCGGGTTGGCGCTCGTCGATGGCGCATGGGAGCGCCGGGGCTTCGCCGCGCCCGGCGGCGCTCAAGCCGTCGTGCTCGTGGCCGGAGCGGGATTCTCGGGATGCCCCGAACGATCGGCCGCCGCGCTGCGGCACGTCGTGGAAGTTCTGGATCTCGAGCGGGCCGATCGGCCCGCACTCGAAGCGTGGCCTCGCGTGGACGAGCAAGGGAGCCCTGCGTTGCTCGACGCCGGCTCGCAAGATCTGACGTTAGCCGGGTCCTCCGGGGAGGAGCTGGCCACCGATCTCGTCTCGATGAGCGGACAAAGGCCGGTCGTCTTGCTACCTCAGGGGCTACACAACGATCTGCTGGGCCCCCTGAGCCGCTCGCCGCTGCGCTGTACGCTGGTCGTCAGGAACCCGACCTGTTTCCGCGCCGCCCCGGTTTACTATCGTTCGTGGAGACGAGGGGGGGGAACGATCCGCGTGATCGAGCCGATGCGCGTGCTGGCCGTGGCCACCAATCCCGTCAACTGTTCGGGGCCCGACGCGCATCCGGAGCGATTCCGCAGGTTGGTCTCCGACACCCTGTCCAATCTCCCGATCCACGACGTCGTGCTCGAAGCCGAGCGTTCGATAAACCCGAGTCTATGGGAGCTGTTACGTCGCCCGGTGGTGCTGAGTCAGCTCTTCAAGCGATAGACGCTGCGAAGAGCGAAAGGGCGCCCCGGCTCGCCAACCTACACGCAGATCACAACCGCGGAGAGCCGCACTCCGTCAGGGTCAGGCCGAAGATGAGTCATCGCGTGCTTTCTCCGTGTGGCTGAGTGCTCATCGTCGTTGTTTTCGTGCTCACTTCGACCGTTGAGTCTCGCTGGACCGCTTCACCCTTGACATGTCTGTCGAACCACTGGAGCTGCTCCCAGAGAACGTGCTCCACACTCTCCCGGGCCCGGTAGCCGTGATCCTCGTACGGGAGCAGCACCAGCCGGGCGGTGCCACCCGAGCCGCGCACGGCCTCGAAGAAGACTTCGGACTGGAAGGTCAGGGTGCCCGGATTGGAATCGTCGTCACCATGGATGATCAGGACCGGCTCGTTGACCTGGTCCGCGAAGAAGGTGGGCGAGACCTTTATGTATACGTCCCTGGCCTCGAAGAGCGAACGACGCTCGGACTGGAAGCCAAAGGGCTGGTTGGTCTTGTTGTACGACCCGCTGCGGGCGATGCCGGCCCGGAATAGGTCGGTGTGGGCCAGGAGGTTGGCCACCATCAGCCCGCCGTGACTGTGGCCGACCACGCCGATCCGTTTGGGGTCGGCCACGCCGATCTCGACGGCCTTGGCCACCGCGGCCTCGGCATCGGCCACCAGCTGGGGCACGAAGGTGTCGTAGGTCGTCTCCGGATCTCCGAGCATCGGCATGGCGGTTCGGTCCAGCACTGCGTAGCCCCGGAGGAGAAAGAAGAGGTGGGAGGCACCGTAGAAACGGCTGAAGCGCTGGGCCGAGCC
>JBDGYE010000097.1:0-10073 GCA_039584255.1 Gemmatimonadota bacterium
GCCTGGCTGCTCCGACCCCTTGTCTCCGGGAGCTCCAGCGACAGGACGTCCCACGTGAAGACGGTGATCGTGCCCGCTCCACCCCCTCCCGTGAGCGTGTACGACACCCTTGCGCGGGGCGAGACCCTTGCCGAGGTCATGTCCGATAACGGCTTCACCGGACCGGAGATCCACGAGGTCATGCAGCTGGTCCGAGACTACAAGAATCCCCGAACCTTCCGCGCTGGGGTCGTGATGCGGTTCATGGGTCCGCCGGGAGGGACGCCGGATCGGCTTGCGCTTCAGCTCAACGAGGACTCGCTCTTGCACCTGGCCGGCGCGGACTCCGGCTGGGTCGCCAGCGTGGACGTCGTGCCGATCGTCGTGGATACGCTTCTGCTGGCCGGTCTTATAGAATCGAGCCTCTGGTTCGCCGAGCTCAGCGGTGAGGTCGAGCTGCTGAGCGAGGGAGAGTTCAAGGAGTACGTCTACGACTTGGCCGACGTCTTCGCCTGGAAGGTGGACTTCACGCGCGACCTCCGTCGGGGGGACGCGTTCCGGGTGGCCATCCAGCGCGAGCTCCGGCCCGGCGGATCGGTGCGAACGCGCCGCTTTCTTGCCATCGAGTTCCGTAATCAAGGACGAGTGCTCCCGGCGATCCCGTACACGCGTTCCGGCGGACGCCGCGAGTACTTCGACACCGAGGGAGAAGCGCTGCGGGGCGTCTTCCTCCGCTACCCGGTTCCGTATCGCATCACCAGCGGGTTCTCGAATCGCCGGTACCACCCGATTCTCAAGCGCTACCGGCGCCACCCGGGCATCGACTACGGCGCGCCGCATGGGACCCGGGTGCTGGCCACGGCGTCCGGTACCGTGACCCGGGCGGGTACCTGGGGCACTTTCGGTAGATTGGTCGAAATCCGACACACGCACGGAATCCGGACCCGCTACGCCCACCTGAGCTCCATAGCCCGTGATGTGCGTGTCGGTAGCGTGGTCCAGCAGGGGCAGATCATCGGCCGGGTCGGCGCCACCGGGCTGGCCACGGGCCCACACCTCCACTACGAATTCCTCCAGAACGGACAGAACCGAAATCCGTCGAGGATGAACCTGCCCTCGGCCCCCGCCCTCGAGCCGGAGCACATGGGCGACTTTCTGGACGTCCGTGACCAGGCTCTGGCCCTGCTCGACGGGGTCCAACTTCCTCCACCCTCCTCGCAGCCCGGCATCCCGACGACGGTAGCCGACTGAGCGCTCCGCCCGTACCGCGGCCCGCCGTGTCCAGCACGCGACCTTCCGACCTGCGATGAGTCTATCGCAGCTCCTCTGGGTCGCGGCCGCCGCCGCCGTTTCGATGGCCTTCGCCGGATGGTGGTACATGAAGCGGGAGGAGCCCGTCCAGGGCCGCGTACCCGCGGCCATTCTGCGTGGGGCTGCCCTGTTCCTGATCCTGGCCGGTGCTCTGCTTCCGGTCCTCGGCGGAACGGAGGGAAGGGAGGGTGGGCTCGCGCTGCTTGTGGACCGCTCGGTCAGCATGCGCCTTCCAGTGAGTCCGGGCGATTCTTCCCGGATGAGAGCCGCTGCGCACCGGGCAGGCGAGATCGCCGCAGAACTGGTCCTGGCTTTCGGAGGGGCGGTCAGCGAGGTCGGCGTCGAAGGTCTGAGCCGGCTCGAAGCCGACGGGAAGCGCTCCCGGTTGACGTCCGCCTTGGACGCGGCGAGACTCGCCGGTGCCGACAGTGTTGTGGTGATCACCGACGGCGAGCTGGACGACCGTGAGGAGGCCCGGCTTACCGCCGAGCGTTTGGAGCTTGGGCTCCGCGAGCTAAGGGTAGCCTCGCCGGTATCCCGTCTGGGCATCCGGGATGTAGCGGCTCCCCTGCGCGTGCGCGCGGGCGACACCGCGAGGGTCGCGGTGGAGATCGTGGCAGGCGGAGAGCTGCGCGATACGCTCGCGGTTCGGCACTCGTTCGAAGTGCAGCTCAGCGGCCCCGGTGGCCCCATGGCTTCTGCGCGGGTCGCGGTACCGGATCCGGGCCACGGCCTCCGTGTCATTCTTCCCCTCGTTCCGCGACCGACAGCCGCCGCCGGCGAGTGGCGCCCGTACACCGTCGAGCTGAACGCGGAGGCGGACCCCTACGCAACGACCACCTCACGCCGGCTGTGGGTGCTGGTAACACCGGTGACGAGGGGCGCAGTGCTGGTATCGGTCGAACCCGACTGGGAACCGCGCTTCCTGCTGCCCGTGTTGCGCCAGGCCGTACCCGGGGGGGCCGTGGGATACCTGCGGTTGGCTCCCGCCCGCTTCGTGCGAATGGGGACGGATCCAAGGGGGGTCCAGGCAGAGCCTACGGTCCGCAGGCAGGTGGCATCGTCCGACGTACTGGTGATTCAGGGCAGCCCGGACGAGCTTCCGGAGTGGCTGCGCGCGGAGGCGGGCAGGCACCCGAGGCTGCTTTTCCTGGCCCGGGGCGCCGGTGCGGTGCCCGGGAGCGAGCTGGCGGTAGGGAAGCAGCTGGAAGGAGAGTGGTACCCCTTCGGCCCACCGCCGAGCCCGGTCGCGGGGTACATGGCCGGCATCGACGTGGGAACTCTGCCACCCGTGACACGCTTGCGCGGACTCACCGGAGCCTCGGGCTGGTCTCCGCTCTCTGTGCGCCGCGATCGCCGTGGTTCCGAACATCCCCTCGCCACGGCCACGATCCATGGCAGGCGGCGCGTGGTCCTCGTACTCGCGGAGGGAACCTGGCGCTGGGGGGCGAGGTACGGCCCGTCACGCCGGCTGTACAGGTCGCTCTACACGTCTCTGGCGGGTTGGCTTTCGGAGAGAGCCGTCGGCGTACCGGTCGTGCTCGCCGACCGATGGCCCGAAGCCGGAAGCCCGGTCCTATGGCGTATCGCCCCGGGCGTGCGCGATCTTTCGATCTCGGTGTTGGACGGCGAGGGTCGCGAGGCGTGGTCGGGGACGGTCCCGGAGCCTGATTCCGCCGTCGCGGGACCGATACTTAAGCCGGGCGAGGCACATTTCACGGCTGCCGGCAGAGTTGGTGATCGGCGCTTCACGGTCGAACGGCCGTTCACGGTGGTCGGGCCGCTGGCGGAGCTACTGCCTCGAGTCGTCGAGTTACCGCTCACCGTCCCCGCGCCCGAGCGCACGGGGGCTCCGGAGGGCTCGGGAGGGCGCAAGCCTGTGTGGCCTTTTGCGCTAGCCGCCCTGCTCCTTTGTGCGGAGTGGATCTGGCGCCGACACATCGGCCTGCGGTGATCACGTCCCGCATGAACGGGAGACCAGGAACGTAAGAGAGACGGGCCACGAAGATGGAGGAACGACTGAGCATGCGCGACCAGAAGCCCGGCAGGTCGCTGTGGCAGAAGATCGTCGACGTTTCGCTCATGGACGTCTCCGTCCTCGTGAAGGGGATAGACGACGAGGCGATCGAGCGCCTCGAGCAGGTGCTTCTGGAGGCCGACTTCGGCGTAGACGTCGCGCTGGAGCTGGTCGGCGAGCTCGAGCGAGCAGCCCAGCGGGGAACGGTCAAGTCCGAGGATCAGCTGCGGAGCCTCCTCGCCGATCACATCAAGGCGATTCTGTCCGAGGTCGAAGCGCCGGCTACGCCCCAGGAAGAGCCGGACGGACCCCACGTGACGTTCGTCCTGGGAGTCAACGGCACCGGCAAGACCACGACGGTCGCGAAGCTGGCCAGGCGCGTCAAAGCGGCGGGTGGGACTGTTCTGCTCGCGGCTACGGACACCTTCCGGAGCGCGGCCCAGGAGCAGCTTCGAATCTGGGCGGATCGTCTGGAGGTGGACTTCGTGGGCGGTCAGCACGGCGGCGATCCGGCGGCCGTGGCGTACGATGCGGCGGAGGCCGCCCTGGCGCGGGGCGCGACCCATCTCCTGGTAGACACCGCCGGCCGCTTGCACACCCAGCGCGGCCTGATGGAAGAACTGCGCAAGATCGACCGGGTGCTGGGCCGACTCGTCCCCGGCGCCCCCCACGAGCGGCTGCTGGTGGTGGATGCCACGTCCGGTCAGAACGTTCTGAACCAAGTGCGGGAGTTCGGCGAGGGACTCCGGCTCACCGGAATCGTCCTTTCCAAGTTCGACAGCTCGGCACGAGGCGGCACTGCCGTGGCCGTCACCCGGGAGTTCCACGTTCCCGTGCGCTACCTCGGGACTGGAGAGACCGCCGACGACCTGGAGCCCTTCGACGCAGACATCTACGTCGAGAAGCTTCTCGGCTGAACCGGGCGGAGGGATGGCGCGGCGCCAAACGTTGCAGCGACCGGTCCAGTATCTGAAGGGTGTCGGTCCCCGGCGGGCGGAACGCTTCGCCCGGCTGGGGGTCACCACGGCCCGTGACCTCCTGTACCATGTGCCCAACCGGTACGAGGATGCCACGACGGTGGCCGAAATCGCGGCGCTGCGTCCGGGTGACGACGCCACCGTCATGGGAACGGTGGTTTCCAAGGGCGTGCTGCCCACCCGCAAGGGCCTGCGGATATTCCACGCGGTGATCCGTGATCACAGCGGGCTCATCGAATGCGCCTGGCCCGGCCAGCCGTGGCTCGACAACAAGGTAGAACGGGGGCAGCTCCTGCTGGTCACGGGCTCCGTGCACTTCTTTCACGGCCGCCAGCTGCGGCCTCGCGAGTTCACAGTCCTTGCCGAGGGGAGAGACGAGAGCTCGGGCGAAGGCCGAGTGTATCCCATCTACCCGGCTACGGAGGGCCTCTCGCAGGGGCAGATCCGGGCCGTCGTGGACGCGAATCTCGACGGTCTCCTGGAGGAGATCGCGGAGCGTGAGGCCTTCGATCCGGCTTGGCGGCGGGCCGTGGGCCTCGTGCACCTCCGAGAAGCCCTCGAGACTCTGCACCGCCCCGAAATACTATCCAGCGTGGAACCGGCCCGCAGGCGCCTGGCCTACGAGGAGCTCTTCTATCTCCAGCTCCTCCATGCCCGGGCCCGCCACCGACTGCGCGCCCGCAGCCCGGGCTTGGCGCTCGCCGCGCCCCCTGAGCTGTCAGGAAGCTTTGTCCGGGAACACCTGCCGTTTCGCCTGACATCGGCTCAGGAAAGGGCGTGGGCGGAGATTTGCGGCGATATGGAAAGCCCGGAACGTATGTACCGCCTGCTGCAGGGCGACGTGGGCAGCGGGAAGACGGCGGTGGCCGCTGCGGCAATGCTGAAGGCGGTCGAGAACGGCCTGCAGGCGGCGATCATGGCGCCGACCGAGCTGCTGGCCGAGCAACACCACCGTACGCTGTCGGGTCTGATGGCGCCTCTCGGGGTGACGCCCCGACTGTTGACGGGCGCCGCTACCGGAGCACGGAGGCGAGATCTGGCCGCCGGAATCAGAGCCGGCGAGGTATCGGTGGTGGTGGGGACGCACGCGCTCATCCAGGAGGGCGTCGAATTCGGCCGTCCCGGCCTCGTCGTGATCGATGAGCAGCATCGGTTCGGTGTCGAGCAGCGACGTGCTTTGCGCGACGCCGGCGGGTCTGCCGACACCCTGGTGATGTCGGCGACTCCCATACCCCGTTCGCTCGCGCTGACCCTGTATGGGGATCTAGACCTGTCGATCATCGACGAGATGCCTCCGGGGCGGCGGGAAGTGATCACGGGCATCCGGGGTTCCGATGACCGGGATGCCGCATTCGCGTTCGTGAGGAGACAGCTGCAGGCGGGCCGTCAGGCGTATGTGGTCTACCCGCTGGTGGAGAAGTCGGATGCTATAGAGGCGCGCGCCGCAACCGCAGAGTTCGAGGAGCTCAGGAGCCGATTCCCGGAGTACGAGCTGGGGCTCGTGCACGGACGCCTTGGTTCGGCGGAGAAGGACGAGATGATGCGCCGCTTCCTGCGAGGCGAAACACACCTGCTTGTAGCCACTACTGTGATCGAGGTCGGGATCGACGTCCCCAACGCCACGGTCATGGTGATCGAGCACGCCGAGCGCTTTGGCCTGGCACAGCTCCACCAGCTGCGCGGACGTGTGGGACGGGGAGGGGAGCAGAGCTATTGCGTGGCCTTCTTCTCCGGTTCGGTGCCGCCGGACCGTCTTCGGGCGTTTGCCCGGACGTCTGACGGCTTCGCCCTTGCCCGCGAGGACCTCCGGCTGAGAGGCGAGGGGAACGTGTTCGGTCTCCAGCAGCACGGTCTTCCGGTACTACGGTTCGCGGACCTCGACCGGGACTACGATCTTCTGATTCACGCCCGTGAGCGCGCGCGTGTGCTGGTGTCAGGGGATCCGGAGCTGGCCGAGCGCTCCAACCGCGTCTTTGCCCGAGACCTGGCGGAGCGCTATGCAGATCAGGAGGCCCTTTACGGGGTCGGTTGAGCGGTCTAGCTTCGCCGCCAATCACGGCTTAAACAACGGGAAGCCATGACAGACCCACACACTACCGTGCGAGAGCTGCCCCGACACGAGGGGCAGCAGGTCACGCTGCAGGGCTGGATCTACCAATTCCGCTCCAGCGGCAAGATCGCCTTCCTGATGCTCCGCGACGGCAGCGGTGTCGTCCAGGTCGTGGTGGCTCGCAACGAGGTCGACGAGGCTTCCTGGGAGGCCGCTGGCGCCCTCGGCTACGAGACCAGCGTCCGGGTGGAGGGCCTGGCGCGGCGCGACGAGCGGGCGAAGGGCGGATATGAGATCGCCGCCTCCGCCCTGGAGATCCTGGGGCCCGCGGATGACTATCCCATCCAGCCGAAGGAGCACGGCGTAGACTTCCTTCTCAACAACCGGCACCTGTGGCTTCGCCACACCGGCCAGCGCGCAATCATGCGGGTCCGGGACGAAGTCGTGAAGGCGATACGTGACTTCTTCTACGACCGCGACTACGTGCTTGTCGACACACCCATCCTCACCGGCTCCATCGGTGAGTCGGCCGGCAGCCTCTTCGAGACCGAGTACTTCGACCTGGGCAGGGCCTACCTCGCCCAGACGGGCCAGCTCTACGTCGAAGCGGCGGCAGCTGCTCTCGGTAAGGTCTACTGCTTCGGCCCCACTTTCAGGGCGGAGAAGTCCAAGACCAGGAGGCACCTGACCGAGTTCTGGATGGTGGAGCCGGAGGTGGCGTGGTTGGACAGCGAGGGCAACATGCGCCTGCAGGAGGAGTTCGTTTCGTACATCGTGCAGCGGGTGCTGGAGCGAAGGCGAGACGACCTCGCCGAGCTGGAGCGCGAAACGGCCCCGCTGGAGGCGATCCGGCCGCCCTTCGATCGGATCAGCTACACCGAGGCGGTGGCGATCCTGAAGGAGAACGGCAGTCCGACCCAGTGGGGAAGCGACCTCGGGGCCGGGGATGAGGCGATCCTCACCGAAGAGCGTGAGAAGCCGCTGTTCGTCTACGATTACCCGAAGGGCGCGAAGGCCTTCTACATGAAGGAGAACCCGGAGGATCCGCGCACCGTCAAGTGCAACGACCTGTTGGCCCCGGAGGGATACGGCGAGATCATCGGGGGGAGCCAGCGCGAAGACGACTACGACAGGCTTCTAACCAGGATCCGGGAGGAGAACCTTCCGGAGGAGACCTACGGCTGGTACCTCGACCTGCGGCGGTATGGCACCTTCCCGCACAGCGGCTTCGGGCTCGGACTGGAGAGAACGGTGAGCTGGATCTGCGGGCTCTCTCATCTGAGGGAGTCCATCGCCTTCCCGCGGATGATGACGCGGCTTACGCCCTGAGGCGGCCGAGAGAGACCGCCCAGGCGTGCCTGAAACGTTTTGGGGGTGATGGCCGTAGAAGGACTGGGAGAGGAGGAGCCATGCTCGAAGCTTTAATCATAGCCGCCACGGGGGCCGGGCTCTGGGCATCGTACGTGAAGACGCGCGACTTCGTGCGCCAGCGCCTACGCTTCGTCGATTCCGCGCACAGACCATCAACGCCCTGGATCGCCGGAATTGGTGCGGCGCTTCTGGTTGCTCCCGTCACGGCCCTGCTCGGATTCCTGCCCGCCGTGGGTGGTGGGACAGCCCTGCTGTTCGGACTGAGCGTCGGTGCGGGCGTGAAGAAGGGGCAGAAGGAGGTCAAGCAGATCACCGGCGGGTGATTCGGGCGCGGCGATCGGGCCGCGCTCAGCCGTCCCCGTCATTCTCCGCTTTCGCAGTCTCCCACAACCGGTTCAGTTCGTCCAGGCTCGTTTCTCGGGGTTCGATGCCCTCCTGCGAGGCGAGCTCCAGGACGCGGCGGAACCTTCCCCCGAACTTTGCCGCGGCGTGCTCCAGAGCGTTGGAGGGGTGCACGCCCGCCAGCCGGCATACGTTCACGGCCGAGAACAAGAGATCTCCGAGCTCCTCCTCGAGAGCGGCCTCGTCCGGCCCGTTCCGGTCGCCAGCCATCGATCCGGCGACATCCGACAGCAACACTTCGACTTCGCCGATCTCCTCGCGAAGCTTGTCTACGGCCCCCTTCGCGTCGGGCCAGTCGAAGTTCCACCCGGCTGCCCTGTCCTGCATTCGGAGCGCGCGGCTGAGCGGTTCGAGCCCTGACGGCAGGCCATCGAACGGATCGCCGCCGGCCACTGAAGCATCGTGCGCCGCCACGTCCGCGGCTTTCCGATGCGCCTTGAGCTCTTCCCAATCCGGGGCCTCCTCGGCGTCCCCATAGATGTGTGGATGGCGATCACGCATCTTCTCCTCCAGAAGGCCGACGACAGCTTCGCCGTCGAAGGCGCCGCGCTCCTCCGCGAGGACGATCTGGAAGGCGACGTTCAGGAGCAGGTCGCCCAGTTCCGTGGCCAGCTCGGCATCGCGCCCGGCACGTATGGCATCGGCCACCTCGTGAGCCTCCTCGAGGAGATACGGACGCAGGCTGGACGGGGTCTGTCGGGCATCCCAGGAACAGTGCTGGCGGAGGTACCGTACCAGGGCCAGACTTCGGCCCAGAGAGCCGTCTCCGGGCTGCCGCCGGCACGAATGGAGAGCGTCGCTCTCACCCTGGAAACTCTGTTGCTCCTCGGACATGGGGCGGATATACTATGCCGGCCTTGAAAAACGTGTCAATCGAAGCGACGCGGCGGGCCTGGGTCGAGATCGACCTTGCGGCGCTCCGTGCCAACTGCCGCACCCTGATGCGTCACCTGCCCCAGGGGTGCCGGATCCTCCCCATGGTCAAGGCGGATGGCTACGGGATCGGCATGGCACGGACGGTCGAGGCGTTGTCTCCTCTGGGCCCGTGGGGGTTCGGCGTGGCGACGCTGGCGGAAGGCGTCGAGCTGCGAAGAATGGCGTGGGACGGCCCGATCGTCGTCTTTGCGCCTGGCCTTCCCGCCGACGTTCGCGATTTGCTGGAAGAGCGCCTCGAGCCGGCTGTGTCCGGCCTTGAGGCGCTGATTTCTTGTGGGCGGAGGGCCCGCGAGAATGGAGCGGCGCTAGCGGTCCACCTCGAAATCGACACGGGAATGGGTCGCTTCGGACTCTCTTGGCTCGAAGCCGGGATGTGGGCGCCGAAGGTGAGGCACGCACTGGGAGAGGGGGGCCTGCGACTGGCGGGAACCCTGACTCATTTCCACTCCGCGGACACGGATCCGGGGGCCACGGAAGAACAGTGGCACCGGTTCAGAGAAGCTCTGTCCGCGATGAACGCGGTGGGGGTATCGCCGGGTCTGGTCCACGCCGCCAACAGCGCCGGGGCGATGCTGCAGCCGGGAGTGCATGCGGACCTGGTGCGGCCGGGGATCTATCTCTACGGCGGCGGTCGCTGGGAGCCCCCTCCCGAGCTGGTGGCCACCGTGAAGGCCCGCGTGCTGGATGTGCGGGAGGCACCGGCTGGAACGACTGTGAGCTACGGAGCGACGTTCGTCACCCGGCGGCCATCCCGCCTGGCCACGCTCGGGATTGGCTACGGCGACGGCCTGAGGCGCGAGCTGTCCAACCGGGGGCGTGCCCTGATCGAAGGCCGGGAGGCACCGATCCGTGGTGTCGTGTGTATGGACTCGACCGTGGTGGACGTTACCGATCTGGGACCGGTGCGGAGCGGCGACGTCGCGACCCTGCTGGGCAGGGACGGGGCCGTCGAGATAGGCCTGGAGGAAATGGCTGAGGCATGCGGGACCATTAGCTACGAGATACTGACCGGGCTGACGCGGCGGTTGCC
>JBDGYE010000137.1:0-3590 GCA_039584255.1 Gemmatimonadota bacterium
CAAGATTCTCGAAGGCGCGCACACGGCGCTGCGGCACGGCGACGTCGAGTGGGAATCCGCCCGCATCGACGCCTATCCGGCCGCCGCCGTCGTGGAAGCCCTCTCCAGATGGGAGGCGGACTGCCTGTTCATGGGATCCTTCGGACGCGGACGCATCCGCGACTTCGTGTTCGGTTCGCACACCGCGGCAATTCTGGAGCTCGTCTCCGTGCCAGTGTTCGTGGCCCGATAGGGATCAAGGCTTCCGTGGCCGGGCCAATCGACGAGACACAGACGCCGTGCGGAAGTGATCCCAGGATGATAGATTTACCGTCCTGCATGCTCCGCATTTGAAATAGCATCGCGCTTCTCGGGTGTCCGTTTCGCGCCCTCCCGCTGAAGCCCACGTCAGACAACGCGAGTTCACGTCAGCCATGGAGCCTCAATCACCGATGTCGACGACAGGAGGCGAATCCCGTCGGGTATCCGGTGCAGCCGGCCACAGCCACTCGCAGAGCCTCGGCGGGAGCTGGAGGCGGGCGGGCGACGGCTCGGACGCTCGATCGCTCGTGCCAGAGCCAGCCGCAGTATTGCGGTCGGAGAGAGCATCGGCGGCCACGAGGGAGGCGAGGCGGCATCTGAGGCGCTCAGACAGGCTCGTCAGGGGATTCAACGTGGCTCTGGCCACCGTCTCCTTTGCGGTGGTCCTGCCGCTCATGGGGCTCATCGCCTTGCTCATCAAGCTCACCACACCGGGGCCGGTGCTGTACGTTCAGACGAGGGTGGGTATCGATCGGCGCGGAGCCTCCGGCAGTCGATTCGACGGCCGCAGGAGATCGGATCTCGGCGGCAAGCCGTTCAAGATCTACAAGTTCCGCACCATGTACGACTCCCAAGGCGGGCAGCAGGTGTGGACACCGTCGTATCACGTCGTTCGGGAGAGTCCTCCGCGCCTACAGGCTCGATGAGCTTCCTCAGCTACTCAATGTGCTCAAGGGTGATATGAACCTGGTCGGGCCTAGACCGGAGCAGCCTCTGATCTTCGCAGGGCTCCGTTCGAAGTACGACCGGTTTCAGGACCGACAGACGGTACTGCCAGGAATCACTGGTCTGGCACAGGTCAGCTTCCATTACGTCAGCTCGCAGGCCGATGCCGGGCGCAAACTCTCGTTTGATCTGGAGTACGTCGATCGTCGATCGCTTCTTCTCGATCTTCGGATTGTGCTGAGGACGTTGCCCGTCGTGATCCTCCGAAGAGGTGCCCGGTGAGTCGTCAGAGAATCATCTTGCGGCAGTAGAATCCCTCCGCCAGGCCCGAGGGAGATCTGCACTCGATTCCCCTTAGACGCATAAGCGCGTTGAAGGTATCCGCCGAGAACCAGTGCCGGTCCCGCTGGGACGGGAAGTACTGGAGCAGATGGCGTGCCTTTTCGGCCGCAGTCCGCTCATCGAGAGGCACGAACACGTTGGGTGAGGCGAGATCGCCGTCGTACTTCGGCACCTCGTACTCCAGGATCAGGTGATTGCGAAAGGTGTTCCACGTCAGCTCCTGCACGAGTCGGTGATCCTGGTGACGGTCGTGCAGGCTGTGGGTGAAGATGAGATCCGGCTCGACCTGGCTGCCTAGACTCTCGAAGAGATCCTTGATCCCGGCCCCCTCCCAGGGAAAGTAGCCGTCGCGGAAGGATTCGAGGACGATCTCGGTGGTCGGCGCATCCCGCAGGAGAGCCGCGGCGCTCACCTCGGCCTCCTCCCGCCGGTGCTCTGCCGCGCTGAGCACGACCCACGTGACCCGGCTGCCGGGATGATCCCGCAAGAGTTGGAGGATCGTTCCCCCGCACCCGATCTCGATGTCGTCGCTGTGTGCGCCCAGACACAGTAGGTGCAGCCTGTCGCCAGCAGGGAGGCGCGACAGCTGGAGCATCAGCGGCCGCCGCGATGTTCCCTGAGCGCGAACAGGGACGCCGAGTTGACGAGTTCCTCCGACTTCGGGAAGAGCGCGTCGCGCACGAGCCTGGGGCCGGGTATCTGGTCTCCTTGGGTCTTGCTCCGGGACCACACCGCCCACGGGGGGTCTCCGGCTGCGAACAGCGACTCCAGCTGCTGCTGCTCCTTGTACGTGTCCATGCAGGCCCAGAAGCCGTGGTGCCGGTAGGCCAGAAGCTGGCTCCGGGCGAGAAGCCGTTGGAACGCCCCCTCGACCAGGTCGTCGTCGCCACGCAGGTAGTCGAAGATCTCGTGCCGCAGGATGAAGAACCCCCCGTTGATCCAGAGGTCGGCTCCGCGGGCCGGACCGATCGCCTCGACGGTATCATCACCGTTGATGGAGACCACGTGAAACGATTGGGAGGGCTTCACGCACGCGAAGCTGGCTATCTGGTCGTGTCGCCGGAAGGAATCGACGTAGCGCGGGAGCTGAATGTCACTCAACCCGTCGGCGTAGTTGGCCAGGAAGACGTCTTCGCCCTGGAGGTGGCTCTGAACCGCCTTGAGTCGTTGGCCGACGTTGGCGTGCAGGCCCGTGTCAATGAAGGTGATCTCCCAGTCCTGGACGTCGCTCGCGTGCAACTCCACCCGGCGATCGCGCACCGAAAGGGTAAAGTTGTTGGACACGCACTCGTCATAATTCAGGAAATACTCTTTGATCAGATCGCCCCGGTATCCGAGGCACAGGATGAACTGCCTGTGCCCGAAATGAGCGTAGTACCTCATGAGGTGCCAGAGAATGGGTCGGTATCCGATCGGCACCATGGGCTTGGGAACCGTGTTGGAGTACTCCACGAGACGGGTTCCCAGCCCGCCGCAGAACAGGACGACTTTCATCAGCCCACCCTCGACTGGGGCGAAACAGCATGCGGTCCAACCGTGAAACCGGCCAGGTCCGGTGCGAACTCGGGCCACGAGAAGTCAGGCCGGTTCGCGTCGCGCTCCGAGATGATGCGGACAGGACGCCACCACCGGATGCCGAACGCGGGATCGTCGTAGCGTACCCCTCCCTCAGAGCTCGGTGCATAGAACTGCGATATCTGGTAATGGACCTCGGTATTCGGCTCCAGGGTGAGGAAGCCATGTGCGAGGCCTTCCGGAATGAGCAGCATCCGCCGGTTCTCGGCGGACAGCTCCACCGAGAGGTGATCCTGGAACGTCGGCGAGTCGGGCCGCAGGTCGACGATGACGTCTTGAATGACGCCCCGCGTGCACCGCACCACCTTCACTTCGGAGAACGGCGAGCGCTGGAAGCACAGGCCCCGCAGGGTGCCCACTTCCCCGTTGTAGGAGATGCTCGACTGGACGAAGTCGACGGAGATGCCTTGCGCGAGGGCTTCTTCTACGCACCAAACGCGCGCGAAGAAGCCACGCTCGTCCCCGCGCCGTTCGGGGTCGATGAGGAAGGCTCCAGGCAACCTCGTCTCCTGGAAGATCACGTAAGCACCTGCACGGTCGGTATCGGAACGACGAATCGAGCGCCCCACTGACGTGCGTAGGTTAGCTGCTGGACGATCTCGTGTTTGAGGTTCCATGGAAGAATCAGAATGAGATCTGGCCTCGTTTCGGCGATTCTCTCCGGCGGATGAACCGGAATGCGCGTCCCGGGAAGGAAGCGCCCCTGT
>JBDGYE010000022.1:0-58436 GCA_039584255.1 Gemmatimonadota bacterium
TCGCTCGCGCTCCTGTGTCATGAGTTCGGTTCGGGGATCCTCAGAGCGGGTCCCTGCGGTCTGGCCAAGGTGTTGGAGGGCGGGGGCGGCGAGCAAGAGAAACGGCCCCGCGCGAACGGGGCCGTTGTCGGTGCTACCGAGGGCGCCGCGCCCGGACGCCCGAGGCGTGTCGTTATTCGCCCGCTCCCATCAGGTGCTCCCGGTGCATCCGCATCTCCTCGGCCCGCTCCTTGATCTCCTGGAGATCCCGAATCATCTCGCTCCAGCCGTACCACAATGCGTAGTCCGGGTTGGCGTGGAAGACGCCCTGGAAGGCGCGCATCCGGTGCTTCAGGTGCATCTCGAACAGCCTCTGCTCGATCGCCGTCGGCGCGTCGTGGAACGTGAGCAGATCGGGGAAGGCATAGGCGTAACTCTCGGGCTTCTCCAGGACGCCGTCCGCGTAGAGGCCGGCCACGATCCGGATCGCCTCGGCCAGCAGGTGGTCGACCTGCCGGATCATCTCGTCGCCTCTCCGCAGCTCGGCCTCCGAGAAGTTGAGCGAGTGACACTGATCGCAGGTGTCCAGCATCTGCTGACGCTCGGCCTCCCAGTCTTCCTGGGTGAGCCGGGCCACGTCGGCGGCTTTCACGACCTCGAGGCGGGCCGTCGGGTTACCTTCGGGATCCAGAACGCCAAGTGCCATCAGGATCGTTGCCCGGTCCGCCGCCCATGCCTCGTCCTCCGGCATCGGAAGCCGCACGGCCAGGAAACCCCACGCCGTGCGCACGCCGTGGTCGCCGCCCTGCATATGGCAGGTCTGGCAGGTTGGCGCCGCCGCTCCCTCGGGGAGAATACCGTTCTGCTTGAGCAAGTACCTGACGCCGTGCTTCGATGAGGAGTACATCTCCCACTGTGGATGGTCGAAACCCATGTGGCAGGTCTGGCAGGCCTGCGGTTGTCGCGCCTCCTCGGCCGAGAACAGGTGGCGGGTATGGCACGCATCGCAGGAGGCGACGCCGAAGCCGGCGCCGTCTGCCTTGAGGGACTGGATCTCCTCCTCCGACTTGAGTCCTATCTTGTGGCAGCCGCCACAACCTTTCATGCCCTGCGCCAGCTCCATCGGCAGCCAGTGTGTGGTCGGCATCGCGTTCATTGCCGCCCACGCCATGGCGTGCTTCCCGCCCTTGTACTGCTGGACGCGCTCGGCGTGGCAGTTGCCGCAGGTCTCGGGCGTAGGAATTCGCACCTGATCGACGTCGAGGCCCGTGGTGTGCGTGCCGTGACAAACCGCGCAGGTGATGCCGTTCTGGCGGTGCTTGCTGAGCTGCCAGTCGGAGACGACGCCCGGTGAGGCGTCGGAATGGCACTCCACGCACGGTGCCTGGGCCGAGGCGGTGCTCGGAGCAGCGAGGACGATCAGGAAGAACAGCGAAGCGACGGAGACAAAGAGCCTGTTCATCGGGTCCCCCGGAATCTCGTAATAGAAGAAACGACAACGAGGTGGGGTTGCTTAAATAATGGCGAACCGCGCCTGGAGTGTCAATGACTCAGACCGCGCGGGAGTCGGATCAGGGAGGTGGGGCGAGAGAAGATTGGGCTCTGCGTCGCCAGGAGTGGCCGTCCTGAAACGAGAATCCTCCTCTCGCCCCGTCTTGCGGCTTTCTGTAGTGACCCATCCGCTTCCCGACCTACGGACCGGGCCGGGTCGCGTTGGCCGGTAGGCGACTGGCGGAACGGGCTCCGTGGACTCGACCAGCTCCAGCGGTCCCACGCCCCCTGTCTTCGAGGGGCAACTCCCGCGAAAGAGCGAGCCCGAACACGCCCGTCGCCTCAACCGAGGTACCGGAGGCCGGCTCCAGCACCCAAACCCATCCGCGAACTTCACCGTTTGGAGCCGAACCTCCGGTACCGGCTTGCGTCTACATAAAAGAAAGCAAGGCGCGTGCCGGAGCTAGTGTCCGCCGTAACTGTGTCTATTCATATATACATACGAAGAAACGCGGGCTGCCCCGAGGCAGGCGGCGGTGTGCGGGTCCAGGAATCGGTGTGTCGAAACCGGACACCGGCAGGGGCAGATCTCGCGCCCGCCGGAGCGGATCCCTCGCCCGCCGGGCAGGGATGCTAGTCGGCGGTCGCGTCGGCCCGGTACACGACTTCACCCCCGACGATCGTCATCAGTACGCGGGTGTCGAGGATCTCGTCATCGGGAACGCTCAGGATGTCATGCGACAGGACGACGATGTCGGCCAGTTTTCCTGTTGTCAGCGATCCCTTGATCTCCTCCTCATGGGCTCCGTAAGCCGCGTTGATCGTATACGAGCGGAGCGCCTCCTCGCGGGTCATGAGCTGGTGCTCGTTGAACACCTCGCCAGTGCTCATCATGCCCGTCACCGCTCCATGGAACGACGGGATGGGATTCACATCCTCGACCGGGGCGTCGGTGCCGTTCATCACCGTAGCTCCGGTGTCTATGAGGCGGCGGAACTGATATGCTCGCTCGGCCGTGCGCTCGGGGCCGAGCCGGTCGGGCGTCCACGGCCCGTCCGAGACCGCATGGATGCCCTGCATCGCGGCGATCACCCCCAGCTCGGAGAAGCGGACGGCATCGTTCGGGTGCAGGATCTGAGCGTGCTCGATGCGGTAGCGTGCGTCCCTCGCGGCTTGCGGGTGGCGGGCGAAGGCCGTCGCGTAGATGTCCAGGATCTCCCGGTTGGCCCGGTCACCGATGGCGTGAGTGCACACCTGGTAGCCATGCTCGAGGGCCAGCTCCACGACCTCCCGGATGTCGTTCAGCGGCACCGTGTTGAGCCCGGCCCGCTCCGGATCGTCGCTATACGGGTCGAGCAGCCAGGCACCCCGCGACCCCAGCGCTCCGTCAACGTAGGCCTTGATTGCGCGAACCGTGAGACGGTTGTCTCCCATCCCGACGGCCCGCAGCTCGGGAAGCAGATCCTCGAGATTCTCCGTCTCCATGCTCAGCATGACCCACAGGCGCAGCCTCAGATCACCGTCTTCCAGGGCATCCATGTAGAGTCGAACCGTGTCCGGGCCGACGCCGGCATCGTGGAACGTACTGATTCCCTTGCTCAGCGCTTCGGCCACGGCTAGCCGCAGGGCGCGTCGCTCCTCGTTGTAGAGCCGCTCGTCCGGCATGGCCGCGCGCGCCTCGAAGAAGGCGTCCTGAACCAGCTTCTCCGCCGGATCCTCGATGAAGACGCCCGTGGGGTTTCCGTCCGCGTCGCGGAGAATCTCGCCCCCCTTTGGCTCCTCGGTGAGGGCCGTGACGCCGGCCAGCTCCATGGCCTTCGCGTTGGCCAGAACAGCGTGGCCGGAGGCGTGGCCGAGCAGGACCGGATTGTCGGGCGACACCGCGCTCAGGGCGTCGTGGATCGGGAAGCCCCGGACCGCCGGATCGGCCACCGGATCCCACTTGCTCTGATGCCAGCCGCGACCGACGATCCACTCCCCGGGCTCCGACTCCGCTGCGGCCGTCGCCACCATGTCGATCAGCTCCTCGTACGAGGTCGTGCCCATCAAATCGAGCCGCAGTCTGGAGTAGCCCAGGCTCATGAAGTGCGCGTGGCCCTCGATGAAGCCGGGAATGGTGAGCCGCCCTTCCAGGTCGATGACTTCGGTGTCGGGGCCGCGGTAGGTCTCGGCCTCCTCGTCCGTGCCCACGAACAGGATCCGGTCGCCGACAACCGCGATCGCCTCCGCCCCGGGAAGGGCGTCGTCCACCGTCACCACCCGGCCGTTACGGAGGATGAGGTCCGCCGGCCCCTCGAGGCCCGGCTCGCGGGCGGAATCCTCGGCAGCGGAGCAGGCTCCTAGGACCAGAGCGAGAGAGACTGATTGGGCGCGGGCCCGTGCGGTCCATGGCGAATCGCCGGAAGGCATGACCCCTCCAGGGTGGCTAGCGGTGTATCGACTTCTGGGAAGCCCGCGCAATATGGCCCGCCGGAGGCCTCGAGGCCACGCTAGGCAGGCTTCCGAGCCCGCACGAAGGCAGCCATGATCTTCCCCTCTGCCTCGGCTGCCGCCGCCTCGGAGATGCCCAGTTCGCTCAGGAAGGGTCGGGCCTCGTCCAGGCTGTACACGCGGGTAGGCTCGACCTCGATCCTTTCGAATCCCGCCTCGGCCAGGTAGTCCCTGTACTCTTCCTCCTGGAGTGCGCCGGCCACACAGCCCGCCCACAGCTCGAGGCTGCGCTGGACCTCGTCCGGTAGGTCGCCGTTGAGGACGATGTCGGACACCGCGAATCTCCCGCCGGGCTTTAGGACCCGAAACGCCTCCGCCAGCACCCTCGGCTTATCGACGGAGAGATTTATGACGCAGTTAGAGATGATGACGTCCACCGAATCGTCGGGGAGCGGGATGTTCTCGATCTCTCCCTTCAGGAACTCGACGTTGTCGATCCCGGCCTGGCTCTGGTTCCGTCGAGCGAGCTCCAGCATCTCGTCCGTCATGTCCAGGCCGTAGGCCTTGCCGGCAGGGCCGACCCGCCTGGCCGACAGCAGGACGTCGATCCCGCCTCCGGAGCCCAGGTCGAGGACCACTTCGCCGGGACTCAGCTCGGCGAGCGCCGTCGGGTTCCCACAGCCCAGTGAAGCGAGCACCGCGTCGTCCGGGATCTGGCCGGTTTCGTCGATCGTGTAGAGGTCGGCGGTAACCGGATCGCGCTTCCGAATGTCGATGTCGGGAGCGGCGCCGCAGCACTCGGATGGAGCTGGGCCACAGCACGCGCTCCGATTCCCCTCGGTCACCTGTCTCGCGGCCGCCGCGTACTTGTCTGAGACGGCCTTCTTCACATCGGCGGTCTTCATCTCTTCCTCCTCATATCAACGAATCTTGATGATTCTCGACAAAACAAAGAGCGCGCCTCCGCAGAGGTCCGCTCAGCGCTCCGCATGTCGGCAACACAGCCGGCTGGTGGCACCCCGCGCCGACTTCTCGAGTCCCCGCACGAACGCGCGCATCTTGCCAAGTGCCTCGGGATTCAGGGAGTAATGGACCCAGCGGCCATCTCTGCGGTCAGTCACTACTCCAGCCTCCTTCAGCGTCTTGAGATGGAACGAGAGCAGCGACTGGCCCACCCCGACCACGCCCGCCAGGTCGCACACACAGCATTCCCCACCGCGCAATACCTCTACGACCCGCAGCCGCTTCTCGTCCGACAGGGCGTGAAACAGGCGCTCGACGCTCGGCGATGCCTCGGCTCTCGTTTCCATGCCGACAATATATCAAGAAAACTTGAAATGTCAACCCACAGGCGGCCGGTATCTTAGGCGTGATGTCGGCACGGCGTGAGACGCGCGTGGATCCTGCGGTGGTGCTGCGGGAGGAATAGGCGTACCGGCGAGCTGACTCACCCAGCACCCGCCACCCGGGGTGCCACGTTCGGTTTCTGCCGTCGTTACACCTCGGGAAACTCGACGGAAGTTCGCCGCCTGGCGTCCAGTGAAGCGATTCCGGGCCCTTCGATGGCAAGGCACAGTAAGGCTCCCAGGAGCGCTATGTGATACTCGAACCCGTAGGCCAGGGGGACGTTGGGCACGGAAGCGATGAAGAACCCCTGGCGCGCATGGAACAATGCCACTGCAACCACCATCTCGGCGGCGAGGAGGGCCGCCGCCGGCCGACTGAATAGCCCGACGACGAGAGCCAGGCCCGCGAGCAGCTCCACGACGGCCACCAGCCACAGCAGCCAGTCGGGCACAGACCAGCCCGCCATCTGCAACATCTCGCGGACGAAAGAGACCTGCGCACCGAAGAGCTTCGCCCAGCCGTGCAGGACGAAGATCGATCCGACGGCGAGTCGGAGTGCGAGGAGCCCCGTACCTGACTTCGGCAACCGCGGCATAGCCCTCTCCCCGATCCGGGGAGACCCGACCGGTCTTCCGCTCAGTCCTCGGCCGCGGTGAATTGGCGGATGTACTCCAACACGGCCTCGAGCTCGTCCGGCTTCAGAATCGACTCGAAGCCCGGCATCGAGCCCGTACCCTCCGCGATGACCTTCCGCAGCTCGTCGTCCGTCAGCTCCTGCATTCGCCCGGCATCCGTCAGGTTGCTGGGGCGCGGGTTCAGGGCTACCGCCGCGGGGCCGTCTCCTTTGCCCTTCTTGCCATGGCAGGCGACGCACTGGTTCTTGTAGATCTGCTCCCCGGTTGAGCTGCTTACCGGCAGATAGGCCGGGTCACCGGAGGCCAGCTGAACGCCTTCGTCCTGCTTGGCCTCGGCAGACTCGGGCTGGCGGGCCCCCGCTTGCAGGAACTCAAGGATCGCCTCGGTTTCCGCGTCTGTCAGCCGGGCATAGATCTGCATGTGCCGCATGATGATCGCCCAGCGCTCAGCCTTGTAGCGGTTGGGCGGCTGATTGATGTGGCAGTTACCGCAGCTCTCGGCCCACGCTTGGGCGCCGGATCGCTGAGCCGCGAGGCTCGCGGGGAATAAGACCGCGACGACGGCGCCGGCCAGCAGGAGCTTCTTGAATCCTCTCATGATCGGCTCCTAGAAGCTTATCGTCCACGCGAGGACGAAACTATTGTTGTCGGTCTCGAATCCCGACTTCTCCGAATTGACGTGGTACACCGCCCGCACCGCTGACGCAGCGGAAACGTAGAAGTTCAGGCCGAAGGAGAGACGGTTCTGATCTTCGCTCTCGCCCGGCATGTTGCGTGCGCTGAATCGGAGCACCGGCTCCCATCTCGACTTGATGAGGTATGCCGCCTGTGCATATCCCCCGGTCTTCCGGAGATCCTCCGCTGTGGCTTTCTGGTCAGCCGTGACGAACTCGGCTCGAATCTCGAAGCCCGACTTCCGCCAAGCCGCATCCGCACCGAAGAAGGTCAGATTGAGGTCTACGTCGTTATCGTCGGAGTAGTTCCCCGTGTAGACCGAGGCGCCGATGTCAAACCCCTGAGGTCCGAACTCCAGACCGAGGCGACCGCCGACAGCTTTGTTTTTGTCGCGTCCGTTCGTCTGCCTCTCGCGATCGTTGCCCCGGAAACCGCGAATGCCGCCACCGTCCTCGCCCATCAGCCCGTTGACCCCGAAAATGTCGTACGTCAGCCGGGATCCTCCCGCGGCGCTCAGCGGAAACGCGCCTGTCAACCAGAGACCCACGTCGCTGTACGTTTGCGGGAAGATGTCTCGAAAGCCGTGGGGCCGGTCGGTCATCTTGTTGATCCAGGACGGGTGGAGATCCTTGTTGAACCTCCCGAACGGAATGATGAACTTACCGGCCAGGATGCGGAAGTTGCGGATCCCCGCGTAGCCGAAGTAGGCGTACTCGAGAGCGATCTCCTCTCCCGCATGCTCATACTCGACCTCACCGGCGGCAAACAGATCTCCGATGATGTTGCCGAGGAAGACGAGGTTGAAGTGGTGATTGTCGAAGAAGAACTGCGAATCGCTGTCTCCTCCCAAGTTGGTCCACTGGGCTTCGAAGTCCGCGTACCCGGTCACCATCATGCCCTGGGCACGCAGGTCTCCGGCGAAGGCGACCGCCATAAGCGCGACCAGAGTCGTTACCCCGGCCCCTCGAAAGCCAACAACCTTTCTCATGCTCCGCCCTCCTTCGGTAATCTAGCTGTCGCCACGACCACCTGGCTGAGAGCCCCCCACCACACCGCAGTAGTACGGTTGCACATCTCGTACCGGGTCGGTCGAGGGCTGGGAATCCCTTGTCAGCTCTAGAGTTAGACGACTAATGTGAAGCGCCGGGGCGCGTTCTTCGATGCCCAATCGGGTCAAATACCCCAGTCCGGTGGGGCATTTGACCCGATTGGGCTGGGCTATTTCCCTCGGAGGGCTATAGATTTGGGGATGTTAGAGCTCTAGGATCGGGCACTGATTTTGCCGCTCACCTGATCGGGGCTTCGTAATCTGACCACTCTTCTGACGGAGCTGGGATGGGTCGCATTTCTGAAGCAAGTGCTGGCTGGGTCTCGCTTCTGAAGCGGGGCACTCTGGGAAGGCAGATCCTCATCTGGTTCCTGATTCTCTCCCTGTTGCCACTGCTTCTTTCCAACACCGTGGGCTACGGTGTGAGCCGCCGAATCCTCGAGGCCCAGGTCGAGGGATACCTGCGGGCGCTCGCCGAGACGCAGGCGCGGCACGTGTACCACCAGGTGGAGAGGCACCACCTCAGGCTTGGCGCGATGATCAATGGTACCCCCGCGTATGCAGACGGTTTGACCACGGCTTCGGCGGAGTTGCGCTCCGGATCCCTGTCCGGTCCCGCCTCGGCGCGTCTTACACAGGAGCTCGAACGCGAACTGGAAGACTTCCCCTCGTTCCGTGAGTTTCTGCTGCTGGACTCCCTGGGCATCGCGGTGGCTGCAACGGAGCCGAAGCAGCTCGGATCGGACTGGTCGACGAAGCGACTCTTTTGGACGGGTCGAGCGAAACCGTTCGTCACCGAGGACTGGGAATGGCGATCCGGCGTGGCGTTTCCGCTTTTCCACCTTGCGCAGCCGATAGCCGACGAGCGAGGCGAGCCGGTAGGAGTCTTCGTCGCCACTTCGAGCTTGGAGAGCCAGCGTCATTTTCTCGGGTTGCAGGCTCACCTTGCCGGTTATGTGGAAACGTACATCCTGTCGGCGGAGGGCAGGCCTCTGTATATCTCATTCACTCAGCTCCCACTGGACTTCGCTGAGCCCCTCCCCTCGCCAATCGTAGAGCATTCGGTGGGCTCGCTCGCACACTACACGAACCACGAGGGAGCCGAAGTCGTCGGAATCACCGCCGGGATCCCGGGCACGACCTGGCGCTGCGTGGTCGAGGCACCGGTGGAGGCCGCGTTCGGACAGCTGTCGAACCTGCGACTGCTGTCCGCGTTGCTCGAGGGCGTCTTCGCACTGGTGCTTGTAGCTGTTGTCTGGCTCGTCGCACGCTCGATCGTGTCGCCGCTTCGCCACCTCGTCGCAGGAGCTGAGCGCATCCGCAAAGGCGAATTCGGAATCGCGGTCGCGGTGGAACGGGAGGATGAGTTGGGCCAGCTGGGGCAGACCTTCAATCAGATGGCCCGCGAGCTGGAGCGTTCGACCAAGGAGATTCAGGAACTACACGAAGAGCAGATGCGGCGGGCGGCGCAGCTTGCCTCCGTGGGTGAGCTCGCCACTGGAATGGCACACGAGATCAAGAACCCGCTCGTGAGTATCGCCAGTGGCGTGGAGCTGTTGGAGGCCAAGGCGGAGGCGGATTCTCATGCCCGAAGCATACTGCGCCTGGTCCGGGTGCAGGTGCGAAGAATCGAGGCGGCGATCGGCGATCTTCTCAGCTACGCGAGGCCCAGGAAACCGCGTGTCATCTGGGCCGACCCCGTGCAGATCATCGACCGTTCGATCGCATTGATCCAGCCTCAGGCCGAAGCGGCCGAAATCAAGATTGAAAAGCAGGCCGGCGACGTGCCCAAGTTCCAGGTCGACCCCGAGCTAGTCACCCAGGCATTGGTCAACCTGGCGATGAATGGCATCCAGGCGATGCGAGAGGGGGGCGTTCTCACGATCGCGACCAAGTCTCAAGACGACGAAGTCCATATTTCGATAACAGACTCGGGCAAGGGGATCCGGGAGGACCAGATCGAGAAGATCTTCCGCCCGTTCTACACGACCAAGCACCGCGGAAGTGGGCTCGGCCTTGCCATAACGCGGGGCATCGTCGAGCGCCATGGGGGTCGCATCGAGGTGGAAAGCGTCATCGCGAAAGGCTCGTGCTTCACGCTCGTGGTTCCCGTTAGAGAGCAGCGGGCAGCCTGATGAGCGGAGAAGCGAGACTGCCGCGTCTGGTTGTCGTCGACGACGACGAACTGGTCCGCACGTGGCTATGCGAGACTCTGGCGCTCGAAGGCTACGCGGTCGAGGCTGCCGCGGACGGGGCGGAGGCCCTGCAGCGTGCCGAGGAGTTCGATCCAGCTGTCGTCCTGCTCGATCTGCGACTCCCGGACGAGTATGGAATAGACCTTGTCTCGAAGATCCACGAGATCGATAGGGACATCATCGTCGTCATCGTGACCGCGTTCGGGGACATCGAGACAGCGGTTCAGGCAGTAAAGGCGGGCGCCTATGACTACCTTGAGAAACCCATAGACTTCGAGAAACTCCTGATCGTCGTCGGCAAGGGCCTGGAGAAACGGCTGCTCCGTCATCAGATCGCGGGCCTGCGCGAGCAGCACCGATGGCGCTTCGAGAACGTGGAGATCGTGGGACGCTCGGTCGCCATACAGGATATCGCCGGTGTGGTCGACAAGGTGGCGCCTGCCGACTCCGCAGCCGTGTTGCTGGAAGGGGAGAGCGGAACGGGGAAAGACTTGATCGCAAGGGCTATCCACGCGAGAAGTGGACGGCGCGATCAGACGTTTCTGGAGATCAACTGCACCGCCTTGCCGGAACAGTTGGTCGAATCCGAGCTCTTTGGTCACGAGCGCGGCGCGTTCACGGATGCAAGGGCGCGCAAGAAAGGCCTGTTCGAGCTCGCCGACGGCGGCACTCTGTTCCTCGACGAGATGGGGGACATGCCGCTGGGCTCTCAGGCCAAGCTTCTCCGGTTCCTAGAAGATGCCAAGTTCAAGCGTGTCGGAGGAATAGCGGACATTCGCGTCGATGTCCGCATCATCGCCGCGACGAATCGCGATCTGGCCGCGCTTGTCGAACAGGGGATGTTCCGAGACGACCTCTACTTTCGCCTGAAGGTCGTGCCCATTCTCATTCCGCCGCTCCGAGAGAGAAAAGAGGACATAGCTCCGCTGGCCAACTACTTCGTCGATACCCTGTCGCTAGACCTGAGACGGGAACCGGCGGCGCTGTCCGACTCGGCGGTCGACGTGCTGGAGAGCTACAGTTGGCCCGGTAACGTGCGGCAACTGCGCAACGTGCTGGAACGCGTGCTCATTCTGGAAGACACTGCCGAGATCCGACCGCATCACCTTCCGGCCGAAATCCGCCGGCCGGAAACGCGCTTCGCCAGTGCCGGCCACGTCTTCGAGCTACCCCCGGACGGCTTGAGCTTCGTGGATGTCGAGAGAGATCTGATCGAGCAGGCGTTGGAGCGGACCGAGGGCAACATCACGCGCGCCGCCGAGCTTCTTGGGCTCACCCGCGACACGATTCGATATCGGCTGGAGAAGCACGACATCTCTCGATCCGCCAGCGAGGTGGATGACATCTAGCCCGGGCGCCGGGCGGGCACGGCGGCTCAGCCGTTCGAGTGCGGCCGCGATTCCGGCAGCGCGCCGGCTGGCGTGCCGCCGGCCCCCAGCACGAGCTGGCCACGCTCCACGAGGCGATCCAGGAGGTCTCTCAGCTCTCGTTCCCGCTTGGATGCGACACGCGAATAGATCGTGCGGGCCAGCACATAGGATCCGCCTACGAACAGCACCACGCCCCCGAACGCGGCTACTGCCGATCCGAGGGCGCCCAGCCCGATGCCCATCGAGATGCCGGTCCCGCCCCCTCCGAGGCCTCCCATGAGGCCGCCGAACAGAGCCCCCGCAAAGCCCACCAGATGTTCGCGGATCCGGATCTCCGTCCGCCCGTCTCGTGGCGTGATCGTGACGCTCACCGTGGTGGCCCGCCGGTTGTCGAGCTGCTTGGAGCTCTTCCAGGTCAAGGTCCGACCCGCGATGTTCGTCTCGCCCGGGTCGTCGAGAGTCCGTTGAACCTCTTCCACCACGAGCCCCACCCCCTCCAGCGACAGCTCGCTCTCCAACGTCGCGGAGATGTCGATCTCAACAGGCCCTCCCCGGAAGCTGGAGAAGGCACCGGATGGGCGAGCTATCCCGACCTCGGAGATCGCCTGCCTCACGTAGGCCGGATCGATGCCGGCCTCGAGTGCGGCGTGCTCTAGATCGGTCTCCGAAAGGCCCGACAGCTCGTCGCGAGCGGCCTGCGGTCCGCTGTGTTGCAGCTCCGCGGCGCGGCGCAGGATGAGCGCTGCGGTGTCGTCGTCGAAGCGCCGGGCGGAGGGGTCGTTGCTCATGGCAGGCAATCTATCCGGCGCCCGCTTCAGGCGACCAGCCACACGAGGCCCACGACGATCGCGGCGACGCTAAACGAGTAGAGCAGCGCGCGGTAGAGATGTGTCCCGCGGCAGGCGAATCGGCCTGCGACCCATCCGATGAGTGCGGCGAACAGGGTCATCGCGCTCACGGTGCCGGCTCCGAACAGAACGACGTACACGATGGCGTCCGCCCGGCTCGGAAAGGCGAGGGCCGGCAACACCCCGAGGAAATGCGCGCTGCCCGCCAGGCCGTGCAGCACTCCGACGCCGAAGGCCGCTCGCGTCTGGACATGCTGGTGCGCCTCCGAGGGAGCGTGGGCATGTGGAGCGTCGTGATCCGAGGCCTCCGGGTGGACATGGATGTGCGCGTGTTTGTGGCCGTCGTGAGTGTGCTCGTGGCCGTGGACATGCTGGCGCCGCGCGCGTCCGATACCCCACAGGCCTATCCCGACCAGCACGAGACCGACCAGACGCTCGCTCCAGCCGGAGAGCTCGTCCAACGGCAGGATTTCTCGGGCGAGAAGCGCTGCCACCCCCACCACCAGCACGCCGCCGGCGTGCCCCAGGCCCCAGAGCAGACCCGTCCTCCACGACCCGGTCTGCCTCTCGGCCGCCAGCGGGGCCACGGCCGCGAGATGGTCCGGGCCGGCCAGCACGTGTACCGAGCCGGCGGAGAAGCCTGCGATGATGGGTGTGATCAACTCGCGCTCCGGCTAGAGCCGCGGGGACGTTACCCGGCCCTTCGAAGTAGCGCCAGCCCGGCCCGCGGGGCGGTGTCGTGCTATGGCCGGGCACGTGCCCGATCGAAGCGCCTGCCCCGCCGGCGTGGTGGCTGTATCTTCTTCGCTACAGACCGGAACTGGATGGGATCCGCTCAAGGAGGCTGCTATGCGTTTCAGCGTGAAGACGATGGCGATCACCATCGGCGTGTTCTGGGCAGTCGTGTTTTTCTTCGTCGGACTCGCCCAACAGATCTGGCCCTCGTACGGCGCAGAGTTTCTGGCGCTCATGGACTCGCTCTACCCCGGATACGCGCCCGGCGGCTTCGGCTCGGTGATCGTGGGGAGCCTGTACGCGCTGGTAGACGGGATGATCGCGGGCGCCATCTTCGCCTGGCTCTACAACCGCCTGCTCGGCTCCGGCGAGGCCTAGGCCCTTCGGCTCGCCTCGACCTGCTCGATTCCGGCCGCGACCAGCATCCACTGCAGGATCATTTGGTCGCGGACGGGCATCGGGCGCAGGCCGCCGGCTGAGGCCTCGTGCTCGACGGCCCCTGGATCCTCGCCTTCTGACAGCCGTCGCCGCCAGTCGGTGATTCTTTCCTTCCACTCGAGGGCGACCGGATCCGGGGGCCCCAGTGTCTCGCCGACGCCGGGCGTCAGGAAGAGCGGCATCTCGGAAACGAGCGTGAGCGGGTCGCCTCCCAGCGAGCGGGCCGTTTCCATGGAGCTGGGCCGGAACTTCCCCGCGGTCTCGGCATCGCCGATCCCCACGAAATGCTCGCGCATGTAGCGGGAGTCGGGTGTGGTGCAGAAGCCGCGCTCGATTCGGAAGAAGCCTTTCTCGCCGTTTCGCTCGACGTCGTGAAGGACGTAGCCGAGCCGCTCCACGGCGGAACGGCACCGGTCCTTCAGCAGCTCGCAGCGGTCCCGCCAGGCCGCCTCGATCAGGAACCACGGGCCGGCTCCGAATCCCATCCCGTGCAGTGAAACGTGCAGGGAGAACGGTTCCTCCACGGCACTCCACCATTCGCAGACGGCGCGGTTCTCGGGCCGCGCTCCGTCGTCCTGCGGATCGAGAGGAAAGCCGAACTCGATGTCGTCTCCGGGCAGCTCGCGCACGGCCGTTGTGAGATACCGGCTGACGTCGAATCGCTCTTCCGCGGGAGCGTTCCAGCCGCGGTTCCGTTCTTCGCCATCCGGATTGATGTGAGGCACGACCCACCACTCGCAGCGGGCGAGCTGGGGATCGTCCGGTGGTAGCGAGTCCAAGTAGCCGCACAGGTGCCGCAGCAGCCGCGGGCCCACCGGCTCATCGGCGTGACACCCTGCCAGAAGGCTGATACGCACCGCGCCGGAGCCGAAACGGAACCCCCTTAGCTCCCTGCCTTCCCGGGAGCGGCCGATCAGCTCGCCGGCGCATGCCGGAACGGGAGCACTGGCGAGGACGTTGTGGATGCGATTCAGCAAGGTCGGTCTGGCCGTGTCAGGGGTCATTGACCCGGGGCTCAGTATCGCGATCCCATGGTAGCCGCAGGCCCGGCACCGGGCCACCGCAGGAGGAACGCCGGCGTGTCTTCCAGGATGGGCCGTTTCGACAGGTCGTTCGCGATCCGCATGATCCGCGACTTCCTCATCGCCTTGACGGCGATCGTGGTCGTAGAGCTCGGAGGTCGATATCTGCTCGCCCTCTACGAGTTCAGGACGGAAGACCGCGAGGCGACCGAGCTGGCAGCCGAGCGGCTCGCCACCGACGTCAAGGACATCATGTTGAACCGCGGCGGGCCGGTCGCCGCACGGACGGTGTACCCGATCATCCGGCGGAACCAGGAAGAGCTAGGTCTCGAGATCGCCATCGTGCCTTCGGAGCTCACCGTTCAAGCGATCGAGAACGGCCTGGGGTTTACCCCTCGGGGGATTCCCCCGGAGTGGTCGGACGGCGACCACCACGAGGCGAGCGTAGAGCTCGTCGCTGAATCCTTCTGCACGACCTGTCACACGACGGCGGAGCCCGGAGACGTCCTCGGCCACGTCACCGTCCGAAGCTACCGGGCCCTTCGGATGTCGGAATGGTGGCACGAGGCACGGCTGATCTCGGTCGTCGGCATGGGCAACGTCATCCTGCACACGATCGTTCTGTTCCTCTTGCTCCGGATCCGCATGGAGCCTCTGCTGCGGCTTCGGGCAACGGTAGGGCAACTGGCCAAGGGCCGGCTCGATCTCGGGCAGCGGGCCGCTCTCCGATCCGACGACGAGTTCGGCGAGCTGGCCCAGGACCTCAATCATTTTCTCGACAGGGTCACTCATCTCGTGGAAGATCTGGAGGACGTGCTCGGCAAGGTGGCGGCCATAAACCAGCGGCTGGGGCAGGTCAGCTCTTGGATGGGGGGAAGAATAGAGTCGGTGCAGGCAAAGACGCGCGACGCCATGCGGCGGACGTTCGAGATCCAGGGTGAGATCGCCGGCCCCTGGCAGCAGGCGGTAGATTCTCTCGACCTGGCGCTTGCGGCGCTAGCCAAGTCGCCGGAGGCCGCCCCGGAGTCGGAGGGCCTGAGCCGGCGGCTGGCGGAGGTTCTGGCCCAGTTCCGGGAGTCAGCCGCCGGTAGGTATGAGGCCGCGCACCGCCTGGAGAAGCTGGGAGAAGTGCTCGGAAGCCTGTCCGGGGACGTGGCGGACGATACGCACTACATGGGCGAGATCCAAGTTCTGGAAGAGCGGATGCGAGTGGTCGCCGAGACCGGCCAGGGGCTGCTGGCGCGGCTGAGGCACTCGCGTGCGGAAGATGCGTAGATCGAACGCGCGTAGAACAGCGAGAAGAGACTGATGCTGGGAAGCAGCGAGCTCTGGCTCACCCCTCTGATCCTGCTGCCGGGGGTCGCCCTTCTGGTGTTGTCGACGTCGATCCGCTACGGGCGAATCCACGATGAGTTCCACGACCTCGAGGCGCACGCGGATCACAGCTCCCCCCAGACGGTGCGCGAGCTGGAGCGTCGAGCGATGATGTTCCGAAACGCCCTGGTGAGCCTCTACGCGTCCGTTACGCTGCTGGCGCTGGCGAGCCTACTGGGCGGTTTGGCCACCTACTGGATCGGTGGCGCCGGGTGGCTGTCGGCCGGGCTCACGCTGGCGGCGATCGCCGGGCTGGTCTTCGCCGCGGCGCAGCTCGCCCGCGAGTGCGCCCTCTCGTACGGAGTGATCCGCGACCACGCGTCCAGGCTCATGCAGTCCTGAGCAACTGCGCTCGCAGTCGTCGGGGGGTCTCTCCTAAGAGGTGATTCCCGCGGAGAGGGGCGGATGGCCGATTGGACGCAGCTCCTGCACCCGCCCGGCCAGGGCCTCTACCGCCTCCTCGCCTGAAGCGGGCCCGACGATCTGAATCCCGACGGGAAGCCCGCTCGAGTCGAGGCCCGCCGGCACCGAGGCCACCGGGAGGCCGGTCAGAGTCAGGACGAACGTGGGCGCGATCCACTCTATGTACGCCGACATCTCCCGTCCGCCGATGCTCGTCGGGTAGTTCTGCTCGACCGGAAACGGGGCAACCGGCACGCTGGGCGTCAGCAGCTGGTCATACCGCTCGAGAAGGTCGCGCATCTTCTCCAGCACCCGCCCGCGGGCGTGCTCGGCCGCTTCCAGCTCTGCGGGCGTCAGCGCCAGACCGGCCCGGATGTTTCCCGCCAGGTCTTCCCCCAGCTCATCGAGTCGATCGAGTCGCGCGCGATGGTGGGCCACCATCCACTGGCCGCGCAGCTTCAGGAAGGATTCGAAGCCGGCCGAGAGGTTCAGTTCGATCTCGTCCACCTCGGCTCCGCCTGCGGAGAGCGACTCTGCCGCTTCACGGCATACACGCTCAACCTCGGCGTCGGTGGCCACACCCGCCACGTGGGGAGCGTATGCTACTCGAAGCCCATCCACAGGCCCCTTTTCCACCGCGGCCACGAAGTCACGCCCGGCCACGGGCTGGGTGAGTGGGCAGAGAGGGCTCGGCCCACAGACGGCCTGCAGCATCAGGGCCACGTCCCCGGCGGTCCGGCCCATGGGTCCGGTAACGCTCAGGTCATCGGCTGGCCAGTCGCTAGGAACCGTGGGCACCAGACCCGGGGACGGCCGAAGTCCGACCACGCCGCAGAACGCGGCCGGCACGCGAAGCGACCCTCCCAGGTCCGTGCCCTCGGCCAGCGCTATCATCCCGCTCGCCAGCGCCGCGGCTCCGCCACCCGTCGATCCGCCGGCACTCAGCTCCGGATTCCAGGGATTACGGGTGCGACCGAAGACCTCGTTGAAGGTGTTGCCGCCAGCCGCGAACTCCGGCGTGTTGGTCTTCCCGAGGATCACCGCGCCGGCCGCGCGCAGGCGCTGAACCACGAGAGCGTCCTCGTCGGGAACGTAGTCTGCGTAGAGCCGCGAGCCGAAGGTCGTACGGAGACCCGCCACCGGCGTTACGTCCTTGATCCCCACGGGCAGTCCGCAGAGGGGGCCGGGCTCTTCACCTTCTGCCAGCCTCCGCTCGAGCTCGCGGGCCTCTTCCCCGGCCGACTCGTTGAGCGTGACGACCGCGTTGACGACACCGTTGTCTCGGCGGAGGCGCTCCAGACACGCCTCCAGCACATCGGTCGGCGAGAGCTCTCCACCGGCCACCCGGCGCCGCAACTCGGTTGCCGGGAGAAGGGAAACCGCGGCCCTGTCACTCACGGCCGCGGCCTCGGCGACGGCGGTGCGCCATTCGGCCCCGGCCCCCTATTCCTCCACGAACGCGACCACGCGGCAGAAGGCCGCCTCGCCGCCCTTGAACAGCCAGGGAAAAACGCCGATGGTGAGGCGCCTGTTCTGAAGCTCCGGCGCGCTCAGGTCACCTCCCAGGTTCTCGACGTGCATGCAGTCGTAGGGAAACAGTCTGTTGTGCGTGAGCTGGTAGTCCTCGTCGGGGAACAGCCGGTCTACCTCCTCTTTGCCCCCGAACTTCTCCTCCGCCAGGCGGCGCACCCGCTCGCAGTGGTCGAACGACCCCTTTCCTAGGAATCGGCCGATCGGGAGGTCCATCGGGTGGTCGGTGGAGATCGCGTCGACGGCCCAGATTCGGACGTCCTTGTCGAGCAGCCACGGGACCATGTCCGGGTGTGCGCCGGGATGGAGGTGGATGTAGCGCTCCTCGTCGGGCGTTTCTCCGAACTGAGCAAAGCGGTGCCAGCCGGTGTGCAGGATGACGATGTCGCCCTTCTTTACCTCGACGCGGCCCTCGATCATCTCCGGCGTGTAGGCGCCGAGATCTTCCATCTCGTCCGTCAGGTCCACGATCACGCCGGGGCCGTACAGCCACTCGAGCGGGATCTGGTCGATCGTCTTCCCGCCGGTGACGAAGTGGCGCGGCGAGTCCAGGTGAGTGCCCATGTGGTTCGAGGTCTGGATGTACTGGGCGTTCACCCCGTGCTCCGCCTTGCGCTTGATGTACTTCACCTCGAACGGCGGATAGTAGGGCCAGAAGAAGACGTCCTGGTTCAGCGGCTGGGAGAGGTCGTACAGCTTCATATCTGCCTCCACGTGTTGTCTTCGGGCCGGGGCGAATCTACAGGACCCCTTGCTGGCGCAGCTCGGCCACCTCGGGGGCGCTCATATTCAGCCAATCGGACATCACCTGAGCCGTGTGCTCTCCGAGTACGGGCGGCGGAGAGCCGACCGCCCCCGGAGTATCGGACAGTTTAACAGGGACTCCGGTCACGCGTATTGCACCGGCTTCGGGGTGCTTCAGCTCCACGACCATCTCCCGGGCGGTCACCTGGGGATGCTCGCAGACTTCCTGCACGGTTCGAATGCGGCCGCACGGGATGCCAGCTGCGCGCAAGGACTCGATCCACTCCCCGGTGGTCCTGCTCTCCATCACCGGCTCCAGCAAGGCCCGCAGCTGCTCGGCATGCGCTACCCGGTCGGCGTTGGTCCGAAAGCGCGGATCGTCCGCGAGAGCCCCGAGTTTCGCGACCTCGCAGAACCGTCGCCATATAGCATCGTTCCCACAGGCCAGGTTCAGATAGCCATCCCGGCACTCGAAGGTCTCGTATGGGGTGATCGTCGGATGCCGGTTGCCGATGCGCCGTGGGCTCTCGCCTGTGGCGAAGTAGATGCCGGCCTGATAGGTGAGCAGCGCCACCTGGCAGTCGAGCATGCCGATGTCAACTTTCTGCCCGCGACCCGTCCGCTCGCGTGCGATCAGGGCCAGCAGGATTCCCTGACAGGCCATCATCCCCGCGACGATGTCGGCCTGCGAGGTTCCGACCTTGTAGGGCGGGCCGTCCGGGTCCCCCGTCAGGCTGGCAATGGCCCCTTCGCCCTGAATGATTAAGTCGTAGCCGGGCAGCTTCGCGTCGGGGCCGGTCTCTCCGTATCCCGAGATCGAGCAGTAGATGAGGTGCGGGTTGACCTCCCGCGCCACCTCGTAGTCCAACCCTAAGGATTCCATCAAGCCCGGGCGGAAGTTCTCGACCACGACGTCGGCCTTTTCGAGCAGAGCACGCAGTATCGTCAGACCCCGCTCCTGCTTGAGGTTCAGCGTGAGGCCGCGCTTGTTCCGGTTGACGCTCAGGAAGTAGGCGCTCTCGCCGCCGAGGAAGGGAGGTCCGTAGCCGCGCGTGTCGTCACCCGACCCCGGTCGCTCGACCTTCACGACGTCGGCGCCCATGTCGGCCAGCATCATCGTGCAGTAGGGACCCGCCAGAACACGGGTCAGATCGAGAACCTTGAGACCGTCGAGCGGCCGGGACATGCTCTCACCTCCCCCTGCGGGATGGTCCATCACGCGGCGCTCTCCGTGGTGCGGCGCATCAGCCACCAGTAGACCAGGGCGGCGGCTGCCGTGGCGCTGAACCAGGCGCCATCGAAGAGGAACGCCAGGCCCGGGACGAGGATGCCGAGTAGCACCACCGCGATCCCGACCACGGTCGCGACCACGGCCGGTCGGTTGATCCCCTTCTCGTAGGCGTATTCCGAGCCTTCCGTATAGAGGGCCCGCAGGTTGAGCCGACCCCGGCGCAAGATCAGGTAATCGCATACTATGACCCCGCCGACGGCGCCCAGGAAGCCGGAGTAGCTGATCAGCCAGGTCTGGTACAGGTCCAGAAGCTTCCACGGGAAGATGAAGATGCCGAGCAGCGCGGCGATCAGACCGCCGAGGCGGAAGCCGATCCTGTCGGGCTTGAGGTTCGAGACGCTGTTGGCCGGCGCCACCACGTTGGCGGCGATGTTGGTACTGAGCGTGGCCACCACGATCACGAACAGCGAAACCAGCCCGAGCAGCGCGCCGCCCTCCGCCGACATCCGCACCAGAAGATCCACGGGGTTCCAGATCGCCTCGCCGTACAGGATCAGCGTGGCTCCGGTGACGGCGATCCCGATGAACGAGAACAGGGGCATGGTGATCAGGAGGCCGATCGCCTGCCCCACGGCTTGGTCCTTCTGGGTCCGCGCGTAGCGCGTGAAGTCTGGGATGTTGAGCGACACGGTGGCCCAGAACCCGACCATCGCCGTGAGCCAGGGCAGGAACAGCCGGAGGAAGAAGTCGAGGCCGGTGTGCGTCGCGGTTGCCTCGCTCATCGCCTCCGACTCCCGCAGGATCGTCCCGAGCCCGCCGACGGTGCTGACGGCCCAGGCGAGGAGCGCGATCCCCATCGCGATGAGGAACGGCGCGGCCAGAGTCTCCATCCATTTGATGCTCTCGGTTCCGGCCCACACGAAGTAGACGTTGATGAACCAGAACAGGAGGAAGCTGATGAAGTGGGACAGGCCGTAGCCCATGAAGGACCACTCGCCGCCGATGCTTTGCCATGCCGGCCACAGGATCCCCAGCAGCGCGTTGATCGCCAGCCCGCCGATCCACGTCTGGATCCCGAACCATCCGCAGGCCACGATCGAGCGCGCCAGCGATGGGAAGTGCGCCCCGGTCAGTCCGTAAGAAGCCCGCGCGTAAACGGGAAACGGAATCCCGTACCGGGTGCCGGCATGAGCGTTGATGACCAGCGGCACCAGCACGATCGCGTTCCCGAGGAAGATCACGAGCAGGCTCTGCCACCACGTCATGCCTGACTCGATCATGCTGGCGGCGAGCATGTAAGTAGGGATGCACACGCTCATTCCGACCCACAGGGAGGCCAGGTGCCAGGTGTTCCAGGAACGGCGATCGGGTGGTGTCGGAGCCAGATCGGCGTTGATCAGCCGGCCCGGTGGAAGTGCTTCGACCGCGGCCAGGCCCGCCGCCAGGGAGGCGCCCGAAGGCTCCGTCACGCGGCGCCCGCGACTCGCTCGAAGGCCCGCGTCAGAGCCCGTTCGACCAGGACCCGGATCAGCTGGCGCCGGTAGTCGGACGAGGCGTGGATGTCCGACGGGGGATCCAGCTCTCGGGCCGTGGCGGCCCCCGCCTCGGCGATCCGTTCCGCCGTTGGCATCTCGCCGGCGAGCAGGGAGGCGGCCGGCGAGAGAACGGGTCCATCGGCTACGCTGAACAGGCCGACGCGGGCACCCTCGCAGCGCCCGTCGGAAGTCACAGTCACCTGCGCGGCCACGCCCACCAGTGCGTAGTCTCCGTGTCGCCGGGAGATCTCTTCGAAGGCCCAGCCCGCGTTTGGCGGAACGGCCGGAAACTCCACCCCCATCAGGATCTCCTCCGGCTCGAGCGCCGTGGCGAACAGGCCTGGGAAGAAATCCGTGGCCCGCACCCATCGCTCGCCGGAGCGGCCGCGGATGAGGAACCGCGCCTCAAGGGCCAGCGCGACGGCGGGGAGCTCGGAGGCGGGGTCCGCGTGCGCCAGGTTGCCGCCGACCGTGCCCCGGTTGCGGATCGCCGGATGGGCGATCCACGGAAGGGCCTCGGTCAGCAGCGGAGCGCCACCGCCCACGGCCTGGCTGCGCTCGGCGGCCCGCTGCCGGGTCATGGCGCCGATCCACAGGGCTCCGTCCCGGGTCTCGATCCCCGTCAGCTCGTCTACCCCGTTGAGGTCGATGAGCACGGCGGGCTCGGCGAGTCGGAAGTTCATCGTCGGGATCAGGCTCTGCCCGCCCGCCAGGAGCTTGGCGTCGTACCCGTGCTCCGCGAGAAGGGCCAGAGCTTCCTCGACCGTGCCTGGTCGCCGGTACAGGAACGGGGCCGGCTTCACAGCAGGATCACCAGAATAATGATGACGATGATGGCGGCGACCGAGATCACCAGGGGTCGCGACAGCGTCTGGGCCGCTTCCGAGATCTCGGTGTGGACGCCGGCCAGCGAGTCGGTGGCGTCCTCCGCGCCGGCGATCACTGCGGCGTCCGCGCCGGCCTGTTCCCGCATGTACTGGTTCACCTCCTCCAGAGACTTGCGGGCCATCCCCTTCCCCACGGAGTCCAGCAGCCGCTGCCCCACCCCCGCGATCCGGCCGCCGATCTGGAGGTCGGCCGCGTACTTCATCAGCGTCACGTCGGGGCCATCCTCCTCCAGCCTCACCCGCACCGGGCCCTCCACGAAGCCCGCCGCACCACGTCCGTCCACGATCATCGTGAACGCCCCGGGCGGTACCTCGTCCGCGAGCGTGACCTTCACGTCGAACCGGGCGGCCGTGACCGGGCCGACTCCCGCCCGCAGCTCACCCACGTACGCGCCGTCCTCCGTCAGCTCCATGCGGGCGCTTCCCGGTAGCGCGCGGGACAGGGTGTCGGGATCGTGCAGCGCGTCCCACACATCCTGGCGCGATCCCTCGAATCGATGCTCGGCCTCGAATTCCATTTCAAATCTTCCTTCGTGTCTACTCGCTCGAACCCGCGTCGCGCAGGAGCTCGAACAGGCGGTTCGGGCTCAGCGGCATCTCCAGCACTTCCAGGCCGGGAAGCTGGAGCGCGTCCTCCAGTGCCTGAGCGAACAGGGCTCCGGTCGGGATGCATCCGGCTTCGCCCGCCCCCTTGATCCCGAGCGGGTTGTACGGCGAGGGGGTCTCGACGTGGTCGGTTTCCACGTTGGGAACGTCCGTGGCTGTGGGGATCAGGTAGTCCATGAACGACGCGTTCTGGAGCTGCCCGCCGCGGTCGAACACGAGCTGCTCGTAGAAACAGCCGCCGATGCCGTGCGCCACGCCGCCGACTATCTGGCCGCGCACGATGGTGGGGTTGATAACAGTGCCGCAGTCGTGCACTACCACGTAGCGCTGGACCTCCACCATGGCGGTATCGGGGTCCACTTCTACGATCATGGCGTGCACGCCGTTCGCCGTGCTTCCTCGCTCGGGTCCGAAATAGGCCGTGGCCTCGAGACCCGGCTCCGCCCCCGGCTCCACCGCACCGCGCAGGGGGTTGGCACGGCGGGCGAGCTCTCCGAATTCGATCGCCCGCTCGGGCGCACCCGTGACCCGGGCCGTCCCCTCCACCAGCTCGATCTCGTCCTCGGACGCATCCAGCTCGCGGGCGGCCAGCTTCACGACCTTCTCGCGCACCTTCACCGCCGCCGCATGGCAGGCGTTCCCGGCCACCACGGCACCTCGGCTGGCAAACGTCCCCGTGCCCCAGTGGAACTTTCCGGTGTCGCCCGTGATCACCTCCACGTCTTCCAGCTCGACCCCGAGCTGCTCGGCCACGATCTGTGCGAACGACGTGAAGTGGCCCTGGCCCTGCGTGCCCACGCCGGTGGCGACGTTGACCCGGCCGCTGCACTCGATGCTCACGCGCGCGCCCTCGTACGGACCGATTCCGGTCCCCTCGACGTACGCCACGATCCCGAGGCCCACGTGCCGGCCCTCCGCCCGGAGCCGCGGCTGCGCCTCGGTCACGAACCGCTCGTAGCCGATGATGTCCATCGCCTTGTCTAGTGACGGCTCGTAGTTGCCGCTGTCGTACACGAGCGGCGCGAAGTCCTGGTAGATGATCTCGTTGTCGTACGGGAAGACGTCGGGGGACAGGAAGTTGCGGCGCCGGATCTCGGTGCGGTCGATCCCGAGCTCGCCCGCCGCCAGGTCCAGCAGGCGTTCCATCACGAATACGCCCGGGTTGCGCCCCGCCCCGCGCACCGGAGTGCAGATGGGCTGCGTCGTCCACACGGCGCGGAACTCGCTTTCGTAAGCCGGGACTTCGTACGGTCCGAGGAGTGTGCACTGGGCGTTGATCGGCAGCGTGAGCCCGTACGGGTTGTAGGCGCCGGCGTCGTACAGAAAGCTGTCCTTCACACCCAGGATCCGGCCTTCCCCGTCCACCGAGAGCTCGGCATCGTGGATCTGGAGCCGCTCCTGCGTGGTGGCGAAGAAGCTCTCCTGCCGGTCCTCGATCCACTTCACCGGGTGGCCGAGCTTCATGCTGATCCACGGGAGGAGGACCTCCTCCGGATAGAACATCATGATCTTCGGCCCGAATCCACCGCCGATGAACGGTGCGATGACGCGGACCTGGCTCTCGGGCACCCCAAGCATCTGGGCCAGCCCGTTGCGGATCGGGATCGGCGCCTGCGTTGTGTCCCACACCGTGAGCTCGCCGCGCTTGGCGTCCCAGTGGGCCACCACGCCGCGATTCTCCATGGGCGCGGAAGCTCCACGGTCGAAGCGGAAGCGCCGGCGCACCGTGATGGCCGCGTTCTCCTTCGCCGCCGTGTAGTCGCCTTTCTCCTGCACGACGCGGGCGGCCTCGTTCGAGTCGAACTGCTCGTGGATCACCGGCGCGTTCGGCTCGAGCGCGGCCTCGAGATCGACCACCGCCCCGAGCGGGTCCATGTCCACGCGGACGCGGGCCAGCGCATCCTCCGCCGCGTACCGGCTCGTCGCGACGACGGCAGCGATCGGCTCGCCCACGTGCCGCACCTTGCCCTTGGCGAGCGGCACCTGGGTCGCGTGCCGGAACGTCAGCTTCTCGATCGTGGGAGGTGGGGGGACGAGCAGCGGCCCGGGCTGCCAGTAGTCGCCCAGGTCATCGGCGGTGTAGGCCGCGACCACGCCTTCCACTTCCAAGACACCGGACACGTCCACCGAATTGATCCGGGCGTGAGCGTAGTCGCTGCGCAGGAAGGCTACGTGCAGCATGCCCTCCAGGTGCACGTCGTCGACGAACAGCGCCCGTCCCGTGAGCAGACGCGGGTCTTCCCTTCGGGGACGCCCTGTCCCGAACAGGCGCGCCTTCATGGAGCCGCACGCTCCGCCGCCAGCTGGACGGCTTCGACGATGTTTTGGTAGCCCGTGCAGCGGCACAGGTTGAACTGGATCATCGTAAGGAGGATCCCCGGTGTGCAGAAGCCGCACTGGAGGGCGTGCTTCTCGCGGAAGGCTTCCTGGAGCGGGTGAAGGGGCACGTCCTCCCCGTTCGCCTGTTCGAGCGCCGCGGCCGCATCCGGGGCGAGACCTTCTACGGTCGTAATCTCGTGACCCTCCGCTTGTACCGCGAACACCAGACACGATCGGACCGGGTCCCCTTCGAGCAGCACCGTGCAGGCGCCGCACACGCCGTGCTCGCAGCCGACGTGCGTGCCCGTGAGCTCGAGCTCGTGCCGCAGGAAGTCGCTCAGCAGAAGCCGCGGCTCGACCATACGCTCGAAATGCTCGCCGTTCACGGAGACGCTGATGGCGACGCGCTCTGGCACCAGCCGGCTCCTCTCCTTGCGGGTCGTGAACGCTCCGGCCTCCCCGCAGCGACCGGGAGGTGGTTTACACTAGGGAAATCAACGTTAGACGGCGCCGCGACGGGCGGCAAGCCGCTCGCACCGTGTCGGCCCGACCCCGTACATTCTGTCGCGTGCCCACCGGCCCGCAAACAGGACCTGCCCAGGAGACGTCATGCAGTACTTGATACCTGTCGTCGGTCTCGCCGCAGCCGTATTCGTGGCCCTGCTGCTCTTCATCCGATGGGGTACCCGCTGGGGCTCGACCGCAGAGGAGCGGGACCGGAGGATGCCGGGCGATGCCTGGCTGGAACCAGGTCCGCCGGCCCGAGTCGCGATGACGCGCGCCGTTTCTCTCGACGCTCCACCCGAGATCGTGTGGCCATGGCTCGCCCAGCTGGGGCGGGGCGCCGGCTGGTATAGCGTGGATCAGCTGGATAACGGCGGTAAGGCCTCGGCTCGCCACATCGTCTCCTGGATTCCCGAGCCTCGGCTGGGAGACGCGACTTCGATCGGTTATCTGCGCCACCTTGAGCCCGGCCGGGCACTGGTGTGGTGGGTGAAGGAGACGCGGTTCGCCGGAGCGACCGCCCGACTGGTCGTCGACATTCGTCTCTCACCGGAGTACGCGGAGTCGCGTCTCGTCATCCGGATGTGGGCCGACGCAGCAGGACCGACGGCCCCCATCGCCCTGGCAGTCTTCAGGTTCATCGATTCGATCATGGCGATCCGCCAGTTGATCGGGATCCGGACCCGGGTCGAGCGGTATGGGACCCGGACGACTGCGCCGGAGGATCCCGAGACGGGCGAACGCGACCAGTACCAGCTCTACGAGGTGATCTACGCCTCGGGAGAAACGGCTGGCGTGAAGGGCAAGGAGCACGCCGTGCGGTGGCGGCAGACGGCGATCGAGGACGGGGTATTCCAGACGTGAGCGACCCTCGAACTCGGGCGCCCCTGAGGACACGCCACTTGACGCGATGCGTGCGCCGGCTTTGAGTAGGGTGTCCGAACAGAGCCGCTTCCGTTACAGGCCAGAGCGAGCCGAATCATGACGAACGCCGCCGACCAGCAGGCGTCCCTCGAGGTCGTCCTCAAGGACGAGATCATACGCATGTACGAAGAGGTCGCCGACAATCCCGAGGGCGAGTTTCACTTCTTCCACGGCCGCGAAGCGGCTGAGATGTTCGGCTACAAGCCCGAATGGCTGGATCGTGCACCGGCCGGTGCCCTCGACTCGTTCGCCGGGGTTGGGAATCCGCACGAGCGAGCCAACCTCCAGCCGGGCGAGACCGTGCTCGACCTGGGGAGCGGGGCCGGACTGGACGCGATCGTCGCATCCTCGCAAGTCGGTCCGGAGGGAGGCGTGATCGGCGTGGACCTGAATCCCTCGATGTGCCTCAAGGCCCAGGCCCATGCGGCGGCCACCGGCTCGGCGATGGAGTGCCACGAGGGCCGCATGGAGGACCTCCCGCTCCCCGACGCCTCGGTGGACGTCATCATCTCGAACGGCGTGATCAACCTCTCGTTCCGTAAGCGCCGGGTGGTGGAGGAAATGTTCCGGGTCCTGAGGCCGGGCGGTCGGATCTCGATCACGGACATCGTGAGCGCCAAACAGCTGTCTCAATCGATCGTCAACGATCCCAAGCTGTGGGCCAGCTGAATCGGAGGCGCTCTCCTGGAGGGAGAGATGTTCGGGCTGCTTGAAGAGGCGGGCTTCACCCGCACCCGCTCGGCGGCCGTGCCTGGCTTTCGGTTCCGCAAGGCGTCGACGCGGGACGCGGCCGAGGCCTACGGAGTCAAGGCGGTCATGATGACGGCCGAGAAGCCGGCAGGTTGAGAATCGCATGCAGGCCGACGCCGAGGAGGACGGCCAGCACGACGGGGTTGGCCACCACAAGACCCGCCAGCGGCGGAACGGAGTCCAGCCACTCGGGGCCGAGGACGTAGCGGACGTAGGCCGGCAGGCCGATGGCGACGATAAGCGTGGCGCCTGCGACCACGTTGTTGCCCGGCGTCGGCCGAGCCGTCGCCAGGAGGCGGATGCCCGACACGGCGATCATCCCGCAGACCAGGATGAAGACGCCGCCGAGCACCGGTCGCGGCATCGCCACCAGCAGGGCCCCGAACTTGGGGCTCAGGCCGTAGAGCAGCCCGCCACCTGCACCACGACCCGGCTGGCCACCCTGGTGGCCGCGATGATGCCTATGTTTTGGGTGTAGCTGGTGCACGGCAGGCCGCCGAAGCAGGCGGCGAGGGCGCTGCCGAGCCCCTCGGCGAAGATTCCCCGGTTCATGTGCCGGACGGTGTAGCGCTCTCCCGCGACGGCCGCGGTGGCCGCGTAGTCTCCCAGCGACTCCACCATCGATCCGAAGTAGCCCGCGAGCACCGCCAGCACGGCCGCCGCGCCGAACTCCCAGCCGAAGCCTGGACCGCCGTACGGGAACAGTCCGGGCAGCGCCAGCCAGGGACGCTCCGCCACGAGCTCCCAATCCACCAGGCCGAGCACGCCGCCCACGCCGATGCCGACGATCCAGATCGAGAAGAAGATGGCGCCGCGGGCGAGCACGCCCCCGAAGACCTTGCCGAGTCGGAACTGGATGAAGAGAATCAGCGCTATCACGAGCGCCCCGAGCAGGAAGTTGCCCGCCCCGCCGTCGCCAACCGTCAGCCGGACGGCCACGTCACCGAGCGCCAGGGCGATCGTCAGGACCACGACTCCGGCCACGACCGGCGGGAACAGGCTGCGGAGCGCCCCCAGGACGCGGGACGCGCCAAAGACCATCTCCGCCAGGCCTCCGGCGAAGGCCGCACCCCACATCGCCGCCGGCCCCAGCTGCGCCGCCACCGGCGCCAGCGTTCCGGTGAGGGTCGCCGAGGGTCCCTGGATGATCGGGAGGCGGTTGCCGATGGTGGTCTGGATCAGGGTCGCGAGACCCATGGAGAACAGGCAGAAGTTGATGAAGCGGCCCGACTCGGCGGCCGTCATGCCGATAGCCGCGGCGACGGCAAGGGGAAGTACGAAGGGGGAGATGTCCACCAGCGTGTGCTGCCAGCCGTAGAGCAGCGTCTCCCATGCCGTCGGAGGTCGTTCGTCGATCCCGTACACGGGCGACGGGAGCTCCGGAAGCTCCTCCCAGACGGCGCGGTCGTCCGAACTCACGCGCCGGCCTTCATCTTCCGGTAGTGACGCTGTGCCTTGGCCCGGTTGCCGCACACCTTCATGTCGCACCAGCGCCGGCTGCGGTTGCGGCTGGTGTCGATGAACAGCCACTGGCAGGTCTCGGCGTCGCACACCCGGACACGGGATGCCTCGTCCGAGGTGAGCAGCTCGGCCGCCGAGCGAAGCACCGGCCATAGAGGGCGGTCCAGCGCGTACGGGTCGTCGTCCCAGCACCAGCCGCAGCAGGCGTCAGCCGCACCCTCGGCCTCGATTCTGGCCCGCGCCATCGCCCTCCCGAGAGCCGCGTTCAGCGCATCGACGTCGGCGCGCCTTGGCTCATCCCCACCGGCGACGGCCAGGAAGGCCCGGTACAGCACCTCCCGTACACGGAGCACCTCACGGAGAATGCGGGCGGCCTCTTTCGGCGAGCGGCGGCCCTCGCGGAGCAGCGCCTCGGCCTTGGCGCCGCTCAGGTCCCCCGTCTGCAGCCCCCAGGCGACGAGATCCGCGTACGTGTTGAGGTGCTCCACCGGCACGGTGTCTCGGCCGCTCACCGTGTTCACGAAGTCGAGACACAGACGGCCGCCGGAGAGGTCGAACTCGTACTCGGCACGCTTCTCCCGCGGCGACGCGACTCCGTTCTCTGCTGTGCTCGTGCTAACCATCTTAATACCCTTGACAGGTTAGACGGACGCCTGCATATTATAACCACTAAAGCTAATTAAACTGGTTATGACGAACTGTCAAGGTTGGAAGGTCGATGCACGACGAGGAGGAGACCATGACGACGATAGCCGCACCGGGCCTGACGGCGGCCGATGCGCTGGCCTATCTGTGCTCGTCCCACCGCGGCGTGGAGGTGCTCAAGAGGGTGTTGTTCATCGCCTCCGCGCTGCTCGCACTGGCAACCGCGCTCCTGGCGCTGACCGGTCACGCGGACTCGTCGCGACCCGATGAGACAGGGGCCGCGGAGTTGATCGACGCACCCGACCCGGCCGAGGACTGGCAGGCTTCGACACCCCGCGAGTAAGGTGGACGCGGGCAAGTACCAGGGCCTTGGAGCGGGAAAGGTGAGTAGAATGCGGAATAACGGCGCTTCCATCGACACGAAGCTGATTCACGCAGGCGAGCTGGTGCCTCGGGTACACGGGGCGGTGTCGATGCCGATCTTCCAGTCGGCCAACTACGAGTACGCGGGCGAAACCGACTACCACGACCTCAAGTACATCCGCCTCAACAACACGCCCAACCACCAGGTGCTGCACGACAAGCTGGCGGCGCTCGAGAACGCGGAGGCAGCTCTCGTCACGGCCAGCGGCATGGCCGCCATCACCAGCGCGATCTTCTCGGTCGCTTCGGCGGGCGACCACGTCCTGTTCCAGGACTGTCTGTACGGCGGCACCATGGAGTTCGTGAGCCGCCACTTCGTCGATCACGGGCTCGCCTTCGACTTCATCGACGGCGAGAAGCCCGACACGTGGGAAGCGAAGCTGCGCCCGGAGACGAAGGCGATCTACGTGGAGAGCATCACGAACCCGCTGATCCAGGTGGCCGACCTGGAGGCCGTGGTCGCATTCGCCCGCGGGCACGACCTGGTCACCATCATCGACAACACTTTCGCCAGCCCGATCAACTTCCGGCCGCCGGAGATCGGGTTCGACCTCTCGGTGCACAGCGGTACGAAGTACCTGGGCGGACACTCCGACATCGTCTGCGGCGCGGTCATCGGTCGGGCGGACCTGGTGAAGCGGGTGAAGCGCACTCTCACCCTGACCGGCGGCGCCCTCGATCCGCACGCTTGCTTTCTGCTCCACCGGGGCCTCAAGACTCTGGCGCTCAGGGTCCGGCGGCAAAGCGACAGCGCCCTGGCGATCGCCCGGACCCTGGAGGCGCATCCGAAGGTGAAGAGGGTCAACTACCCGGGGCTCGAGTCGAACTCCGGGTACCAGCGGGCGACGGAGCTGTTCGACGGCTTCGGCGGCATGCTGAGCGTCGAGATCGACGGGGATCGCGAGGAGGCACAGCGCTTCATGGATGCGCTGACGATCCCGATAGTCGCTCCCAGCCTCGGCGGCGTGGAGAGCCTGGCGACGATACCCGCGACGACCTCGCACCTCGGACTCACGCGTGAGGAGCGCCTCGCCGCGGGGATCTCCGATAGCCTGATCCGGCTCTCGGTGGGCGTGGAGGGGACGGAGGACCTGCTGGAGGACTTCGGGCAAGCGCTGGACGCCGTCTAGCGAGCGGGCCCTAGCGCGAGCTCGGCGATCAGCGAACGGCGCGAATTCATGTCTCCGGTGCCCAATCCGAGCACGAGAGGCCCCTCTCCCACCCCTTCGCGTGCTCGAGGTGCTTCGGAGCGTCGAAGTCGGAGCTGCCGAGGAGAGCCTCCAGGTCTTCGACTTCCAGAAACGCTCCGTAGAAGCGGAAGCTGGATCCCGACGGGATGGTGAGGCTACCGTCGGGGAATATCATCACGTACAGCCGGTCGAGCGTCGCGTGATCCAGCCAGTTGATACGGAGCCGGTGCGGCTCCGCCCCGATCGCGTTGCGCAGCCCGGCGAACTCCTCAGCGCTCACAACCAGCTCGTCCCAGTCGACCTCGCTCATGGCGCGGGGAAAGACCTGGAAAACGTTGTAGAACAGACGGTTGGGCATCCGGTCGGCGTGCTTGTCCAGCAGGCGGACGATGGCCGGCACGGCGTGGATGTTATGACGGGTGACGGGCGTCGCGACCTTGACGTCGATGGCCGGGAACTCCGCCAGAAGCTCCAGGCCACGAATGATGGCAGCGAAGTGGCCGGGCTCCTTCGTGATGGACGAGATCTCCTCCGAGGCACCGTCCAGGGGTAGCGAGATGAGGTCGATGGCGGGCCCGTATTCGCTGAGAAACTCGCGCGTCAGCTCGTCGCCGGTGGTGGACAAGGCCACCTCGAGCCCGCTCTCTTTGGCTACCAGGACCAGACGCCCAATATCGGAGCGCTGCAGCGGGTCGCCACCCGTGAAGACGATCCGCCGGGCGCCGGTCCCGGCGACTTTGCGGACGATGGCCTCGGCGGTCGGGGTGTCCACCGGGTTCTCGTAGTCCTGGGGGCCCCAGCAGTAGGGACACTCCTGGCTGCACTCCGACGTTACGTGGAAGTCGATGGTGGCGACGCTGGTCATCCCGCGAAGCCTCCGGCCCGCTTGATCGATCAAGACTCGGAATCCGAGTAGCGGCGATGAGCAATCTACCGGATTCGGCACCCGAGCGAGACGTGACCACGGCCTGGGTTAGGCGCGCGGCTCAGGAGCTTGAGCGTCTCGCCGGCAACAACCGAAGCGCAAGGACCAGAGCGAACAGGGCCGCGGAGACGAAGATCCCGAGCCAGGTGGCGTACCAGGCAAACTCTCCCGACATGCCCGCCAGCCGAGCCCCGAGGACCGTTGCCACGCCGCCTCCAATAGCCGCCAGCGCCTCCGGGGTGCCCGGTCTGCGCGAGTGGAGGCCGACAACCACGGGAACGAAGAGGCTCACGCCAAGGACCGTGTAGAAGACGCTGAGCGCGCCGATCACCGACGGCAGGACAATCGCCAGAAGCACGCCGAGTCCTCCACCCAGTATCGCCGCCGCCCGGGCCACCCGCAGGACTTCACGGTCGTCCGCCTGCGGCCGTACGAAGCGCTTGTACAGGTCCTTCGACAGCGAGGTGGCCAGCATATACAGGATCGCGTCCGCTGAGCTCAGCTCGGCCGAGAACACCGCCGCGAGACCGATGCCGCCCACGGCGGCCGGCAGTCCCAGGGTCAGCACGGTGGGCAGGGCGAGCTCGTGGTTCGCAAGCTCCGGAGCGTACGAGTGAGCGATGAGCCCGAACAGCGGTGGCAGCGCCGCGAAGGCCAGCAGCGCCAATGCGCTCGCCGTAACTCCGACCCGGACCGTCCTTTCGTTCCGGGCGCCGTAGACCTTTTGAATGAGGCCAGGGGAGATGAGGAACGCCGGGACGAGCAGCGCCAGGTAGACTACGCCGGAAGCACCACCCTGCCAGAAGCTGTGGTAGCCGGGCGTGGAGGGCGCGGCGGCCACCACGGCCTCCCATCCGCCGGCCCCGGCCAGCGCCCAGGGCAGCGCCACGGCGAACCCCACCATGAGCACCGCCAGCTCGACCAGGTTGACCCACGCCGAGCTGAGGAGTCCGCCCGCCGTGAAGTAGACGGTCATCACCCCGCCTGCGATCAGGCAGCCTACGACCTTGGGCACGCCGGCTACGGCCTCCAGGATCCACGCGAAGGCGATCAGCTGGCCCGCGAGAATGGCCAGGGTGGCCAGCCACAGGATGGCGGCTACGATCCCACGCACGCTGGGGCCGTACCGGCGCTCCAGGTAGTCGCCCACCGTGTACAGGTCGTGTTCCTTCGCGACCCGCCATATCCTGGGCCCGATCCACAGGCCCAGGAGCAGAGTGCCGATCGCGGCCGAGCCCACCCACCACCAGGCGCTCACGCCGTCGCGGTACCCCAGCCCGGCGGCTCCCACCGTCGACCCGGCGCCGATGTTGGCTGCCAGGATGGTAGCGAAGATGAGCACCGGGCCGAGGCGGCGCCCGGCGACGAAGAAAGAGGCGCTGTGCCTGACTCGGCGTCCGATCCACAGCCCGAGGAAGATCAGCCCCGCCGAGTACAGAAGCAGGAAGAGGAGGTGCTGGTTCAACGCTCGAGCCGGCGCGGGAAGGAGAGCGCGCTCACGGAGCGGGACGGCTCAACGTCCGGAACCCAGCTCGGTCGCCGAAGGAATGCCCTCGACCCCTGTCGCAGAGCGGACCGCTCGCAGAACGGCCTCGGTCACGGCGTCCGCTGCGACCGAGCCGATCACGGTCAGATCCGGCTCGCCCTCGAGCTGCCCGGTGGCGAGGGCGAACATGGTGTCCCCGTCCCGCGGTGTGTGGGCCGGGTAGACCGCCCGGGCCAGTCCGTCCTGCGCCATCTGTGCCAGCTTCGTCGCCTGCGCCGGGGTGAGACTGGCGTTGGTGGCGACCACTCCGATGGTCGTGTTCTCCCCGATCCCCGGGACGCCGGTGCGCTCTCTCAGGAGCCGACGGGCGTCGGCGAGGCCGGTCCCATCCTCCGTGCGTACTCCCGCGACGACTTCGCCGGTGGAAGGGTCGATGACGTCACCCAGCGAATTCACCGCGACCAGCGCTCCGACGACGAGCCCGCCGGGGAGGATGACGGAGGCCGTGCCGACGCCGCCCTTCATCGCGCGCTTCAAGCCCGCGAGCTTGCCAACGGTGGCTCCGGCGCCGGCGCCGACAGTGCCACCGGCCACGGGACCGGGTGCGGCGGACGAGGCGGCGGCATAGCCGCACTCGGCATCGGGACGGATCTCCGGCGCGCCGCCGACCGCCAGGTCGAACAGGATCGCGGCTGGCACGATGGGCACCGTCGCTCCGGCGAACTCGAACCCGATTCCCTGCTCCTCGAGGTAGCGCACGACTCCGGAGGCGGCATCGAGACCGAACGCGCTCCCGCCCGAGAGCACGATCGCGTGCACGACATCGACAGTGTTGACCGGGTCCAGGAGGGCCGTCTCGCGGGTGCCCGGGGCGCCGCCTCGGATGTCCACCCCGCCGACGGCCCCGGCCTCTGTGAGGACCACCGTACAGCCTGTCGGACGCTCCGACAGGGTGTGGTGGCCGACCTTCACGCCGGCCACATCCGTTATCGATCCCATCTCTCTCCCTGCCTCCTCCTGCCCACGGGCCGCGGCCGGAAGGACGAGCATCGCCAATCCCGCCAGTGCGAGCCCGCGGGAAGTGAGCCTCATCCCGCCGCCCCCCCCTCAGCCGCCTCCCGCGTGGACTTCACGGTGATCGTCTCCAGCCCATGCGCGTGTGGGCCGGTCTCCTCGCGCCGCAGCATGAACGCGAAGAAGAAGCCGAGGAACCCGAGGACTGAGAAGATCCACATGCCGAGGGCGTAGCCACCGGGGTTGGTGGCGCTCGCGCCTGAGTAGTCGTTCGCCCACCCGATCATGACGTTGAAGCTGAACAGGCCGATGTTCTGGATCATCGTCATCAGGCCGTACGCCGTCCCCAGCTTCGCCTCTTCCACGAGGTAGGCCACCGACGGCCACATCACGGCGGGAACGAGCGAGAAGGCGATTCCCATCACGGCCATCGGTATGGTGAGCGAGACCGACGTGTAGGCCATGACCAGGTAGACGGGAACGATCATGATCGAACCGAACATCATGAACAGCGACCGTCTTCCAACCCGATCCACCCACAGGCCGAACAACGGCGTGAAGATCATCGAGAACAGCGTGATGATGCTGGAGAGGAAGCCGGCGTGCTCGCGAGTCACACCGTGCGCATCCTGGAAGAACTTGATGGCGAAGGTCTGGAACGGGAAGATCGCAGAGTAGAAGGTCACGCACAGGAGAACCACCCAGATGTAGGACCGCCCGAAGCTGAACAGGTCGCCCCATTCGACCTTTTCCGTCTCGCCTGCCTCGCCGAGGTCGTAGCGCTTCTCCGCCCGGTCCTCCAGCACCCAGTAGAGCAGCGCACCGACGACGCAGAACGTGGCGAACCCGACCGTGATGAACAGGGGCCACTGCCAGTTCTCGTACGCCGGCCGGGCCAACGAGGGCGAGTTGAGGGCCAGGTAGGAGCCGAGCCGGGCAATCGTCAGGTTAACGCCGAACGCGAAGCTGAGCTCGCGGCCCTTGAACCAACGGGCGATCCCGACGGTCACGGAGACGATCAGCGACTCCGCACCGACACCAAAGATCAAGCGACCCGCGGCCATGACCACGAACTCGCCAGTCGCCGCCGTGACGGCGGCCCCGACGAAGCACAGGACCCCGAACAGGAGCGTCGCCTTCTTCACGCCGATCCGGTCAATGATGATCCCGCCGATCAGGACCATGATGATGTTCGGGAAGCTGTAGATCGCGTTCAGCGTGCCGATGCGGCTGTCCGAGAAGCCCAGCTGGTCACGCAGCAGGTCGGCGATCGGGCTGATCGCGTCGTAGACGTAGTAGTTGCCGAACATCGCGAGGCTGATCACCACCAGCACGACCCAGCGAAAGACCGCAGGCGGTGGAGGTTTCAATCCGGCGCCGGCACCCTGTGCCAGATTCTGATCTGAGGTCATGGCTCTCGTGGATCGGCGAGGAAGACCCCCCTGGGCCGTGGACGAGAGCGAAGTTACGGGAGGATTCGGTCGTCAGCCAGCCGGCATGATTCGTGGCTTGCGCTTTGATAGCTAATTTGCTATCATTCGGGCATGGCGACGTACCCCAGTGCACTCTTGAGTGAGGCAAGACAGCGGGCCGGCCTGACACAGCGCGATCTCGCAGGGCGGGCCGGCACGGCGCAGTCCGTGGTGGCTCGCATCGAACGCGGAAACACAGACCCGAGCTCGGGAACGCTCGCGAGGCTGCTTGCCGCTGCCGGCTTCGAGTTGATGGCCCGTTTAGAGCCTTTCCCTACCGTGGACACGCACATGCTGTACGACGTCGAGAGAATACTGAGACTCACACCGGAGGAACGACTCCGGGAGGTCGCCAACCTGAGTCGCTTCGAGGCGGCAGCGCGCCGTGTCTGATCTCGCCCCTTTCGACCCGGAGACGCTGATCCGCGTCCTTGCGGAGCACGAGGTGCGCTACGTGCTCATCGGTGCGCTCGCGGCGCGATTGCAGGGATTCCCGCGGGTAACAGCCGACGCGGACATCACGCCGGCACGCGACACGGACAACCTAGGGCGGCTGGCGAGTGCTCTCCGTCAGCTCGACGCGAGGGTCTTCACAGAAGGCGTCCCCGAGGGGTTGCCGTTCGAGTGCTCGGCTCAGGTCCTGGCTCGCGCCGAGATGTGGAACCTGGTGACGTCGGCTGGTCGGCTGGACCTCGCGTTCGCACCGTCCGGGACCGAGGGCTACGACGATCTCGCCCGTAACGCGCTCGACTACGAGGCATTCGGCGTCAGCCTGCAGGCCGCGAGTCTCGAGGACATCGTCCGGTCGAAGGAGGCGTCGGATCGACCGCAGGATCGACAGGATGTGCTGGTTATGAGGGAGATGTTGCGGCGCCGATCCTGACGCCGAATCCCGGTCAGGCCCGTCGTCCGCCTCCCTGACGAGCCAGCCTGATATTTTCGATCTCCTGCTCCACGTCGTTCTGCGGCTGCCTCGGTATTCGCTGAACGGTCTTATCCAAGGCCTTGAGCATTGCCTCGATACCTCAGATCCGGGAAGATATCTTCCTCACCGGCTTGGTCGAATCTTCGCTACCTCCGCCATCCCCATGGCCTCCCACAGCTGCGCGTAGAGCGGCCCGGCAGCTTCGTTCATCGGGTTGACGACGCCGAAGTCGAACCCCACGACGCTTCGGAAGGGGCGGGTCCCCGGAGCCATGTCGACGAGCTCGACGAAGCGGTCCACGACGCGGTCCGGGTCCGTGTCGACCTCGTCTCCCTCGAACATCTGCTCGAAAGCCACCCCCATGTTCGCGGTCGCCTGGTGCAGCTCAGCCGGATAGGTCGCGGCCCGGTGGTCCTCGTCCGTGGGAGTGGGGGTGCGAGGGAAGAGCTCGGTCGTGAACGGACCCGGCTCGACGACCACCATGTCCACGCCAGTCGAAGCGAGCTCAGTGCGGAAGCCGAGGGAGTATCCTTCCACTCCCCACTTGCTGGCGTGATAGACGCCGAAAAGCGGCACGCCCATCCGGCCCGCGACCGAGCTGAGGTTGATGATCAGACCATCGCCCTTCTCCCGCATCGCGGGCAGGAAGGCGCGCGAGACCCGGTGGATTCCGACCACGTTCACGTCCAGCTGCCGTGCCAGCTCATCCGGGGTGAACGCCTCGGTCAGGCCCATGTACATCTGGCCCGCGTTGTTGATCACGGCGTCCGGCGCCCCCGACTCAGAGAGGACGGTCTCAGCCGCCGCGTTCACGGAGGCGTCCAAGGTGACATCCATCTCGAGCACGCGCAGGTCGATTCCTTCTTCCGCGGCGGCCGAGCGCAGCGCTCCCGCGGCCTCCTGGTTCTTGCCGTCCACGCCCCGCATGGTGGCGTAGACCCGGTCTCCCTGCCGCGCAAAGCGAAGCGCCGCAATGTAGCCGAAACCGGTGCTGCATCCGGTGATCACGATCGTCCTGGGCACGGGTCCTCCTTGCTGGGGCTCGGAACAGTACGGCCCCAGTATCACTGATTGTACGGGACCGGGGAAGGGCGGTGCGTCCGACCCGACCCGTCGGTGCGACCGGCGCATGATCTTCAGAAGCGAACGTCGCCTCTCAACACGACAGCAACCGCTCCCGCCAGGAACCGCAGGCATGTAGATTGTGCCCCATCTCGGAGCGACCAGAACGCGCCCCTCTCTTCCTCGGGAAGATTCATACGAAGGCAGACCCGCCATGAGCGCCCCAGTGACAGCCACGATGGCACCGGTGCAGGAAGACCTGAATCCGTTTCATATCGCCCAGCAACAGTTCGAGTACGCGATCCGGTACCTTCCCGGACTGCAGGAGGGACTGGTCGAGTACCTGATCCGACCCGAGCGGGTGATCATCACCGAGTTCCCCATCGAGACGCACAACGGAACCGTCCGCAACTTCACCGGCTACAGGGTGCTGCATAACCGGGCCAGAGGCCCGGGCAAGGGCGGAATCCGTTACCACCCCGATGTCACCGCGGACGAGGTACGGGCGCTCGCCGCGTGGATGACCTGGAAGTGCAGCGTCCTGGACATCCCATTCGGGGGCGCCAAGGGAGGAGTCGTCTGCAATCCCAAGCAGCTCACTCAGGACGACCTCCGGAAGATCACCCGCCGGTTCATCGCGGAGTTGGGCGACAACATCGGTCCCCACTCCGACATCCCCGCGCCGGATGTGAACACGAGTGCCGAGACCATGGCCTGGGTGTTCGACACCTATGACATGATGCACACGGGCCGGAACAACCTCCCCGTCGTCACCGGCAAGCCGGTGGACATGGGCGGTTCCTTCGGCCGCAACGAGGCCACCTCCCGGGGCTGCCTGTTCTGCACCCAGCACGCCCTGTCGCGGGGTCTCGTCCCCGGCCTCGACTCGGTGGACGGCGCCACCGTGGTCGTCCAGGGCTACGGAAACGCCGGCTCCATCGCCGCGCAGCTCTATGCCGAGCAGGGCTCGAGGATCATCGCAGTCAGCGACTCGCGCGGCGGAATCTACTCCCCGGACGGCTTCGATCCGAGCGAGGCGCTGGCACACAAGAGGGAGACGGAGTCGGTGGTCGGGTTCGCCGGCACCGAGGAGGTGAGCAACGAGGAGCTGCTGGGTATCGAGTGCGACATCCTGATCCCGGCCGCGCTGGAGAACCAGATCCGGATGGACAACGCCGACGAGGTGAAGGCGAAGGTGGTCGCCGAAGCCGCCAACGGGCCGACCACGCCGGGCGCGGACCGGATTCTGTTCGGCAAGGGCATTCCGGTGCTGCCGGATATCCTCGCCAACGCGGGTGGCGTCACCGTCAGCTACTACGAATGGGTCCAGAACATAGAGAACGAGCAGTGGGACGAGGAAGAGGTGAACGCGAAGCTGGTCAGGAAGATGAACAAGGCCACCGACGCCGTGATGGACACCCAGGAGAGGATCAACAGCTCGCTGGCCGAGATCGGCACGAAGCGCGAGGAGCTTGGCCGCGGCAACGACCCGCTCGACAAGGTGGACCTGCGGATGGCGGCCTACATCCTCGCCGTCAAACGGGTCGCCGACGTCACGCTGCGGCGCGGGATCTGGCCGTAGGGTCAGAGAAGTCGCGTAATCCGGCCTAGACTGTACGCCCGTTCCGTGAATCGCTGTGCGGCGCGGGTGCGGCGCAGGGCCCGCTGTTTGTCGACGGCGCTTCCAGCCTCGCCGTGATCGAGACGAAACAGCTCCTGCAGCACGGTCCGGGCCAGGTCTTCTCGGGAAGCGAATGCCCGCGGACCCAGAATGAACCCGTTCTCCCCAGCCAGCGTCATGCCGCATCGGTTGGGAGGGAAGGACGGCTCGAAGACGATGCGGCGTCCTCTCACGGTAATCTCGGTATGGGACCCGCGGAGTTGGGCTTGCCGCAGGCGCCGCAACTCAGGCGAGGAAAGGATGTTTCTCGACTCGAGAACCAGGCGAATCGCGCCCAAGTACCAGCTAGCGCGGTCAAGCACCAGGCGCACGTGGTCCTCTCAGCCGCGCTCGAGCACCGGAAGGTACGCCCGCCACGGGCCTACTTGGTCCGTGTACTGCCTCGCCACCGTCCGGGCGATCTGAGCGACGTGCCCCTGATCGTGCACCACCCAGGTGGAGAGCAGCTCGCCTGCCGTCACGCGGCCGAGCTCCGGGTGCGTCCCCGCGCGCCCCTGGTCGATCCCCGCCGCAGCCAGCTCACGGAGGACCGCGACGTTGCCCGCGCGGAGCCGGGTGAACTCGTCCAGTAGCTCGTCCAGCGATTCTTCTCTCGGCTCCTCGAACTGCGCGAACCGGTCGAACGGCTCGAACGGCCGCGTCTCGCCCTCGGTGAGGATGATCCTCAGGCGTGGCACCCAGTCCGTCTTCTCGCCGTGGATCAGATGCCCGACGACGTCGTAGGGGCTCCATGACTCGCCGCCCTCGGTGCCGTAGACGAGCCGCTCCGGAAGGTCGGCGAGCATGGCACGGAGCACCCCGGGGGTGCAAGCCAGCATGACGATCGCTTCGTCGAGGTCGATTCGTCCGGCCGAACTCATCCTTGCACCGTCCCCGTCAGGATCCCGTCGCGGATCCGGCTGGCCCGGTCCGAGGCGTCGGGATCCTCCTCCACCCGGTAGGAAGCGCTCTCCCGGAACTCGATCTCGGTCTCGGTCGTGATCCGGCGTCCGTCTCGAAGCAGCTCGATCTCGACCAACGTGCCCTCCGGAGCCTCCGCATAGCGGCGCCGGAACTCGGCGGCGAAGCTCGTGTCCTCGACCTCGATTTCACCGACGCGGAGCACGTAATCGCCGGGGCTGATTCCCGCGGCTTCCGCGGGGCTGCCCGCCGCCACACTGGTCACTCTAACCCCTTCTCCGTCGCCCTCGATCTGCGCGTCGATGAGCGGCTGACGCTGCGTGGTCGTGGCCGCGGTCATACCGCCGAGAGGCAGGATCTCGTTCCACGGATAGGGATCTCGCCCGTCGATGTAGCGCTCGCGGAACTCGTCGAACGACCGACCTCCCGCAGCACGGCTCACGGCGTCCCACCACTCTTCCTCCGTGAAGCCGGAGCCGGCCTTGAACTCGCTCCGATACAAATCGCGCATGACCCCATCGAGCGAGGACCGGTTGTCCGTGGCGTCGCGAATGAGGATGTCCAGAAGCAGCCCGGCGAGCGATCCCTTTGGGTAGTAGATGAATGCCGTCCCGTCGTCGGGCTCTATCCAGGTGGAAAGCGAGGCATCCTCCAGTGCGATCGGCCCGGCGTCTTCCGTCTGGGTGATCTTGAAGGTGGCCAGTCTGTAGAACATTTCCGGCTCGATGATCCCGCCGCGTACCAACGCCAGGTCGGCGTAATAGTCGGTGATCCCTTCGCTCACCCACAGCAGCGTTGTGGGCTGGGAACGGTCGTAGGCGTACGGCCACAGTTCCTCCGGGCGCAGGCGCTTGACGTTCCAGGCGTGGAAGATCTCGTGTGCCACGACCAGGGGAAGAACCGGACTCTGGATGAGCCCCGGAGCGTAGATTCCGAGGTGCGAGTTCTGGTGCTCGAGAGCGCTGCCGCCCGGGTAACCGTCCTCGAACAACGCCAGGATCGTGTAGTCGTCCCAGGGCGTCTCGCCGAACACGTCGGCCATGGGCGCGGCCATGGCCTGGATGTCCTCCCATAGCCGCTCTCGGTCCGAGCCGGCGAGGGCCCCTTCCGGATGCGTGCCCAGCCGGTACCAGCGGCCCGCGACGAGGGCGCTGTCCAGGTCGAACCGGCCAACGAAGAACGGCATGTCAACCAGGTCGTGGTAGCTCCCGGCCTTGTATTCACCGCGGGCGCCTGAACTCTCCATCGCGGTGGCGATCAGCCAGTCGGACTCGGTGGTCACGGAGACCCGCGCCGGGAAGTCGAAGCCCTGCCCCTCCGGGTACGGGAAGACGTTGGCGCCGTTGAAGAAGGCGAAGTCGTCCCTCGAGTCCGCCATTCCCGTGTCGAGCGTGTCGGCCCTGTAGTCAAAGCGGACGGTGACCCGACCGACGGCCGGAGGGTGTACGCGCCAGCTGTCATAGTCGGCCTTGTCCCAGTCGATGGGCGCGCCGCCGGACTCCGCCGAGAAGCCCGAGATGTAGCGAGCGAAGTTGTCCAGCTCGTAGGAGCCCGGAGTCCACGCGGGGATGGAAAGGACGACCGGTTCGGTGCTCGAGACGTCGAACGACATGTCGACCTGAATTGTCCGGGCCGCCGCGCTGGTCCGGTCGAAGGTGACCCGGTATTGAACGTCAGTTGTGGATGCGGCAGGTGGACTCGCCGCGGGAGGCGATGCCGCATCGGCCTTCGTGACCGCCGTGAATCCGGCCGCCGCCACGGCCAAGCCCAGCGCCAGAAACGCACTCGCTCTCGTCATCACCCTTCCCCTCCCGGTACGTGTTGCATCCTCGGAGCCTGGATCGCCATTCCGTACGGATTCAGGCACCTCCGGGTTCCGCGTCGCCCGGCGCGTTGACGAACATCAGATTCCCCCGTTCCATTCGGAGCTCGGCGACGCCGTCTGCGGAGCTGACTGGGGGGATTCCCCGGACGCGGCTGGGTGACCCTGGCCGGCGCTGTCAGAAGGACTCAAGCGGCTTTCGGTTGGGGGCTTCCGGATCTCCGATCTCTAGGCGTCCCAGGCGCAGCCGCAGGACGGCCCGCACGGGGCGGGACCGGAGTCGGCGCCGGAACTCGTCGAGCGGCCGGTGAGAGGAACTCCCGCCGACACCTTCCGCTCCACCGGGGCCTCCGCGGCGGTCACACCCTGCTCCAGCCCCGCGAGCTCGCAGACATCGCCCCAGGTCTCGACGGACTCCAACATGCCGTGGCGCACCTCAACGGTCTGTCCGTTGGCCGAGCAGTAGTAATCGTATAGCGGCATTCGCTTTCCTCTGGATGTCATCCGTGTGCGACCGGGAGGCGGATGGCCCCCGGCGATCGCGTCTTCTACCGGGATAAGCCGGTGGCTGTTCCCGCCCCGGACGCAGGTGCCCGGCGATAGGTTGTACGGCCGCCGGAACGCATGGTTGGGACAGGCTGGCGCCGTCTCGGGTGTCCTCAGGACGGCGGGCGGCTCGCCTCCCGCCACACCAGGACGGCCAGCGTGCCGAACACGATGAAGACCAAGATGCTCGGCCACATGGGAACGACCCAGTCGCCCACCATCACGTCGGTTCCCGCAATGACGCGGAAGAGATGCCCCACGGCAATCAAGCCGAGGAAGAAACTGGCAAGGAGAGATGCGGATTTCATTAGAGCCTCCTTGGTTGTTGCTCTGGGCGCGGGGTCAGGAGCCGGCCTTCTCGTACACCGAGACGTGGAGGCCGCTCTGGGCCGTGAATGGCTCGCGGTTCCAGCCGGCCCAGCGTTCCCGGAGCCGCATCCCGGCGAGCCGCGCCATGAGATCCAGCTCGGACGGCCACGCAAATCGGGCCTGGATGGGGTAGAAGCTGGCCCCTTCCCCAGACAGCCGGACGATCCGCGCGTCCACCCGCTGGCTCATCGGATCGTAGACCGACATCTCCAGCCGGGCGGAGTTGTCCTCGAGCGCCGCCACCGCGACCCGCTGGTTGCGGTCGAAGCGGGTGAGGTCGGGCACGAAGACCTCCATCACAAACGCAGCTCCGTCCGCCAGGTGCGCCGCAACGTTCCGGAAGCAGCGTACCTGTTCGTCCTGCGTGAGCAGGCCGAAGAACGTGTTGAACACGACGAACACGAGCGCGTACTCGCCCTCCACGTCCACGTCCGAGAAGTCGCCGATCGTGACCGATACCCGGTCGCCGCCGGGCTTTGCCCTCAGCTTCGCCGCCATGGCCTCCGAGGCATCGATCCCGTCGACCTCCACACCCCGTTCCGCCAGCGGAAGCGCGATGCGGCCGGTGCCGATCCCGAGCTCCAGAGCCGGGCCCGCGCCTGCCAGGCCGGCCAAGAACTCTACGGCGGCCTGATTCTCCACCTCCGACCCGGGGTGCCACTCGTCGTAGACATCCGCATAGCGATCGCCGTACGTGGAAGGCCCGTATTCGATCATGCCTCTGACTCCACTTCTTGTTCAAGCGCCGTGCGGCCTAGCGCTCGCCCTTCTCGAGGACAGACTCGGCAGGCCTGAGCCGCCGCACCCAGCGCCAGTGCACGGCAAACAGGATGATCGACAGAATGGCCAGGAACGTGCTCACGACGATGTCCTTCCTGGCGCCGAAGGTCACGGTCTGAATCCTGTCCGCTCTCTCCGCGTCGTACATGGCACGGATCGTCTGGTCATCGAGGGCCAGTCCCGCCTCGGCGGCCGCTCCCGACGCCTCGCCCGCCTGGAGGACGTCGAGCTTGTACGTCTCGTAGGACGCCAGGCTCCTGCCTTCCCGCTGCATCCACGCCCTGGCATGCAGCGGATCGCTGAGCTCCATGGCCGAACTGACGATGGCGGCCACCGAGATCAACAGGACGATCACGGCCACAAAACAGACGGCGTATCCGTAGAGCGCCGCAAAGAACAGGTGTGGCTTCTCCATTCTGGCCTCCCGAGGGGGGAGGGTCTAACATCTCCGGGCGCGCGTACGCCCTTCCGTTCAGTACCTCCAGCTGGTCAGGTCGGCTCCCGCCGGCGCGGCCTCCTCGATCCGCTCTAGGATCCGGTTCAGATACATGGTGTTGTAGCGGAGGCGGGAGATCGCGTTCGGGTTGGCGTGATCGCCGTTCCAGCAGTGCTCAGCCCGATCCCCGTAGTCCACGTAGCCCTCGTAGTAGGGGTCGGTCGTGCCCTCCAGGAACTCGTGCATGAGGTAGACGGCGTTGTTCAGGTAGTAGTTGTCCATGTCCCCGACGAAGATGTGGATCTTTCCGACGAGCTTCGGTCCGAGGGTGGGCCAATCGCGCTGGAGGATGTGGCGCAGGTCGTAGTTCTCCCTCCAATACTCCGCCACCTCGTGGTCGATCTCGCCCGTGAGCTTCTCCCATATCCGCACCGGGTAGCCGTCGCTGCCCATGGGCGAGTAGACCGCTTCCCAGATGTCGTACTGGTCGCCGGAGCGGCTCCTGGTGCCGATCGCCAGCTCCATGTGGTTGTAGTCCTCCAACGTCGCCTGCACCCGGCCGAGCCAGTCGCGGTGGCCTGGACGCTTGAGGCGGTGGAACGCGCCCTCGTCGTAGTAGGCGTTCTCGTCGCCGTAGATGTCGACCTGAGTGTACTCGCGGAAGTCGATCGGATCCGGACAGGCCGCGAACGCCCCGTTGTACTCATCCGGATAGAACACCTGCACCGCCAGGGCCTCCCAGCCTCCGGTCGAGCCGCCGTATGTGAATCGGGCCCAGCCTTCGCCGATCGCCCGAAACCGCTCCTCGACGTAGGGGATCAGCTCGTACTGAATGGCATCGCCGTACGGGCCCAGGTTCGCCGAGTTCACCGCGTACGAGTCGTCGTAGTACGGGTTCGCGTGCTGGACCTCGATCACAAGGAAGCGCGGGAAGCCGGGCGCCGTCCACTGGCGGTAGAACTCGTACGCCTCCTCCTGGACGATCCGGTTGTAGCACTCGAGCTGGAAACGCTCGCTGTACTCGCAGGCCAGGCCCGGCTCGGGCGGCTCCTCCTGAAAGCCGCCGAAGTCGTACGGGAAGTGCCCGTGAAATACCATCAGCGGATAGCGCGCCTCCGGATGCTCCTCGAAGCCCTCGGGCAGGAGCACGTGGGCCCCCACGTGCATGGGCCGTCCCCAGAACTCTGTCAGCAGATCGCTCTGGACGCGGACGTGCTTGATGTATTTCGTCTCGGGCGGATCAGGGATCGGGGGTATCACCTGGTCGAGCACGATCCGTATCGTCTCGGAGCGCGAAGGGTCGATGCGGATCTTACGCGCCGTGCTGTAGAGGTTCCCTGGCGCCCGGTTCCAGCGCTGGCCCTCCCCCCGGTCCATGGGCAACTTCACCGTGTGGCCGGTTGCGAGGTTGAAGGTCTCGTACTTGTGCAGGAGCGCCTGGACCCAGTACTCGCCGGGCGGGATTTCGGCCAGGCTACGGATCGGGTATCCGAAGACGCCGGCGTCAAAGACCGCCTCCTCACCCGGCGCCAGGCTCTCCACGTCGACCCCGTAGACGAGGCCGGTGCTCAAGCCCGCTCGAACCTGGAACCGGGGCTCCGGGTCGTCGGCGGAGGCGACGAGCAGAAGGACTCTGCCGTCGAAGGGCCCTCCGTGCTCCTCGGAGTACGAGACGACAACCTCGAGAGGGGAGCCCGTATCTCCGGAGGGCCCTCCGCACGCGGCGAGCAGCGCGATTGTCGAGGCTATCGCCAGATGTTCTCTCATCGCCTCGCCGGTGGCCAGCGCGTGCCGACCTAAGGCCAGAGCCGCGCTCACCCCTCCGGGCTGGAGGACCGGGAGTCCCCCGACGCCCGTGATGACAGAATCAGCCTGTCGCCCCCAGCCGCCGGCCTGGGGGCCTCGGCTGGCGCTGTCGAACGGTGCCTATTCCTCGTACTTGAAGGATACCTTCACCTTGGCCCGGTAAAGCACAGGGCCGTCGTCGCTGAGCAGCATGTCCAGCTCGCCGATCTCGGCGATCCGCAGGTCGCGCAGGCTCTCGCCTGCTTTCATGACGGCCGCGGTGGCTGCCCTTTCCCAGGATTCTTCGCTCGTCCCTACGAGCTCGATGACCTTATAGACGCTCTCGGCCATGATCGATCCTCCTGCATGGGCTTAGTCTTCCCGCACGCAACGGCAGGTCTTCCCCCCCGGCATCTTATAGCCCCCGGCCACAAACCCCAAACTCGGCGAGGCTCCCGGAGGGGACTTTCCCGGGAAGCGACGGCGGGCATATTGCCGTCTTCCGACTTCGCGTGACATGCTGTCGGGCGGAATGCACGCCGACGGCGCGCTGACGTCTTCGGGATGGAAAGGACCCCGCAATCAGGCTTGAGGGAGATGAGTAGCGACGAGGAAACCGAGCTCACCCTGTGGGCCAACGGCGTGGCGGATGTACTGGACGGGAAGGAGCGTCCGGAGCTCGCGGTGCTGTTTCGCGCGCTGGCGAGGGGCGACGTCGACCTGATCCAGGAGACGGTGGATCTCTACACGCTTCCGGTCCTGGACGGCCTCTGGGAGACGTTGGACGAGGAGAGAAGCGAGCGCCGCGGACAGGGGCAGGTGCGCTTCTCCGAGATCTTGGACGAGGTGCTGACGATCGTCGACGAGGCCCGATCGCGCCGGCTGCTCGAGGATGTCGATTGGGACGAAGAGGATACGCTCCACTGAGCTCGAACCGGCCAAGAGTCCGTCTCCGCACCATCGTCTTCCCCATCGAGCACGGTGGGTGGGGGTTTCTCACGGAGCCCCTTCTGCTGGGTCTGGGGGTCGCACCGTCGATCGGCGGCCTCGCGCTGGCGGTGATGACGGTCGCTACTTTCCTGCTTCGGCACCCGTTGAAGATGTTTCTCCGGAACCGGCACCGGCTCGATACGTCACCCCGCTACCGCATCGCCGGCCTCGTTGCCCTCCTGTATGCCTCAGTGGCCGGTAGCGCCCTGGCGGCGGCCGTCTCCCTGTCGGGATTGGAGCCGCTGATCCCCTACGTCGCGCTCTCGCCGGCTCTTGCGGTCTATGCCGTCTACGATCTCGGCAACGAGGCGCGTCGCATCCTTCCCGAGCTGGCGGGCCCCGCGGGTCTCGCCGCTTCCGCACCGGCCATCGCGCTGGCCGGGGGCTGGAGTTGGCCCGCCGCTGCCGCTCTATGGGTCATAATGATGGCGCGGTCGGTGCCGTCCGTTTCGTACGTACGCGCGCGGCTGCGTCTGGAGCGCGGCGAGCGGATCGCCCGTGGGCGCGTGTGGCTGTGGCACGTTCTTGCGGTGGCGGCCGTCGGAGCTCTGTACGCCCGAGCACTGTCTCCCTTTCTAACGGTCCTGGCGCTGGTCGCGCTCGCGGGACGTGCCGGCGGCGGACTCTCGTCGCATCGGCGTCAGCCGGTTCGGGCGCGATACATCGGCTTCACCGAGCTGGGTTTCGGCCTGGGCTACGTGATCATCACGGTGGCAGGATTCCGCCTGGGCTTTTGACGGAGAGATGAGGGGAAAGTGAGAGAGTAATGGCAGGATCGAGCGGGCGTGAGATGGACGATCCGACGCGCATGCGCCGGCAAGACCGGGCCATGGATGACTCTTGGATCCGAGAGTTCCTCCGTGACGCCGCCGCGGGAGTGCTGGGAACGGTGTCCAATGGCCAACCTTTCCTCAACTCGAACCTCTTCGTCTACGACGGCGCGGGCCATTGCATCTACATCCACACCGCGAGGACGGGAAGGACGCGCTCCAACGTAGAGTCGGACGAGCGCGTTGCGTTCACGGCCTTCGAGATGGGCAGGCTCCTCCCCGCCGACGAAGCGCTCGAGTTCAGTGTAGAGTATGCGGGAGTCGTCGCTTTCGGCCGCGGGCGAGTCGTCGAAGACCCATCGGAGGCGGAGCGAGCCCTGCAGTTGCTACTCGACAAGTATGCGCCGCACCTGCGGCCCTACCGGGACTACCGGCCGATTAGCGCGGACGAACTCGGGCGCACGGCCGTCTTCCGAGTCGACATCGACGCGTGGAGCGGGAAGCAGAAGGTGGTCGAGCAAGACTTCCCGGGAGCTCTTGTCTACGCGCCACGGCAGGTGGCCCACGATGATCAGCCTGGGGATGTGCTGGAGTTCGTCGAAGGGCAGGACTGAAGGCCGAGGATCAGCCTTCCTTGCGCAGTCTGCGCGACAGGGCCTGCTGGATCTCGCGGCGACGGCGATCATTGCGCGGTATGTCGGGCAGCAGCCTGGCCACCGACCGGGCGACGACGCGATCCTGCTCCCTTCTCAGCCCCTCCTCCGGGAGCCGTTGCACCGCTTCGCCGAGGGCCGAAGCCAGGTGCGCGTCGACGTACTCCCACGGGCACCCCAGGTAGAGGGCGACCAGGCGCTTTGCCTCCTGGCACAGTGCCGCTCGCGCGAGCAGTGCGTCGGGATCGGTGATCCAGGACTCGGTTCCAGCCATTGTCGCCTCGTCTGCGAGACAGATCGCGCTGATGGCGCTCGGGTGACGGATCCGGCGCCGTTTCGAGGCTATTCTGCTGCAACCGGTATACCGGCGCGTAATCAACTACAGGACAGTCGGTTACGGTTTGGCTACGCGCCGATCGTAGTACCGCCGCCACAACTAATGCGAAGGGGTGGCCCGCGAGAGCCACCCCTTCCCCGGATCGTGCATATGAAAGTGGAGCCGAGCTAAGGCACGATCCGCACCTCCGCCGGGCCGTGAAAGGCCTGCCCTTCGGTGGTCTCGCCCATGAGGATCAACTCGGTCGTCTCGGCGCCTAGGTCACCGTTCTCGACCAGCTCTCGTGTACGGAACTGAAAGACCATGTCCATGTCTCCGTCACCGTCCACATCGCGCGTACGCATCTTGAGGCGCCCGTTCCTCAACGACGCTACGGGCGTGTCCGTGCCCACACCATCGCCAAGCGTGACCGTCTCAGGGTCGATGGCGGCGGCGGCGAAGTCCGCTGGCTCACCGTCGGCAACCGACGTGGAGAACGCGATGACGGTGATCACCCCCCGGCTGCGCAGGTTGACGGGCCGTGGGGTGTTCCGACGCCCGTTCCACACGCCCACCGGTATCTCCAGAATCTGGGCGGCGCACCCGGCATCGTACTCCACCAGATAGCCCGGCGTCACGTCGAGGCTCGGCAGGTCGTTCCACAGACCCGCGCCGTCGTCGGCGAGGTGGATCGCGTCTTCGCCCAGATCCGGAAAGTCCAGGCGCCAGTCGTTGGGCTCGCCGCCGTTCCAGTTCGTGTAGGAGAACTCCTCACCCGTGACCCAGGCCCAGCCTCCGGCCGGCTCGTCACTTCCAGGTTCCTGGAAACCGCCGATCCAGAACCCTCGGGCGCCCGGTGGGAACGCCTCGGGCAGGTTGCCGACGATGAAAGCGGTTTCCTCCGTGGAGGTGATCGTGGCTAGGTAACCCTGGCAGCCCTCGAGACTGCCTGAGCTGGCTGCCACGTCGGCGTCGACCCAGGTGATTCCGTCGGGCACGTCGATCGCCTCGTAGGCGTGCCCGTTCCCCTCCCACACCACAGGCTCGGCACCGAGGACGGATGCGCTCATCAGAAGTGAGCCGGAGGCGTCGAGACCGGCCGGAACGCCAGCTTCACCGGCCGGCGCCGTCGGCCCACTCTCGCAGGCACCGAGGAACGGCAGCAAGAGGCTCAGGCTGACAAAGGTCCGTCGTTTCATCATGGACACCTTTCGGGATCGATCCGCACGCGGCCTAGCACTCGCGGGATTCCTCAATGGCAACGAGTGTACCGCCGGCCGCGTGGACAGCCTATTACGTAACAAATTGATATAAAATCAGTTACGAGACAGAACGCAAGCTGTTGCGGCGAGTGGACAGCGTTGGGCGTCGCTGCAACGGGGCGCCCCGTTCAGTGGGTAGGAAAAAGTTGCGGCCTTTTGCGGGCCGCGTGCCACGGCCGTCAGTGGAGCGGATGCGGCCCGTGGGCGCCACGAGGGGTAGGGGCCGGGGGCCGCCATGCTCAGGACTTGGGGATCTCCTTCGTGGGATCCACGAACGGCCGCGGCACGACGGTAGCCTCGACCTCTCCGCCAGGCGTCTCGACGTCCAGAACGGTGCCGAGCTCGGCGTACTCGACCCGGATCATCGCGTAGCCGATGTTCTTGTCGAGCCGGGGCGAGTACACGGCCGACGTGATCTCCCCGACCCTGTCGTCGCCGGCGAGCACGGGCCACCGGTGCATGTTGAGGTCGAGCGGCTCGCCCGCGATCTCGACACCCACCAGGGACCGCCTCACACCCTTCGCCTTGATGTGGCGCAGCGCCTCCTTGCCGATGAAGTCCGCCTCTTGGTCCAGGTTGACCATCCACCCCAGGCCGACCTCGAAGGGGTTGTTGTCGATCGTCATGTCGACGCCGTAGTTGAGAATCCCCGCCTCGATCCGGCGGATGTCGGAAGGACCCGTCGGAGAAATCCCGTGGTCCGCCCCCACCTCCATCACGCGATCCCACAGCTCCGTTCCGCGGCTGCCGTCGCGCAGGTAGATCTCGTAGCCCACTTCCCCGCTCCAGCCCGTGCGCGTCACGATCACCGGGATGCCGTCGACCGCCGTATCGAGGAACCAGTAGTACTTGAGATCGAGGATCTCATCGCCGAACAGCTTGTGCACGACCGCCTTCGACTTCGGTCCTTGGACCTGCAGTGGCGACACATCGGGCTCGCGGATCTGGATATCCATCCCCGATCCGTAGGCGATCCCGCGTGCCCACAGGAGCACGTCGCTGTCCGCGAGAGCCAGCCAAAAGTGGTCCTCGCCCAGCCGGAGCAGCACGGGGTCGTTGACGATCCCGCCGTCGTCGGCGGTGATGATGACGTATTTGCCCTGCCCGACCGCGCACTTGTTGAGGTCGCGGGGCGTCAGGAGGTTGGTGAACTCCAAGGCGTCGGGACCCGTGATCTCCACCTGCCGCTCGACGCTCACGTCCCAGACTGTGACGTCGTTCACCAGCTTCCAGTACTCGGACTCGAGATCGTCGTACCCGATCGGCAGAAACATGTGGTTGTACACCGTATAGCCCCAGCAGCCGGAGCGCCGGCTGGCTTCGAAGAACGGCGACCGGCGAAGCCGGGCCCCGCGCTGGATCTTGGCCATGTCGAATGTGCCGCTCATTTCTCCTCCTTGGGCCGGATGGCGCGGCTTGCCGGCCGGTCAGACAGCCAGCTTCGCTTCCGTGCCCGGCTGCCGCCTACGGCACGAGCTCCGACGGGGGTTCCTCCAGCTCGACGATCCACAACCCCGAGCTGCCGTCGGACGCGAAGATCTTCCCCTTGTGGGGCTGCGCACCCCACGTGTCCGTTTTGTTCGGTTGCGTCCCATCGGCATCCTCGGTCATGTACCAGCCGATCTCGCGGCCCTGCCGGTAGAGGTCCCCGCGCAGCTCTCCGGAGATGTCCAGCACCCGGAGGCCTGCCTGGTAGTACCCGATGTACAGCCTATCGTCCTCCGCCCACATATTGTGGACGCCGGCTTCCGGAACCCGGTACCAGGCTACCTCGCGCGGGTTCTCGACTTCAGAGACGTCTATCACGTGGACGTGGCCGCGAGGTCCGTTCACGCACTCCGCGCAATCGAAGATCTCGTCACCGGCGAAGACGTAGTCGCCGTAACGGATTGCGTGGTGGGTGTTTCCATACATCTCCGGCCCGAGCCGGTAGGCGTACCGGTACTGAGAGACGAATGCCGGCGCGGTCGGCGTGCCACCCTGGATCCCCGAGCCCACGTCCAGGATGACCACGCCGTCGTTCCAGTAGCTGAGGTAGGCGAGCCCATCCTCGATGGTCACATCGTGCAGGAAGCGGTCGTCGTCGGGGAGGTTCCACCGGCCGACCTGCTTCGGTGTCGTGGGATCCGAGATGTCGATGATGTGGACCGCCTGCGTTCCGTAGTGGATGGCGTAGACGAGGTCGCGCACGATCCAGGTGTTGTGCACGCCTCCGGTGAGGCCATCGGTGAAGTGGCTGATGCGCTTCGGGTGGGCAGGCTCGCTGATGTCGAGCACGGTGATCCCGTTCCGGCGAGTAGCAGCGTTCTCGCTCGTCACCACGGCCAGGGAGCGGTCGGCGTTGATCTTAACGTCGTTCACGCGGCGGCCGTCGAAGGTGACTGAATCGGTGATTGCCGGAGATTCGGGATCCGTGACGTCCCACGCATACATCAGGTTGCTGTCGTACGTGCCGGTGTAGGCGTAGTCCCGGCCGTCCATACCTTCGAAGACCCAAAGGTCCGTCGTCGCATGACCCTGCGGAACCACGCCGTGCGAGACCAGTCGTACCTGTCGGCGGGGACCGCGCGGCATGACGTCCAGCTCCACGTCCTCGCTGACCGACCCGACCGACGCCGTGATTCGGTACAGGCCAGGATCGTTGGGAACGACGACCCCCGTTACGGGCCCCTCGGATTCCACCCACATCGCGTCGTAAGCTTGCCCGGACAGACCTGTCCAGCTCCACTCGATCTTCACGCCGGCGACGGCCTTTCCTTCTCCGTCATGCGCACGGGCGTTGAACCGGACGACGTCACCCGCGCGAGCGGAGCCCCTCGAGGGATCGATGACGAGCTGCCGGATCGGGTTTGGCACGACCTGGACCTCGAACTCACGGCTGACCCCCTCCGCTGTCACCGCGACGCGGGAGGTGCCCGGTGAGCGAGCCGTGAGCCGTCCGCCCGAGCCTGCTTCGAGGACATCGGAATCGGACGAGCGCCAGACGATTCGGGCGTCGCCGCGGGGCGAGTCTCCTGCGTAGGCCCGGGCCGCGATGCGGGACCTGGTCCCCTCGTAGAGCGACTGGGGAGTGTCCTCGATCTCCAGGCGGGTCACGGGGGCGGCGCGCACGACGATCGTCGCCTCTCCCCGTATGTCCTCGAAGCCGGTTCGCTCCGGCTTGGGCCGCCGCACGCGGGCAGTGACGCTGGTCTTCCCTTCCGCGACCGCGAGCACCTCGTTCGTGGTCGGGTTGAACTTCGCCTCGGCACCGCGCGATGTGGCCAACACCAGGGCGCCCTCGACGGGTCTTCCGTCCTCATCCAGAACCACGATCTCGAGCCTGGCCGTCTGGCCGACCGAGAGCTCCACCGAATCAGGTCGGACCTCTATGCTCGCCACCCGGTAGTCCGGGTTCTCCTGGGCCATCGAGGGAATCGGACCCAAGCTCAGCAACAACGGGAGAGGCATGACCGGGCGGATCGTCTGGCGGCGCAGAACGGCGGCAGCTCCCATCGGTGCTCTCCTTCGATGCGCGACGGTCGAGTGGATCGAGGGTCTCAAGGGCGGGCAGTATCGCGTGTGGAATACGGCCATCGCAAGGCTCCGAGAGTCCGCGTCAGGTGCTCGGCGCGACGGCTCCCTCCGGCGACGACTCGTACAGGACGGGGCGGATCGCCTCTGCGTGGAGGTGCCACCACTCTCGCGCCTTGTCGCGGCTCCAGGGTTTGTCCACCGGAACCTCCAGCAGTGCCGCTTCCAGCTCCTCGGCGGTCTGGAAACGGTCTTCGGGCCTCTTCTCCAGGCAGCGCAGCACGATTCGCTCGAACTCCGGCGGAATCGGGAGCTCGGTGAGCTCGGACGGTGGCCGGGGCGACTTCTTCACCTGTTCCACCAGCAGCTGAAACGTGGTCGCCGCCAGGAAGGGCGGCTGGCCGGTAACGAGGAAGTACGCCACCGCACCGAGGCCATACAAGTCGGATCTCGTGTCCACCGGCTGCTCTCCGTGCACCGCCTCTGGTGACATGTACTCTGGAGTTCCGACTACGACGCCCGTCTTCGTGACCCCCTCTCCAGTTCCGGGTCGCATCTGACGCGCCAGGCCGAAGTCCAGGACCTTCACGTAGTCGAAGAGCCCGCCGCGCTGGGTGAGGAAGATGTTCGCGGGCTTAATGTCACGGTGCACGATCTTGCGCGCGTGGGCCTCCGACAGCGAACCGCAGACTTGCCTCAGGAGGTAGAGCGCGCGCGGCGTATCCACGGGGCCGAACCGGGTCACCAGGCGCTTCAGGTCCAGTCCCTCCAGGTATTCCATGGCGTAGTAGAAGGTGTTGCGGTCGGCGCGTCCGTAGTCGTAGATCGTGATCGTGTTGGGGTGCGTGAGGCTCGAAGAGACCTGAACCTCGCGTTCGAACCGGCCCAGCACCTCTTCGTCGAAGGTCCCCGACACCCTCACGACCTTCACCGCAGTCGGCCGGACCATGCGAGCGTGGCGCGCCACGAACACCTCACCCATGCCCCCTTTGCCCAGCTCACGCTCGATCAGGTAGTTGCCTAAGCGCTTCGCCCGTCTCGCCTTCCGACGGAGGCTGTACAGGGTGTGGGTCACGAGAACCGACGTGGCCGCCAGGATCAGCAATGTCACCGTCGTGACCATGAGCTCGTCGAAGAACCGCGGATCCCGGCCCCAGGCGGCGATGGTGCTTCGAGTACCTGGAATCAGGACATAGGAGAGAACGCGAGCCAGGACCGGGGAGGCCACGGCGATCACTCCCAGTGCCACCTGATACCGGACCCTCCAAGGGATCACTGCCGCCGGAATGAACAGGATCAGCGCGACCGCGAGCTCGGGCGGGTAGTCCGATTCGACCACACCGACGCTGAATACCACCAGGATCGCGTTCAGCGCCACGACCGCGAAGGCGGTCAGCTGCAGCCGTCGGGTGCTGGGCGTTCCCCAGTAGAGCGATACGAGCGCCAGCCCGAAGGAGGCCAGATGCGTCATGTCCAGAAGGGATTCCCAGGCCTCCCGCGGCCGGTCGATGACGAGCCGGGACAGGAGGATCAACACAAGGCTGATGGCAAGGCCGAGAACGAACACGAGACGACACCGGCTCCAGAGCAGGTGCCGCTCCTCTTCGACGAACGACTCCGCCGACGTCAGCGGCAGCGTGTCCGAATCGCTCAGCGACAGCTCGTCGGAAGGCCAGGTGAAGATGTCCTCGGTCATCGGCACTCGAACTCCCAGGCGTTCCCGGGCCCGGGCCACCTCAGCAGGGTGAAGCGATATCGTCCCGCCACGGAACCGGGGGGCGTCCAGCGGACCTCCCAAAGATGGCCCCGACGGCCGCGGCTTCCAAGCTCGCGCACCTCTACGTAACGGTCGTCATCCCACACCGCGAGGTCGGGCGCGCCGGCCTGATGACGGGTCAGGGTGAGTACCGGGCCGTCGGCGGGAACGAGATCGCCGGGCGAGACGTCGAGCCAGCGAGCGATCGCCGTGTCCGCCGAGCAAGACGCGCGGTCGAGCCTCGGTCTGTGGAGACCGTGGTCGGCGCTAGGCGCCGGGAGCAGGGCGCGGGGCTTCCCGGGCCGGACGACCACGGGATTCACGACGGCGCCCCCGCCGGCCGCGAGCTCGCCAACCAGCCGCCGGAGTTCCCCTTCGAGAGCCGAGGCGGTCCCGGGGCCGTAGAGCGTCGAGCCGCCTTCGTAGTGCTGGACGACGTATTCTTCGGGCGTGGCCACGTACTGCAAGTAGCCGTTTGCGAGTCCGATGATCGCCGCCGATGCCGCCTCGAGGCCGGCCTCCGCCGCCGATTCCAGCATCGCCTCCTTGAGTCGGAAGCCGACTTCGGTGGTCGGCTCGGCAGGAATCGCTCCCAGCAACATGTCGCCGAGGCGCACGACCGAGAGCTGCATTGCGGCGGGAAGCTCGAGAGGTCCTACGACGAGGCGGAGCAGCCAGTGCAGGTTCTTCTTCGGAGCCTGGCAGCCAGTGGCAGTCGGCTCGGCCGTTCCCTCCTTCATCTCGAGATCGATCAGCCCGAACACCTTCCAACCGGCCAGAAGGCTGGGCCCGTCCTCGGCCCCGGCCCCGGCCCCCCTTCCGATCATGGGAGCCTCGCACATCCTCGCCGGCCACTCCGGGCCCGTCAGGTCGTACGTTCGGAAGGCCCGCCCCAGGGTGAGGTCGCCGCTGAGACGCCCCGCCGCTGCCTTGTAGATGGCCGTAGCCTCGGCTGCGAGTGCATCCCCCGTGGCGTTGACGAACGTGCGCGCGCGGACGACGCAATCCGATCCGGGCCGGTCCGACTCCGAGGACCACGAGTCGAGGGCCGGGGGAGTCTTCGGACCGCCCGGGCGGAGTTCGCGGCCGAGCGACGGACGGTCGCACCGCCTTTCCGGAAGGCCCACCAGCGATACGTCGCCCTCGACGCCGTTGGCGAGAAGGTGCACCGACCGGGGGGCAAACGCCTCAGCATGGCCAGCTTGCCGGTCCATGTACCGCTCCAGCCCGCGCTCGACGATGGCAGACACATCTCCATCGTATAGGTCGTTGGCCCACGGATTCCCCGTCGGATGAAACGCGAACACGGAGAATGCCCCCGCCTCAAATCTGTCTCCGGCCGCGGAGATCGTGTCCACTCGAAGCATTGTCCACGTCGGGTCGATCGACTGTTGATCCGGAGGAAGGTCGGGCGGTGGCCTCGGACGGCCCGGGGCGTGCGGATTCTGCTGCCAGGCGATGCGGCTCCGGTTGCGGGTGAGGCCCCACACCGGCTGTTGGATCCAGCCGGCCACGGCGCGCGTGAGATGGGCCGCGGCGTGCTCCACCGCTGCCGCGATGCGATCTGCCAGGAAGTCGACCATGGCCGGATCGAATCCCTTCACGCCCGCCGAGTGCAGGTTGTAGGCCTCCTCGGAAAAGAAGTGGCCCGGCCCCGAATGGGCGTGCGTCGCCGCCATCAGGAGTCGATCGACCCCGATGCCGGCAGTCAGTGCGGTCCGCCGCGCGACCTCCCGGTGGAGCAGAAGCGAGATCTGCGCCAGGTCGACCGCCACCAGAGCGATTCGCTCTCCCGTTCCGTCCTCCAGGAGGATGACCCGTGCGTACAGACGGTGCCGGTACCCGTTGGCCTGCCCACCGAACGGGCCATAAGCCTCCAATCCCAGGCCCGGCGGCGGAGTGATGTCGGCGCGGCCGAAACCCGCCCGCAGATGATCCGGCTCCACCACCGGCGGAGGCGACGCGGGACCCGGCAGCGTCACCTCGCGTGTAGCGCAGCCGGCCATGACCAGAACGAGCGGCAGCAGACAAGTGCGTGACGAGACAGGCATCAGAACACTCCCGCAACCAAGTAGTCGCTGAAGCCCAGGCTGAGCGACCAGGTCCGGGCGTCACCGGCGCCGGCGGCGCGTGCGCCGTCCTCGCGCACGGGCAGCACATGGAAATCCAGCGTCAGGTAGCGGTTGTCCTTCCCGAGGGTCAAAGACAGGCCGAGGTCGATGTGGGTGAGGCCGCTGGCCGCGAAGTACGCAGCCTGATCGGGTTCGCGGGGGTTTACCTCCTGCCCGGCGCACCAGCCGGCCAGCGCGGACAGGTACAGGCCGAGCACCGGGTCCTTGGACGGAAGGGTCGGAACGCGAACGTCCACGGAGGTCTCGAGATAGGCACCGCTGACCCTGTCGACGTCGTACCACAACGCCAGCCGGGGCACCGTCGGCCCGGCGTTCGTCCACGCCGCTGCGTACAGCTCGGTCGTATTCACCGCGTCGGAGGCCTGGCCGTAGGCACCTCCGGCGAACAGATACCGGGCCACTCCGCCGACCAGGCGGGCGGGTCCCGCTGTGGCCGAGATCTCAAGCCACAGATCGTTCTGGCCGAACCAGGACCGCCCGAGCCCGACGTCGGCCGGATTGGCAGGGTCTCCGGCCCCGATCTCGATGTTGCTCCACCAGCCGACGCTAGCCAGCAGCGCCGGGGAAGTCGCGGATAGATAGACGTCGGGCTGCAGCGACCACGCCGCGCTCCGGGTCGTTCCGCGCCACACGTGGCCGCTGCGAATGAACGCGTCGGCGCCGAGGACGGCCTTGGTCTGCGCTCGCGCCGAAGGTGCGAGAACTCCCAGGACCGGGCCGAAAAGCAGGAGCCTGGCTACACGATGTCGCAGCACCGTCTGCCCCGTCTGTCGAAAGGCGCTAGATTTCCGCCACTTCTTCAAATACCTTCCTCGCACCGCGCCTGCGAGAGGAGGCCGAGGCCAGCTCGCGTCAGGCCGGTGGCTCCCACGACTCACGCGCCCAGCCGCCGATGGGCTTGGAACGAAGCCGGTTAATGGACTGGCGATCACCTCCGGATCATGGCACGAAAAAGACCGAAGCTGAAGAAGTCCGGCCGGCGGAAGGTCGGCCGCAAGAAACGAAAGAACCTGGCCAAACGGCGGAGGGCCAAGCGCAACCGCTGATCCGGTCGTAGTCGCGCGGCGTGGCTGGCGCCCGCGGCAACGGCAACGCCCGGGTGC
>JBDGYE010000138.1:0-2686 GCA_039584255.1 Gemmatimonadota bacterium
GGCGAGTCGTTCCCGTCGCTTACTTCACGCTGTCGCTCTTCATTCTCGCAGCAGCTCTTCCAGGGAATCTTTCGGGTCAGCGCTCCGAGCTCTCTTCCGGCACGGCGTTCACGGTCGAGGACGTGCTCGACGTGGCCTCGGCCAGGGTGCTCGACCTGAGCCCCGACGGACGTTGGCTTGCCATAACAGTCGCTTCCCGGCGGGACAGAATTGGGATCGACAACTACCGCTACGGAGATCCCACGTACGTCAGACCCTCGGTGCAGGAGCTCTGGGTGATCGACACGCATTCCGCCGAGAGCGCCCAGGTCTTCCCCGGCAAGCGCAACGTGCTGCAAGCTTCCTGGTCACCAGACGGCCGACGCCTAGCGATCATCGAGGCCCGAGGAGAGGCGTTTAATGCCTGGATCTGGGATCGGGAAACAGAAGGAGTCCAGGAGATCTCAGCGCCGAGCGGTCGTGAGCTTGCAGGTCAAGGGGCCGGCGGCGTTGAGTGGACCGCCGACGGCGGAGCACTCCTGTTGCCGCTCCGGCCGGAAGGGTGGCGCCAGGAAGCGCAGGAGGAGTTCGCCCGTCTGACGAAGGGACCGATCGTGGTTCAGTCCAGCGAGGAGCCGTTTCTCGCCTGGGAGGCGCTGCGCAGAATGTCCGGGATCCGCTCCGTGGTCCGCTACGATATTGAGTCGGAGGCCATCTCCGAAGTGATTCCAAACACGGCTCTCGCCGGCCATCGGCTCACGGCGGACAGGACCCACATCATCTACGACGAGGACATCACGGAGAAGACGAGCTACGACGTGATCTTCGGTCGCACAAGCACGGTCAAGGTTATCCCCGTGGACGGAGGTGAGCCCGAGACCGTGATCGAGTCCACCGAAGATATCCGGGCCACCTGGTCCGAGGATCGTCGCTTCTTCGCCTACAGCAAGGATGGGGACATCTTCCTGGCCTCCATCGATGACCCCGAACCGCGGCGCCTCACCGGCGAAGAAGAGCCAGAGGCAGAGGAAGAGGACGAGGAGGCCAAGCCCGGCGAGGAGGATGAAGAAGAGAAGACCCGGTATTCGGTGAGCAGCGTCGGCCCGGGTGGAGATCGGGTCGTGGCATCAAGCGACCAGGGGCTCTGGATCATCGAGGCCGACGGCGAGGAGCCGTACCTCTTCCTTCCCAAGGACGAGGACGACGATTACGCGCCCCGCTATCGCGTCATCGAGTGGAGTCGCGAAGGCGATGATTTGTACCTCACCTACGCTTCACGTAGAGAGTGGGAACGCGGGCTCTTCCGCTACGACATCGATGATCGGCGGATGACGGAACTGGTCAAAGACGATCGTCTGCACTCAAACTTCCAGTTCTCGGAGGACGGCAGCACGTTCGTCTTCTCGGCCGCTCCCGGCAACCAGCCCTACGACCTCTATACCGCGGACCCCGGCTTCCGGCAGATCCGACGGCTTACGACGCTGAATCCGGACCTCGAGAGGAAACAGCTCAGCCGCACTGAGCTGCTTCCCTACCTCGACGTCGATGGGGATACGCTTTACGGAGTCGTTTACTATCCGACGGACTACCAGGAGGGCACGGCCTATCCCACGGTCTTCATCGTTTACGAGCAGTTCTTCGACGACCGGTTCAACAGTACGGCCAATGTTCTCACCAACCACGGATACTTGGTCGTCAATCCGTCGGTGGATTTGGAAATCGGCTATCCGGGCGAGGCATGGGTCAAAGGTGTGACCGCCGCCGCCAACAAGCTCATCGAGTTGGGACTGGCCGATCCCGCCCGCCTCGGTGTCCACGGCACCAGCTACGGAGGGTATGCCACGAACCTGCTCATCACTCAGACCGATCGTTTCAAGGCCGCAATCAACATCTCCGGCAAGGTGGACATGATCAGCTTCTACACGGACAGCCCGCGGCTCGGCGTACGCAATATCCACGCGCCGGAGAAGAGCCAGGACCGGATCGGTGCCACGCTATGGGAACAGCCGCAGAAGTACATCGCCCACTCGGCGATCATGTACGCCGACCGAATCGAGACGCCGCTACTTCTGATCACCGGCGAGCAGGATCACAACGTCCCGGCCCGGACGACGATGGAGATGTTCTACGCACTGCGTCGGCTGGGGAAGACGGTCGAGTGGGTGAACTACATCGACGGCGGCCACGGGATGCCGACGATGAGTGTCGAGATGGTCGAGGACTACTACCAGCGGATCATCGACTGGTACGACAAGTACCTCAAGGCAACCGACGAGGAGGATTCAGAGCAATAATCGGAGAGTACTCCGGCCAGGTCGAGGGAGTTACTCTAAGAGCGCGATCGCTGCCGGAACCGGCGCACCTTGCTCCGGTTCCCGCAGACCGCCATGTCGCACCAACGGCGCGAGCGGTTCTTGCTCCGATCCAGGAACAACCACGCGCAGTTATCCGCCGCGCATTCCCGCACGCGATCCAAATCGTCTGACGTCAGTAGCTCGGCGGCGGACCGGACGACCGGCCACAGCATGCGATCGAGGGCGTCCTCGTCCTCCCACTCCGTGCGGTAGCCCCCACCGTCCGCCACCAACCGCAGTCGCGCCAGCGCCGTCGGCTGCTCCTTGTTCAGAGTGCGGAGCGCGCCCGCCGGCGGCAGCGCCCCCCGCGCCCGCGCCACGAACACCTGGAAGATCGCTTCCCTCAACTCGCG
>JBDGYE010000098.1:0-9524 GCA_039584255.1 Gemmatimonadota bacterium
GTCGATCTCTGGTGGCGCACTCCCCTGGCCTTCAACGTCTACGGCACTCTGCTGGCGGATGCGACGAACCGCGAGGGCACGTGTTGCCAGATGGGTGCCTCCCTGGGAGTCGAGCTGCCGCGGATCGCTCCCGGTTTTCTGCTTCGGGGAAACTTCACGTTCATCCAGAGCCTGTCTTACAGGGCCCGCCGCGAGCCCCCTCTCCCGTGGGAGGAGTATTCCGTGGAGCGAATCGGGATCGGGTGGGACAAGACCGACCTGTACGTGATCTCGCTGGAGGCCGAGTGGCTCCCCAGCGCCGGCCTGTGGCTGCTTCCGAAGCTGGACATCCAGATAAAGGGTGAGGGCGACTTGCGCGACGAGCGTCCGCCTCCGGAGGATCTCGACACCTTCCCCCGCATTCTGATCGGCGACGCCGAGACGACGCTGCGACCGGCTCTGGCCGGACGATGGCGATCAGAATGGGAGTTCCCTCTCGACGTCGAGTGGGACCTGGGCGTCAACTTCATCCAGGACTACAGAAACGTATCAGGGAACAGGCGGGTCGAGCTCGTGGGGACGCTCGGTGTGAGGCTGTGGACGCCACGGTGGAGCTTCGGATTGGAGTGATCCGAGGAGTATCCGGGGGCGTTTACCTTGAGACAGTCCGCTACTTGGTGGCCGCAATGATGACGGTGGCGGTCGCCGTTATCAGGCCCGTGATGACGGCCACGATCTCCAGGGTTCCGGGTCCCGGTGGCTTCTGCTCCTTGAACGGAACGGTTACCACCGCACCGGGGTCGGGCTCCGGAAGCGCGCCGCCGAAGAAGAGAAACTTGGCTCCTCGCGTCAGGACCTGGCCGTTGGCGAGCTGAACTCGGGTTCGGCCCTTATCCGCCTTGGGCAGGTAGCCGCCCGCGCGGCGGATGTAGTAGTCGGCTCCCTGACCTTCCTTGAACAAGACCTTGGTGGGAGCCTGGACGGCTCCGTCGACGTCGACCGTGGAGATGAACCGCGGAACGAATAGCGAGTCGGCGGGCTCCACCAGAACGTTCTGCGGACCGTCCGGGCTACGGAGGGCCTCGACGTAGTCGATCCCCACCCTGGTTCGGGCGATCTCCGCGGGGGCCTGCTCTCGGGGCGACTCCTGGCGGCCGAGCGTGTCGCCGGGAAAGGTCTCGCCTTCCTGCTCGATGCCGACCAGGGCCGTGTCGCCAAAAACCTGGCCGGCGATCTCGGCTCCCGTCAGCTCCTCGTCGTCCGGCTGTACCTCCGCGCGCCACAGCTGCAGTCCCTCGGTGTACGCCTCGGCCGTGAGCCCTCCGGCTCGAGCGATGAGATCCGTCAGCCGCTCGGTTCGCACCTGCAGCGAGTAGGGGCCCGGGAACATCACTTCACCGGTCACGACCACCCGGCGCTGGGGCTCGAAGCCCGGCGACTTGCGCACGTATATCGCGTCCAGGTTCTCGAGCGTGAAGTCTGCGTTCGACCCCGGTGCCTGAGCGTCTCCCGGCTGTCCGCCGGCCGCGGCCACGTCGAACACCAGGCTGCTGTCCAGCGCGACCTCGAAGGTTCGGGTGATCGTGTCGCTGCGGGCCTGGCCGATGGCCACGCGGGCGACGTCGACCGTTCCCAGGTAGGCGCCGGTCCGTAGCCCGCCTGCACGCAGAATCAGGTCGCGGACCGTCATCCCGTCCACGTACGGATAGACCCCGGGCTCGCGAACCCAGCCACCGATCGACACGGCTCTCTCCTCGCGGAGGTTGCGGCGTGCGAAGGCGTAGATCTGGTCCAGCGGCTCGATGACGGGGTTGGCCACCGGCTGACCGGCGGCATCCCGCTCCAGACTGACCTGGATCATTCGCCGCGTGAAATCGGGCTGGAGTCGCTGGATCTGTACCAGGCCTTCATAGGCATCCGGCAGGAGCCCGCCCGCTCGATCCAGGACGTCCCACAGGCGCAGGCTCGGCTCGACCCCGTATTCGCCCGGCCGCCACACCCCACCCGTGATCCGAACGCTGTTGCGAAGGTCGTCCAGAACCGCGAAGACAGTGATCCGATCCCCGTCTACGAGAGGTACCTCTCGGTCGGCCGCATCTCCGGTGATGGGGATGTCAAGAAGCACCCGGTTCAGGCCCGGCTCCTGCTGCTCCGGCGGCAGCACTCGCGCGATCTGCACGCGGGCACCGGAGGCGTTGGCCGTCAGGCCACCCGCGAATTCCAGCACGTCGGCCAGGACGTCTCCCTTCACCAGCTCGTAGATTCCGGGGCGGATTATCGCCCCATCGACCTCGACGCGGCGGTCCGCCACCGGCACGAAGATCACGTCCCCCTGCTGCAACCTCGGCGCCTCGTCGCCGCGGCCGTCCAGGAGATAGTCGTACAGGTCCACGGTGGCGTGCGTCTGCCGGCCACGGTTCACCAGGATCCGCCGGAAGGAGCCGGTACGGTTGGGACCGCCCGCCGGGTACAGCGCGGCGAAGACCGAAGCGAAGGCGCTGATCTCGTACGCGCCGGGTCGCTCGACCTCGCCGATGACGTAGACCAGGTTCGTGCGCACGCTGGCAAGCGTCAGATCGAGAAAGGCCGTGGCGTTCGCGTCTCCGGTCAGGCCGGAGTAGACCTGGCCCAGCCGCTGCGTCATCCGTTCCCGCAGCTCGGGGATGGTCAGTCCGTTGACGTCCACCCGGCCGACGTCGGGAATGGCCACCCAGCCTTCCCTAGCGACGATCAGCCTGTAGGCCAGCTCCAGGTCACCGGTCAGGACCAGGACCAGCTCGTCGTCGGGTCCCACCCGGTAGTCGGCGGGCACCGGCCCACCCTCCAGTGGCTGGAACTGGGTAGTCGCCCGGCGGAAGATCTCCCGGCCGAATATCGGAGGGCCGGGCTCCTCCTCTACGGGGAAGCCGAATGGAGATGGACCCTGGAGAGCGAGCAGCAAATCGGTTGGAAGCGAATCGGCGGCCAGCGTTGACGCTATGTCGGTTCCCGTCAGGGCCTCGAGCAGCGGTACCGGTGTGGCGGCGCCCGGAATCTCATCGGTCAGTCCCTCGAGCACCGCCAGGTAGGGGTCGGCCGCATCCCTCCCGTAGCCGCGGCCCGCCAGCAGATCCCGCACCTGATCAGTGGTCAGCCCGGACTGCTGGAGAAGCCGCAGAGCTTCCTGGTTCGAGATCGGCCGTCCCAGGGCCAGCTCAGCCTGGCGGCGAAGCAACTCGATGTCCTGGCCCTGTGCGCCGAGGGACGATCCCACCCCCGAAGCGGCCAAAAGAACCACTCCGGCGGCAAGGCAGGCCACGAGGCGGCCCATGGCGTGGAGCACGCTTCTCACGTGGGGTGAATCGTTCACCGGCATTTCACGAAACAGGGCGAGTCACGCTGGCATCCCATCCTCGACGATCGCTTGAAGTGTGCGCGGCGTCCATCAGTGATCGCAAGAGGTGCTCATCACGGCGTACGCGAGCGCGAGACGTTCGTGCGGCGCAGCCTCTGCCAGAGACTCCGGACATCGCCCGTGGTCTCCGACGACAGTCTTCTGAACTCTTCATAGCGCTCCGGGTCGCTCACGCGAGAGACCAGGAAGAACTCCGCGCCGAAGGCGAGCATCAGCCCGAGCAGAGTGCCGAGAGCGAGCGAGAGAAGGCCCTTCGTGACGAGCCGCCGCCGGTCCGCTCTGGCCGGCTGGTAGGGGTCCTCGACCACCGAGATCACGGGCGTGTTCCTCACCTCTTCGATCTTGGCCTGCTCCAGTGCCTGTGCAAGCGAAGAGTAGACCTCCTGGTGGAGCGCGACCCGGCGCTGGAGGCGGTCCCGCTCGAAGCTAAGCTGGGGCGAGTTCTCGACGCGGCGGTTCTGCGCCAGGAACTGCTCGAGGGTGTCCTCCGCAACGGCAAGCTCACCTCGGGCCTCCTCCATCCGGCCGGTGACGAACTCCTTCTCGTTGCTCGCCTGGCTCTGTCGCGTTTCGAGGTTGAACTCGTTGACGAGGCCCAGCATTCGTTCCGCAATCTGAACCGACAGCTCCGGCCAGCGCGTGCGAACCGACAGCACGACGATCCCCGTCTCGGCGGACGTTCGGGTTGACATCCGCCTCTGGAGAGCCTTCGCAGCGTTCTCGACCTGCCTGGCCCGTGTTCGGCCTGTGATCTCCCAAAGCCCTATAAGGTCTCCGGCGATCCAGGTCGTGTCAGGTTCGGTCTCATCGACCAGCCGGTACTCGGAGCGGACCGCCGCCCTCAGAGTCTGCTCCGATCGGAGAAGCGCAGCGTAGAACTCGGGCGACTCCGCCGGCGTGGCCCCCGGAAGGCTGAACCCGAACTGTGCGGCGATGCCTGCCAGCTGTCCGAGCTGTGCCGCCTGCGGCTCGGAGGGGAGAAAGGTGGCGGTGGACGTGTATTGCCGCGGCAACAGCAGGGTGACCGTGCAGACAACCGCGGCAAGGAGGATGGGAAGGCCCACGACGATCCTTCGATGCCGGAGTACGACGTTGACGAGCCGCAGCAGCGAGGCGGGCTGTGCCTCTTCCTCGACGAAGGCCGTTTCGATTCTGACGGGTACGTAGTGGTCGGGTCGGGAGGAGCCGTGCTCGGTGCTGTCGCCTGCTGACATCGCCTACCTCATCACGTGGACAGGATCTCGTCGTACAGAACTTCTAGCCTCGCGGCCTGCTTCCGTACGTCGAAGCGCTCTCTTATCCGGGTCACCGCAGCCCGGGACATACGCGCACGGGCGCTTTCGTCGTCGAGCAAGGCGCCGAGTGCCCGCGCCAGGTCCTGCACGTCCCCTTCCTGGACTAGTATCCCCGTCTCGCCGTCCTCGATCCCTTCCGGGATCCCGCCGTGCCGGGTGGCCACAACCGGGAGTCCCGCCGCCTGCGCCTCGAGATTGGAGATGACGATGCCCTCCGCTTCGCCGGTCGCGGAAGTCCTGCTCGGATGACAGAAGACAGCCGCCCGCTCGAACCAGTCTCGCAGCCGCTCCTGGGGAACGAAACCCGGGAGATCCACTCGATCGGCGAGACCTAGCTCCGAGATACGCCGTTCGATCTCCTCGCGCTGCGGTCCCGATCCGACCAGGATCAGTCGGGTATCGGGGAGCCGGCCCGCGACGACGGCGAACGCCCTGAGGAGGCTCTCGATCCCTTTCTTCTCCACAAACCGTCCCACAAACAGGACGTTGCGCGGACGCCGTTCGTTGGACCGCTCGACCGCGTATCGCTCGAGGGGAATCCCAAGGTAGTGTACCGAGATGCGCTCCCGCGGAACGCCCTTTGCCTCCAGCTGCGCGGCTGTAAAACGTGTGTGCGCCACGAACCGGTCCGTGTGCTCGACGAGACGGTCGAAGTAGAGCCAGTAGTTGAACCAGGATACGGGGAAGAGCTGGAATCGCGGAAGTCGGGATACGTCGTACCCGTGCACGCTCACAGCGAGCGGCCGCTTCATTCGCTCGGCGAAGCGAAGGGCATATACGCCGTCCACACCGAAGTGGGCGTGGAACAGATCCGGCTCAAACGCCTCGATCGATCTGTCGAGGCGTGGGCTTCTCCGCAGAGCCGCGTACAGCACCTCCTCGGCTCGCGCCGCCGGTCCGTCGCGTCCGTCGGCGGTCGAACGTATGGCGTCCGCCGGAAAGGGGAAGCGATCCGCGTTGAGACGCCGCCGGCAGAAGACGCGAGCTTCATACCGCTCCTGCGCCATGAGGTTGTTGTACATCCAGACCTCGGAGGGCTGCAGGAAGGTATTCCTGAACACGGCTACTCGCTTGCGCACTCTGCAGCCTCCGGTACTCCGCGGCCCCGTAGATAGCGCCGATCAGCAGGAAGAAGGCACCACCGACGCGGGGCTGGAGCAAGGCGAAGTTCGTGAAGAACAGCTGGATTCCGAACCAGCTCGTCAGCGCTATGCCCACAAGTCCAAGGTCGAGCAGCCACTTTTTCGCCGTCAACCTCACGCAGCTCACGAGTGTGCCCCCGAAGATCAGGGCCATCGTAGCGAGGCCCGCCAGGCCCAGCCAGAGCCAAGCTATCAGATAGGCGTTGTGTGGGGGCAGGGTCGGATCGAGGCCGATGGCTCGGGCGTAGGGGGGGAAGGTCTGGCCCCAGCCGTGGAAGCCCACGCCTCTCAGGGGATGACGGCCGACCAGCTGGGCACCGTGGGCCCAGATGAGGATGCGCGGGTCGCCCGTCGTCGAAGCTGACGCCAACCGCATCAGAGGCCTGCGACTCATCGGAAGACTCAGAAGACCGGCTCCTAACAACGCGGCGACGCCGACCAGCCTCAGTGCGCGCCTCGCGCCGCTCCGCCACGCGTATACTAGACCTACGGCGACGCCGGTGCCCATCGCGGCCGCGAGACCGGCTCTTGACCCGGTAGCCAGAAACGCCGCCAGGAACAGACCGACCGCCACGACCCGACCCGCTTCCGGTCTCCGCCCGAGTAGGTAGACGCTCACGCACACTCCGAACCCGAAGAAGATGCTCGCCACGTTGGTGTTCACGAACAGCGTCCCGGCCTTGAGTGGAGCGAGCACGTTGTTCCCCAGCCCGGGCTCGAAGAGGCCTTCCAGCGTGTTCGGCTCGGCGAGCAGGCGCGCCACCGGCGATCTCAGATAGACCAGCTCTGCGCCCGGCAGGAAGAAGAACAGGACGTTGAGGACCGCGAACGGGAGACTGAACAGAAGGAAGGCCCGCAGAAGTGTGGGTAGGCGTCCCCGGATGCCTATCTGGTAGCCCACCGTGTAGGCGGCCAAGGTAATCGCGAGGAAGACCGCGGTTCTCAGCGCTGGCTCCCCGCCCGCGCCGGTGGGAATCAGGAAGGCGCTCCCCACGAAGAGAATCAGGAGTCCGACGGCCGGGGGACGGCGGAATGCATCCGCCGGAGGCAGGCCCAGCACGAGGGCCGCCGGGACCGACAGGGCCAGGAGGAGTTGCCACAGCGTCACCTCGAACCTGCCGTACACGGGCAGGTAGCCCTGCAGAACCACTAGCGCGGCGGCGATTACCGCGAAGAGATACCGCTCGTCAGGTCCCTGTTTCTTCAACGGGTCAGAACGTAGTAGGCGGCCACCGGTCTCAACTTCCTCTTCACCAGGGATGTCGCGTGGTACCGCAGATTCCACGCTAGCATACGGGAGAAGAACCGGTCCAGCCGTGTTGCCAATCTGTTGTTGAAGGCCTCCCTGCCCGCCAGGTGCCACACGTAGGGAATCACGGGAACCACGCAGAGCGTCTCCTTCACGATCTCGAAGCCTGCCTCACCGAGCATGGTCCGGAACAGGGCCAGTGGAATGCCACGCTCACGCCTGGTCAGGCCCCTGCGTGGATGCCGCCAGTCTCCCATCGAGATCACCGGCTCTCTGACGAGCGCAAACCCGCCGGAGCTCATACAGCGATGAATCTCGCGTACTACGTGGGTCACGTTGGGAATGTGATGCAGGACCCCAAGACAGGTAACCAGGTCGAAGGTCCGGTCCGGAAATGGTAGCGTGCCGTCCGCCCTGGGCTTGATGTAGCGTGCCGGGATTCCGTGGACGCTGTTTCTGGCGAAGATATCGGAGGGCTCGAGGATTGTTACCCGGCCGACGCGGTCCGCGATTGGCGCGAACTCATCCCCGTGGGCACTGCCAAGACCGAGCGCGTGCAAGAAGCGTCGGTCCGGAAGGTACCCGAAGCCATGCAACGCGTTCAGGGCATGATACGCATACGTGTAGTTTTCCACGTCCTTCGCGCCGAGATCGGCGTAGCCCTCCCTCTCATCGTCGTGCCACGGGCCGATCTGGTCGGGCGAGAAGTCATCTCCGTATAGCCTCTCGCCGGATAAGTAACGGTCGAGCGGTTCGGAGTGGTTCACAGGGTGCTCGCCTTTTCGCGTCATCCCTAGCCGGAAGGAAACAGGACCTCAGCATACCTCTCAGCCGAGCACTCCAGCGTGTAGCGCTCCGGCAGCGCCGGCGGCCTCGACTCGGGAGCCGCGAGGCCCGGACTCTGCAGCATCGCCTCCAGCGCAGCCGAAATATCGTCCGGCTTCACGGGGTCCACGAATCGGATCGGGCCGGGAAGGTCCAGGCCGTCGCTCAGAGTGCTCGACAGAACGAGCGGAAGTCCGACGGCCGCAGCCTCGAGGACGTTCAGCGGCAGACCCTCCAGGTGAAGAGTCGTGAACAGGAACTGGTCCGACGCGTTGAGAAAGGCCGGCACACGCTCTCGCACCACGTCTCCCAGGAACTTTACACTCTCCGTGGGAAGCAGACGCGAGGCTTCCTTCTCGAGGCGCCCGCGCTCCGGGCCGTCGCCGACTACTAGATACCGGCAGGGGGGGGTGCCTGCATCCCGCCGCCGGACGAAATCCGCAAAGCCTCGGAGCGCCTCAAGGACACCCTTCTGGGAGTGCAGCCGACTGACCGTGGCGACCACCAGGTCGTTCGGGCCCCAGCCCAGTGAAGTCCTGACCTCTGTCCTCAAAGCGGGCTCCGGCCGGAACCGCGATGTGTCTACTCCGTTCTCGATGAGCAGCAGCTTTCCCTCGGGAACGAACCGCGACAGTGGACGGCTGCGAAGCTGTTCGTGGACCCGGGGGCCGACCGCGACGATCCGATCGAACTTCCCATAGGCCGCGAGGTCGCGGCCGAGCCAGCCTATGTTCCGCACCGAGCGCAGCCACAGGGACGGGCTTCGCGTACGCCATTTCGAGCGAATCTCGCCGACAGAGCTCCCATGCGCCTGCATGACGAACCGCACATGCGGAAACCGCGGGCGGTCCGCGAGCATTCCGTATGCGCCCGCGCTAACGCTGAGCACGGCACGTACGTCCGCGCAGCTGGTCCGGAACCAGCGCCGGGACTCGCGCCACCACGCTCGCGAGTACCGGCCCGGAGTCGTGTGCTCAAGCGCGGCGACCTGGACGCCGTCTTCCATGAAACGCGCCTCCCGGTGCGGGATTCTGGTAGTCAGAAGATTCACGGGAGTACCGAGGCGGGCGAGGGTCCGGGCGAGGTCCCAGGCTACGAACTGCATCCCGCCGTGCGAGTGGAACGGCATGATCCGGGAAACGATCAGGACGGGCCGCCGGGTCATCTTCTTCCCGGCCCGCGGTAAGTCGGATCCTTTCCCGGAACGTCGGCCCTGTCGGCTCGGGTTTCCGGGGTCTGAGACACGCGCGATATTCTTGCCAGCCGTCTGCTCCCCGTCGGCGGTTTGCCACGAGTCCACGAGGAGACGCCTCGCCGGATGCCGAACGACAGCGAATCTACAATCGGCCGCAAGCTCGGCACAGTCTTCACCGGCGGGGTCGTCAGCAAGAGCCTCGGTCTGGTCCGGGAGGTAGTCCTCGCGTATGCCTTTGGGACCACGTTCGTGGCTGATGCCTTTCGGGTGGCCCTGACCGCCCTGCTGCTCCCCACCCACTTCCTCACCGGAGAGGCACTCTTCGCGGCGTTCATTCCGGCTTACCGAAAGGTTCCGGAGAGCGGACGCCCTGGGCTCGTCCGTACCGCGTTCACGACACTCATCGGCACCACCATCGTGCTGGTGGTCGTTGTCGTCGTGGCCG
>JBDGYE010000099.1:0-9517 GCA_039584255.1 Gemmatimonadota bacterium
GGAAGCCGTCCTGCGCCACCAGTCCGGGATTGAGACTCAGCTCGGCGATCCGGTGCGCGATCAGGTTGAGATCGGCGACGCTCTGAACGTCCTTGGCGAACAGCTGGAAGAAGCCCGTGTCGTCCACCGCGTGATAGTCGTCGTGCCCGGCGTGCACGTTGAGGGCGTGCTTGGTCATCGCCCGGGCCGCGATGTTGAGGACGTACGTGAGACGCTTGCCGACCGCCGCATACAGCGACTCGTGCATGTACGCGATGCCCTGGCCGCTGGAGAAGTTCGTGGCCCGCAGCCCGGTCATGGCCATCCCGGCCGTGACGCCGGCGGCGGCATGCTCTCCCTCGGGCTCGAAAAAGATCAGCCGGCGACCGTTGACGTTCGTCTTTCCGGCCGCCCTCGCCGCGGCCCAACCTTCTCCCATCTGCGTGGAGGGCGTGATGGGATAAGCCCCGGCTCCCTCGGAAGCGGCGGTCTCCATCTCCACTACCGCGGTGCTTCCGTCCATGGCGGTCGGGGTGCCCGGGTATCTGGGCTCGGGGGTGGACGTGTCGTTCTTCTTCCGCTTGATCATCCTCTATGACTCCCTGCCAGTTCCAGCTCCACCGCGAACTGCGCTCCGTCCACCCACTGGATCGCTCCGGTGGGACAACGCGCGGTGGCGATCGGATCCTGAAGTGCGATCTTCGCGTAATCGATGATGGCCAGTCCGCTCTTCATCTCGATGAGCTCCGGCGCGTCCTGCGCGCAGCGCCCGCAGGCGTTGCAGGCCACCGCGCACACGTCCGTGGCCTCGTCGCCGTCGAGCAGGTTCTTGCACTGCACGATCAACTTGTGGTCGACCGGCATGAGCACGAACAGATCCAGTGGACACGCTTCCACGCAGTCGTTGCACGCCGTGCACGCGTCCGGGTCGACCACCGGCAGGTCGACCTCGTTCATGATGATCGCCTCGAAAGTGCAGGCCACCGCGCAATCGGCCAACCCCACGCACCCCCAGGCACACGCCTTTCCTCCGCCGCTCACGGCTACGGCGGCGCCGCAGCTCTCGATCCCTTCGTAGCGCGCCTTGTACGGGGCCACGTCGGATCCGCCCGCACACAGCAGGCGGGCGACCCGCTTCGTGGCCTCGCCGGCGTCGACGCCCAGATAGCCGGCAACGTCGTCGCGCTCGCCCTCGCTCAGGACAGTGCATCCGGCCGGGGCCACGACGCCGTCGATCGCTGCCTCCGCGAAGCCCCGGCATCCGGCATACCCGCAGGCGCCGCAGTTGGCACCGGGCAGGATGCCCGTGAGCTCGTCGATGCGCGGGTCCTCCCACACCCACAGCTTCTTGTTGGCCAGGGCGATGAGGGTGCCGAAGGAGAGGCCGACGCCGCCCAGGATGACGACCGAGGTGAGAATCATACCCGCGCTCACCGGATCCCTCCGGCGGCGCCATGCCGCCGCCCGCGTCTCGTCCCTCTCCCCATCATCGACCCCCGCCGTAGCTCAGTCCAGTCCCGTGAGGTCGGCCTGGCTCAGGATCCAGGCGGCGAGCCGGTCCGCCGGAGCCTCTTCGACAGCGGGGCCCGCCGCCTTCTCCACCGCTGCTTCTGCCGCCGCCGCTCCCTGCACCGACTCCACTGCCGCTTCTCCGGCCCGGTCGCCGAGCGCCACCAGGTGTCGGAGCTCCTCGGTCTGCTGGAAAGCGCTCAGGCTGCCCAACGCCCGCTTCGGTTCCTCGTCCGGGAGGTGCTGAACGCTGAGTCGCCCCGCGCGGCCGTTGACGGCCGGGTAGTGGATGAAGCGCGAGGCCTCGGCGGAAAGGAGGGCCACGACGGCCGGACCCTCCACCTCCGCCAGGCGGTCGAGTGATTCCGGTTCATCGGCCTGCATGACAAACACGCCCGGCGTGATGAGCCGCACGAGCGCCGCGGGCGGAGCCTTCCCGGAGACGACGAGAACGATCTTCTGAGCTCCGTCCAACAGGCTGGCCAGCCCACCGGTCCTGAGGTCCTGGCCGCTCAGCTCGACCACGAGCGGAGGCGCAACCGAGAGCTCCTGCCGGCTCCAGCGGTGGGGCGGAAAGTGATCCACCAGGCCGTCGTGCCGCTCCGCTTCGTAGCGGCCGCTGCGGGCCAACTCCGCCGTGCGGGCGGCTCCGAAGGCACGCCCCGCCTCGGCCAGCGCACTCTCCACCGTGTCGCGGAGGTCGCCCCCCCGCTCGACCCGGGCCAGGAAGACCTGGTCGCCTCGTTCGATGAGAGACTCGAGGGTCCGGGCGGCACGCTCGACCTGGGCGGCGCTGCCCTCGTCGAGCGATTCGCCGGGGTCGGACAGCGACGAGAAACGCTCGATGTCGATCCGCCCCGCCGCGAATGCGCCCAGTTCAGCTGTGGCACGAGCCGTACGCTCTTCCTCGCTGCCGGCCCGAGCGTCGAGCAGCCCGCGTACCTGCTCCAGGGTGGCGACGAGCGCCGAGTGGAAGCTCTCGCGCGGCCCGGAGAGCGCCTCGAGCGCCTGCCGTGCGAGTTCGTCTGTGTTGTCAGACGGCATATTTTTCAAGCTCTTCGTTCAGGATCGCAATCTTCTCTTCCGGCGTGAACATCGGAAGGTGCCGGGTCTCTTCGTACCGCGGCCTGGATTCGTCCCGGAACAGCACTCCGAGCCGGATTCTGCTCGTGTCCTCGGCGATCTCCCTCGCCGCATTGAGGTTTCGCGGGTCGTGCCGGATCCGGTTCTCGTAGATCTTCTCCAGCTCGGGCACCTCGATTCCGTCCGGGTGCTCGAGCATGTCGATCATCTCCGGGTTCTTCACGGCATCCAGGTAGATGTCCTCGGTGTACATCGGGCACCTCTGGAGCACTCGGACGAAGGCGAATCCCCGGTGGTCGTACGCTGCCCTGATGGTGGCGTAGAGATGCGCGGGTATCCACTCCGCCGTTTGGGCGACGAAAGAGGCGTTGGTTATGCCAAGGGTGGCTACCAGGGGGTTCAACGCCGGCAGCCAGCTTCCCTGCGGCTGCGTGTTGCTCCGGTAGCCCAGCGGCGTCGTCGGCGAGGTCTGCATCTTGGTGAGGCCGTAGATGTTGTTGTCCAGCATCAATGCTACCATGTCCACGTTGTAGCGCGTGGCATGGATCCAGTGGCCGGCCCCGATCGACACGCAGTCCCCGTCTCCCATCACCACGAACACGTGCAGGTCGGGCCGGTTCAGCTTGATTCCGGTCGCCACCGGCAGAGCCCGGCCGTGCAGGCCGTGGAAGCCGTACGCATTGACGTAGTGGGGAAACCGGCTCGAGCAGCCGATGCCCGAGACGAAGACCGTCTCCTCCGGCTTCAGTTGCTCCGCGGCGAGCAGGCGCTCGGTGGACGTGAGGACCGAGTGGTCGCCGCACCCCGCGCACCACCGGGGCATCGCGCCCTCGTAATCGAGCATCGTGTATTCCCGGTCCTCGTCATCGACCGGGAACATCAGAGAGCACGCGAAGCTCATGCAGCTCCCCCTTTCGGCATCTTGTTCCGGATCGCCTCGTGGATCGCGCCGGGGCGCAACGGCTCTCCGATCACCCGCGTCCAGCAGTCCACGTCCACCAGCGTGCTGCCCCTGAGCAGCCAGGCGAGCTGTCCGCGGCGCCGGTTCTCGTCCGTGATGTACGGCATGTCCGGCTCGTCGCTGTAGTTAATTTCCACCGTCATCACTTTCTTGAAGCGACGGAAGATGGCTTTGAGACCCGGCTCCATGGGTGACAGGAACCGCAAGTGAAGTGCCGACACCGACAGACCCTCCTCACGCGCCCGGTCCACCGCCTCGTCGATGGCTCCCTTTGTGCTCCCCCAGCCGACCACCAGTAGCTCGCCCGAGTCCGGGCCGTAGACCCCCGGCGGCTTCAGGGTGGAGTGGAAGACCGCCAGCTTGCGGCTCCTCATCGTCATGCTCCGCTGAACGGTGGCCGCCGCGTAGGCCACGTGACTCTCCTCGTCGTGCCCCAGACCGGTGAGGGTGTGCATGCCTCCCGGCTGTCCCGGCACGAAGCGGCGCGACAGGCCCGTGTTCTCGTCCCACTCGTACGGGCGCGTGTCCTCGGGCACGGGGCCCATGTCGGGTCGGGTCCCCTGCCAGGCCGGATCGAGCTCCGGCCGCGGGAAGGGCTGGACGCCCGTGGCCAGGTTCGCGTCGGTGAGAACGATCACCACCATCCTGAACGTCTCGGCGATTCGCCGCGCCGTCACCATGGCGTGGAAACACTCCTCGATCGTCGCCGGTGCCAGGACCACGTGCGGCGCGTCGCCAGGCTGGCCGAAGATCGAGGCCAGCAGGTCGGACTGCTCGACCTTCGTCGGGAGGCCCGTGCTCGGCCCCCCCCGCTGCACGTTTACCACGACCAGCGGGATCTCCGTCATCACCGCAAGACCCAGAAACTCCGTCTTGAGTGCCAGACCAGGTCCCGACGTGATCGTGAAGGCGACCTTGCCGCTGTAGGAGGCCCCGATGGCCACGCCCGCCGCCGCGATCTCATCCTCCGCCTGGTGGATTACGCCGCCGAACTTGTGGAACATCTCGCCGAGCTGGTGAGAGACGGAGGTGGCCGGCGTGATGGGGTACATCGCCGCCATCTCCATTCCTGCCGCGACCGCCCCGTAGGCGATTGCCTGGTTGCCGTTCATGACCACCAGGTTCTCGGCCGCCATCTTCACGGGCACGTCGATCCGGAAATCCAGGTTCTCCGAGGCCCAGCGGTAGCCGAGCTCCACCAGCTGGTGATTCCGCTCGGTGACCTCCTTCGCCTTGTGGCGGAAGGCGTGCGCGATCTGATCCCGCGCCAGGTCCATGTCGCGGTCGAAGATCCAGCACAACAGGCCCAGCGCGAACATGTTCTTTCCGCGCCGTGCGTCCTCGACGATGGTGAGGCACTGCTCCTCCATCGGGACCTCGATCATGCGGTAGTCGCACGAGGAGAGCTCCTCCATCACCTCGCGCCACTCGGCCTGGATGTCCTCGTCCTGGTGAGTGGCCCACATGTTCTCGACGAGAAGGATCGCTCCCTCCTCGAGGGCGTCTAGGCGATGGCGGGCGAGCAGGACTTGCTCGTTGAAGGCCACGCAGAGGTCCGTTCGGTCGCCCCAGTTGGTCACGATCTCGGAGCCGATCCGGATCCTGTTCCCGCTGGCTCCGGCCGGGATGCGCGGAGGAGGCTGGATCTCCGCCGGGATGATCTCCACGGTCCACACACCGTTTCCCATCTTGGCGCTTACGACCCCGAAGGTCTGGCCGCACTTCTGCGCCCCCTCGCCCGAGTCGGAAACCACCTCGACCGTGCACACCGGCCTCGTGATCGTTTCCACGCCGGCCCCCGCTTCGCGCGCCTCTATCGTCCGTTCAGCCACCGAAGTCTCGTCAGCCATGTCTTGATCCTCGTGAAACGGGCCGTCCGCCACGTTTCGGTCCCCTTAAGGCACCGTCTCGAGGGAGGGCGGGCGAGCCCGCCCGGCAGGCGGATGGTCAGAGAAACCCACGCTGTTTGTGCATCTTCCATGCCGCTTCTGTCCCTCTCGCGTCGGGCTTTCCAGCCGTCCGGAAAACCCCCTCGGCCGCTATCGCAACCTCACTCTTCAGGAAGCAACCGAGGCCGTGTTTGGGACATCCTGTCACATCGTCCCGGCGCGGGCCAGTTCGTCCCAACATCTCTCGAGACCCCAGTCCCGTCGTAGTCAGGAGCCCCGGGCCTCCAGGGGCACGGTGCCGATGTAGGGGAGGGAGCGGTAGCGGTCGCCGTAGTCGAGCCCGTACCCGACTACCCACTCGTCGGGGATTTCGAATCCCAGGTAGTCCACTCGAGGCTCGACCTCCTGGCCAGGCTTCCTGACCAGGACGCAGCTCTTGAGCGAGGCCGGGCGCCGGGCTTCGAAGGTCTCCATCAGGTAGGCGAGGGTGTGCCCGGAGTCGAGGATGTCCTCAACGATGAGAACGTGCTTGTCGCTGAGGCTGGTGCGCGCGTCCATGATGAGCCGGACGCCGCCGCGCAGCGAACCGTTCTCGTAGCTCGAGAGCGCGATGAAGTCGATGCGCCTTGGCACGGTGAGCTGCCGGCCAAGGTCGGCGAGGAAGATGAAAGCTCCCCGAAGAACGCCGAGCATCAACAACTCTCCGGCGCCGGCGTAGTCGGCGTCGATCTGGGCCGCCAACTCGCTGACGCGGCGCTGGATCTCCTCCTCGGGGATGAGAACCGGCGGCCGGAACTCCTTCATGGGTGCTCAGTCCTCCGTTCTGGGCGGGCCGAACTCGCGCAGGAAGCGGGAGCTCCTGGCTCGCGGTTGTCTACAGGAGGTTTCCCTCGATCACGAAGCCCGGCGGCACGAGTTGCCGGGCCACGGCCCTCTGCTCGCTGTAGGGCTCTCCTGAATCGTAACGTGCATCCTGCCCGGTTCGCACTACCGCGTGGCCCGTGAGGGTGCCCGGCTCGGGTATAGAGGACCGCGGCTGCGAGCGCCGGATCAGTCGAACCGTACCCCTACTCCCACGGAGGAAGTGAAATCGTTCTGGAGCTTCGAGCTCTCGAACGGCTCCGTGTCGAACTTCGATGTGAAGTTCCGCAGGTCCAGGCGGACGAACCAGCGACCCGAGAAGCGGATATGGGCGCCGCCGAAAATGCTCCCGGCGAACCGGCTCTCGTCCTGGATCACAACGTCGCCGACGTCGGGGTAGCCTACCGATACGACCCCGGCGCCCAGCCCGAAGTACGGCAGAAGGACGGCGGCCGCGCCGCCGAGGTTCGGTCGATACATGACGTTCGCCGTCGCCGCCAGGTAGTTTGTCGCCCCGAGTTGCAGCGGTGTGGGGAAGCCGACGTCGGACTCGAAGATCTGGACGGTAAGCTCGGGCCGCGAGTAGAAGCCGTAGGCGGAGAAACCGAGGCCGCTCTCCAACCAGTAATCCAACTCGGCGGCGAACGAGACCTTGGTCGATAGCTCCGCCGTCACCGTGTCTCCCTGGTCGGCCAGCCTGGCCAGCGGGGTGATCAAGCCGATGTAGCCGGTGAGCTCGAGGCCGCCGGTCTTCTCTTCTTCAACACCCTGCGCCGCGGCGCTCTGCGGGAAGACCGCGGTCGCCGCGATCAGCAGCGCTCCAAGGGCGAAGCAGCCGCCTGAACTCCGCATCATCTGGCTCATTCCGTTCTATCCTCTGTTTGCCAGCCTGCGTTCCCTTCGCCGTGCGACGGGCCGAATCGCCCTCCGCCTGTGCTCCCCCGTTCCGGACGGCTGAAGGGCCGTCCGTGTTTTAGCTTCCGGCCGCAGTCATCCTCCAGAAGCCGATCCCTCCGGCCTGGCGGCCCACGTCCACGCTTCCGACGCGGGTCAGCGCCGAGAGGTCGATCACGTCCACCGTTCCGGGCTCGACTCCCACTCCCTCGATGCTGATGAAAGCGTATCTGGAGTCGGGGCTTATCGCGACACCATGTGGGAGCCGGCGGGTGCTGGGGACGGCCGCGAGCTCGGCACCTGCCTCCAGATCGATGATTCCCGTGGCCTCTCCGCCCTTGTAGGTGACCACCACCAGCCGGCCGTCGGGAGTCACATCAAGGTTATACGGCCCGGGCCCCGTCGCGAAACGGCGCGTGACTCTCCAGTCCTTGATCGCCACCTCGAGGACCTCGCGGTTCTTGTTGCACGCCACGTACGCGAATGCGCCGGTCGGCGACGGCTGTACCCAGGTCGGGCCGCAACGGGAAGAGCCCCGCTCCGCGGGCTGCTCTCCAAGCGCCGCCTCCGCCCGTGCCGCCTCGGCAGGTAGAGCAGTCTCCCTTCCAGGACCGAGGAACAGCCTCCGGCTCACCTGCAGAGCCCGCGTATCGATCTCCACGAGCTGCTCGTCCATCATGCAGGTGGAGTAATGGAGCCGGCCGTCGCCCGAGATGCGGGATCCATGCGGCATGGCGCAGGTGGTGATCCGCGCCACCTCCACCATCGCCTCGGTGTCCACCACAGACACCGTGCTCGGCACCGGATCGCCGTGGAGGTTGAAGTTGGCCACGAAGAGCAGCCCCGTCGGTGCCACGCTCATCGAGGCCGGGAACAGGCCGACCTCCACTCGGCCTTCTCGGTCGTTCGTCTCGGTACCGTAGCTATGCACCTCTCCGAAAGGCAGCCCGTGCGCTATCGAGACGTACCACCGGGATCCGGACGGGTCCACGGCGATCCCGTGGGGTCCGTCCGTGTCCGCCGGAAACCGGCCCACCGGTATCGATTGGGCGACTTCCGTTCCCTGCGGGCCGAAGCGAACCAGCGCCACCTCGTCCTGCGACTCGGCCGCGACGTAGACGAAGTAACTCGCTTCCGGCGGCTCGGGCGTCTCCTGCCCTACCGCCTGCGGCGCACCTGCGAACGACAGCACCGGGAGAAGGAGCGAATACCGTCGTACGCGGACCCGATCTCCGAACGCCGGTATGCTCCGTGGACACAGCCGCTGGCTCATCCGTCTCTCCCGCCGGTCTCGGTGATGTCTACATTCCCGGGCCGCCGATGCCTCCGGGTTCCCGGCGCCGGGGAACCGTCGGGCGAAACTCAGGCAAACAACATAACGTGGGCGGTCCACCGATGACGATCCGTTCCACCCCGTCGGACCGCTCTGCGCGCACCTTCATTCCGCGATGGGGCCTCATTCCCGCCGGATGATGAACACGCGGCCGTTTCGCATCGTTAGGCTGATTGTCGGGAGGCTTGAGCCGAGGGGCGGATCTTATCGGGAGCCGGGCGCGTATCAGGGAACGGAGCGCGGAGGGAGATGAGGTCGCGGGCCGCCCGCCCCGGCGGGCTGGCTCGAGGAAAGTCCGGGCTCCGCAGGGCACGGTGCCGGGTAACGCCCGGGCGTCGCGAGGCGACGGAAAGTGTCACAGAGAACAGACCGCCGATGGCGGTTGGCTTCGGTCGGCCGCACAGGCAAGGGTGAAACGGTGGAGTAAGAGCCCACCGCGCTCGCTGGCAACAGCGGCGGCACGACAAACCCCACCGGGAGCAAGGCCAAGCAGGAGCGAGCGGCGGCCCGCCGCGCTTGAGCTCCGGGTAGGCCGCAAGAGGCGTCGGGCAACCGGCGTCCCAGAGAGATGACCTCAGCGGGTCCCGCGCCCGTCACAGAACCCGGCTTACCTCCCTCCGCGCATTCCCCTCCCGTAGGGGCTTGCCTCCGGACCCTTAGTCATCGTCGCATGCCGGCGCCGGCCGGTCTTCGTCGCACCCCGCCACTCGGAACCGTATCTGTCGGCGCTTGATGCCGACGGAGATCTCCACCGCGCGGCCGCCCTCGAGCAGGACCGGATCGAGCTGCGGAACGGCGCTCATCGGAGGCAAGGAGGCCGGATCGACGGTGATCTCGTAGAGACCCGGCCTCAAAGCGGTGAAAGCCACTATCCCGTCGCCACCCGTCCTCACCTCCCAACTCCCTCCGTCGAGGCTCCTGACGGTGATGAGCAGCTTCGGCGCTCCGGGATCGTCCGGGCCACGGACGCCGTCGGAGTTCCGATCCAGGTATGCCTCGACACGCATC
>JBDGYE010000100.1:0-9501 GCA_039584255.1 Gemmatimonadota bacterium
CATCGCCACGCCGTAGCCGTGGGTGAACTGGAGGCGCCGGTTCACCCAGCGCTGCGCCTCGGCCGGGAGCTTTTCGGCCGACAGCTCGCGCGTGGCGAGCATCACCTGACGCAGTTCGCCGTCCACCCTGTAGCGGTCGGTGTGCACGGCCAGGAAGTCGTAGTAGAGACGAAAGAACTGGATCTGGTTGTAGCTCTGGAGCAGCGGGCCCTCGTCCCAGAGTCGGATGTTCCGGATCGTCCCGCGGTTCCCGGCGACCGTCTCCTCCTCGATCGCGCCGCGGGCCGGATGGTCGCGCGACGCCAGGCTTTCGAGCCCGAAAGCCCGGCGCGTCAACTCGATGTTGCTGGCCAGATACTCCCGCTCCAGCGCCAGCTCGCTCGGCTCCACGCGCAGCCGCTGGACCGCCGCGGGCGCGGCGATCCCCACCAGGATCCACACGGCGAACCAGCCGACGACGGGCCACAAGATCCACCGACGTCCGCGGGAGAAGACGCCGCCGACGAACACGAACCCGGCGGTCGCTGCCGCGACGACGGCCAGCAGCGTACGGCCCGGCAAGTGAACGTGGTCGTCGGTGTAGCCGACGCCGAACACCGTCCCGGTTGGCGAAAACAGCAGCTCGTAGCGCCCCAGCCAGTGTCCGACTGCAATGAGCAGGAAGACCGTCGCGCCCAGGGCCGCCAACCGCTTCCGCGCCCCGGCCCCAAGCCACGCCGGATCGCCCCGAAGGCTGGCCGTCACGTAGTGGAAGCCCACGAAAACCAGCCCGATGCCCACGACCGCGGTCAGGAGCCAGCCGTGCGCCAGGCGCAGGGCCGGAAGCGTGAAGATGTAAAAGGAGAAGTCCCGGCCGAAGATCGGGTCCGATTCGCCGAACGGGACGGCGTTCAGGGCAAGCCGCACCGTTTCCCACTCCGACGCGGCGTTCAAGCCCAGGAGGACGGCGGCCAGGAGGACGGCGGCGGCCGCGCCCCGGACCACGAACTTGTGGAGGAAGTGGTAGTCCAGCGCCTCGAGCGGCGCATCAGGCAGCGGCGGCCGGTCGCTGGAGCGGGCCACGCCACGCAGGCCAAGGAACGCCAGGCCCAGGAAGACGCCAACCGCGAGCACGAAGAGGACGACCCGGGTCGTCACGATCTCGACCAGCACCGCTTCGTACCCGAGCTCGCGGAACCAGAGCCAGTCGGTGTAGAACCCCCGCGACGCGCTCAGCCCCACCCACACCAGGATCAGCCCCAGTACCCAGAGCCCCCAGCGCATCAGCTGGCGGATCCGGTCGACGTCGACCGAGCCCAGGTCGATCTTGTCCGACGCGCCCTTGCGGCTCTGGAAGTCCTGTAGGTCGTTCATGACAGCACCGCCCTCCCGATGGACGGTTGAACGGGCGCTCCGGCGTCCGCGGGGTCCGAGAGGTAACCGGAGCGCCGCGCCTCCGGAGCGGTCCGGGCCGAATGTGCCACCGAAGTCGTACTTCGACGAGGGGGTGGCATCAATATAGGGGAGTCCTGGCAAAGGTGCCTAGCTCCTAGTCGGGGGCTCAGCGGACGCCCCTTTGTCACCGCCCTTGTCACCAACCGTCTCAATCGGTTGAGACTGTCCGCCCCTCAGATACACGAAAGCCCCGTCCGACGGGGCTTCCTGCGGATGGGCCCGGGCGGATTTGAACCACCGACCTCACGCTTATCAGGCGCGAGACGAGCGCTGGCCAGCGCTGGTGCGCTGTCACCGCCTTTGTCACCGGGCCCTCCCGCCCGCCGCCGTGCGAGCAAGCGAAGCGCCCGGCGTGCTGTCGAGGCGCGTAGTGCCGAGACATTGAGCACGCGCCGCGTGCGAACAACCGGGCGCTCTGTCTAAACCACTAGGGACGCCCTCACCAGCTCGCATCGCCCAAGAAAAAGCAGACAACCTGGACCTCCAAGACGATGACTGCGGGTCTGAGTCCACATTCTTCCAAGTGACATCCCATGCCACCGACTTTCCGCCCATGAACCAGGCCCACCGGATTTCTCTCAACACCCAGTGAGTATTGACCGCATAGCCTCCGGCGCTTATCGCGAACATTCCCCTGGGGCACCAAGTCCTCCTCGTTATCTCGGCCCCAGCCGCGACAGGTGCAGTCTCGTTAGTCCACTTGAGGACCATACCGCGCAAAGCCGGAACCTCACCCAGGCCTTGCGACATCTGTGGTGTGGTAGAATACAGAAGATCGAACGTGAGCTAGACTCGAAGAACGAGGCTTTCAGGGAGGCGGTCGTGAACATGGAGATTCGAGTTCACATGGCCTTGCAGGAGCTTGTGATAGACTTCAGTGACGTCGACGGGCTTGCCTATGTCCCAACACAGTCGGCGACCGATGCACCTTCGGTGAACAGGCTGCTCGGATCGCCGGAGTATCGTCGGCAGCTTCCAGACTGGGCACGGCCACTAGTGGACTCTCGGCTCGATATCTCGGGGGCGACGTAGGATTACTCACGAGAATACGGGTTCTCCACACCAAAGCCCATTCTCTACATCATTCCGGAACCTGCTCTTGCGCAGCTGGGTCGCGGCCGGCCGCACGATGACGTGCTGGATCCCCAAGAGATCCACGCCGCCGCCTATCACCGCCGTAGCCCTCTTCGTTGGCCTTGATCACAAACGCGAAGACTAGCTAGTTCCATCGATGAGCCGGCGGCGCACCTCCCCGGCGATCCGGACGCCGACTTCCACTTCCTCATCGACGACCGCGTCTGCTCCGGCCACCTCCAATTGCCAGCGGTGGATATGGTATCTGGCGCGCACGACGATCGGCGTATTGGGCGCGAGAGCGCGCACCTGTTGGATCATGTTCCGGGCAACCCATGGATCCGGGATGGTGATCACAACGCAGGCGGCTGTCCGGACATGCAGCTGTTCGAGAACTTCGGCACGCGTGGCGTCTCCAATGAAGGTCCGAAGTCCGTAGCCCCGCGCGACATCCGCCGTGCGACGTGTCAGTTCCACGACCAATATGTCATGACCGCGCTCAGCCATCATCAGCTCGGCGACCCGTTGTCCGGCGGGTCCGAAACCGACTATCACGAGATGATCGCAAAGCCTCTCCAGCACGCTTGGTCTCCCGCTTGGGCCCTCTGCGATGCTCGAGGAGAGAAACGAGCGTCCTCCGACAACCCGAGCCATCTGCGGCCCGAGCCCCATCAGAAACGGCGTGAGGAACAGCGTTGTTATCATCGCAGCGACGATCAGATCAAATCCCCCAAGCCCGATCAGCCCTCCCTGTAGGGCGAGCGCGGCGATGACCAGCGAGAACTCCCCGACCTGGGCGAGGACGATTCCGGTAGCGAGTGACAGGCCGATTGGTACGCCGAAGACTCGGACAGCGCCAGCGGTCACGACCGACTTACCGATCACGATCAAGGCCACGACGCCCGCCACGAGCAGCCAGTTTTCGGCAACCCACCCCGGATTGCTGAGCATCCCGATGGAACTGAAGAACAGGGTCACGAAGAGCGTTCGGAACGGAATGATGTCGGCACGGATCTGGGTGGCAAACGGAGACTCGGCTAACAGCATGCCCGCGACGAAAGCCCCGAGTACGGGCGAGAAACCCAACTCACGCGACAGCCACGCAGCCCCCACTGCTGTGACGACCGCGAGGAGGATCGGCAAGTCGCCGTACCGCTCGGCGGTTCTGGCACCGAGGAGTACTGGCAGTGCGTAGTTGAGGAGCACGTGGAGGGCGGCGACGAGGACCGCTGCCAACCCAACGGCTCGGGTAATACTCCAATAGACCTCGGCGATCGGCCCCCCACTGCTCAGAACCGCGATTACCAGGACGAGCGGCACGACTGCGATGTCCTGTAGCAGGAGGATCCCCACCGCGTAACGCCCGTGAACCGCGTCGATCTCGGCGCGCGTCGTGAGTAGACGCAGGACCGCGGCCGTGCTGCTCAAGGCGATCGCGGCCCCGAAGGCGACTGAGCTGCGCGGACCGAGGCCGATAACCAAGCAGATTCCCGCCGTCATCGCAGCCGTTAGCACTACCTGGAGTGTGCCTCCGCCAAGGGCCACTGGACCGATGTCTCGAAGTCGTCGCCACGAGAACTCGAGGCCAATGGTGAAGAGCAAGAGCGCGACGCCCAACTCCGCAATCGCGGTCACGGTCTCGTGGCTCGGCAGCAGGGAGAATGCGTTGGGACCAAGCAATGTGCCGGCCAGGAGGTATCCGAGCAGCGGACTCAGCCTTAGGAGCTCGCAGAGCCCGCCGAGAACGATGGCTGCGGTGAGCAGGATCAATATGTCTAGCAGTACCGTCCAGAGATCCATGGCAGCCCGTGGTCCAAGGTGTACGCGTGTCGGCGGACGGCTCGAATCCGTTGATGATGTGCAAGTGTGTTACTCGGGTAGGCCTCGCGCCACCACCGGAATCATGGTGCTTATGACCGACTATGCGTGGACGGCTTGCGCTTCCGGTACGGTCAATGGCCGTGCGCGGCGGACCACACGAACGCAGCCGTCTCGTGGACTGCGTCGTCAGCCAGGCTGGATCCTCCGCGCGGGATCGCAACGCCCAGGAGTCCCACTCCGAGGCAGGCGTGGCCAATCAGTATCCAGCCCAAGCGGGTGGCCCTGACCTTCGCGATCTCCCGCTCAGGCTGAACAACCTCAGCTCCCATACCGCCCCTCGGGCTACGCCGGAGTCGGAGTAAGAGCGGTCCTGCGCCGTCCTCGTCCTGGCCGGGTCTTGCCTTGCTGCCCAGGACGGAAGCGGAGAAGACACCCGACGCCTCCAAGTCGAGCCAGCGTTGTGCTATCACGCACCAGCTCGACGTGAAAGCCACGCCGTTCGGCCAGCCGCAGCATGGCCTCTCTGATGCTGAGGTCCTCCAGCGAGCGGGAACCGCACGCCGGGCACTTCCTCGGTCGCCGCTCAACTGTCCGCTCGAGACGGCAACCGCGGCACACCCATCCAGGGCGCGGTGAGTACTCCGTACCCATCACGAGAGTCTCGACTTGACCTCGCTTCAGCGCGGAGTATGATGCGCGCTTTCCAGCGACAGCGAGACCACCGGTGCGGAGTCTTCGCTGCAGCTCCTCCGCCGTAGCCTGCGATTCCTTGTGCTCCGCCTTAACGAAGCACGCGATGCTCTCGGACACGACGTCCCGAGCCCCTGTTCGTCCTGGCTTTCGGATGACGCCGGAGAGTCGTGCAGCCGCGCGCGAAGGCAGTGCCCTTCTCACCATTGCTGTCATCTTCGGATCTCCGGCCAGGATCAGGTGATCGTATCTGCCGGCTGCCATTATTTCGGACAGCGCCTTGACCGCGTCGCCGACGAACTGCTGGATGCGCGTCGTGCGGTGCCTCCGGAAATGCTCCTTGGTCCATTCGCGACCCGCGCGCCGGCGCAGCTCGGGTCTCTTGCGGAGCAGGTCGAGCGTCACTCTACCCAAGTTCACCGAAACGATGCGGGCTGTGTCCTGAGAGCAAACTAGCACGACGAACCGCCAGTACGTGTCCTTGAGCTCGACGAGATGGTAAATGTTCGGTAGGGTGTCCGCTGCTATCCAGGTTGGCAGCGGGACGTAGAACTGGAGGGCTAGGAAGAAAGGCTGTCGCCCGGCCCGTGAGAAGACGGCCGCGCCCTTCGAGCCTCGATGGAGCTCCACCGAGAGGAACCGCTCGATCGGCGCGAGAGCTTCCTCGAACAGCTGCGCAGCCTGTCCTGAAAAGCTCCGCCTGAGCTCCTCGACCCGGTTCGTGAATACCCTGCGGTGCTTCAGGCGTCCGCCTTCGGCCCGCAAGTAGCAGCTGACAACCGGAGCCCGGGTCTCGGGGAGAGATGCCAATACGCGTATGTGACCCTGGAATTCCCGCAGTTCCACCGGCTCTCTCTCAGGCCTCTATTGACCCCGTCATATACGACATGCATTATACGACACAGATGCCGCGATTACAATAGCGGCTATTGGGTGTTTAGAGGAGACTGCACTCCAAGGAGTCAGTCAGGAGGAGGTTTACTCCGTCTTCGCCTGCCAGCAGGCAAGACGGCCCGCATGGAGGGTTGGTCCATGGCAACCGCAGTCAGGAGCCTGGCGCAGCCCCTGTCCCGCTGCTGCCTCGAAGCTATCGAGCTCCGCGGACCGGAGAGCCCGACCTCAGGAGATGCAGTCCGCTGCGAGTGGTGTGATGAAACGGCGGTCTTCCGAGACGGGGAATGGACAGGCACCAGATACTCTGGGGCGAACCATGGCCCAGGAAGCAGTGAGCAGACACCGGAACCGTGAGACTGGGGCGGTTATCGAAGTCAGGCGAGCGGAGGATCTGCCATCCCGAAGGCTCCCCCGGCGCCGACTTGCGCCACGCCGTGAAGCTGAGACTCCTGTGGTCGCCAGAGCGGGAGCGAGGACGATCGGGAGCGGACCCGGCTTCTGGAGGAGACGCGGATCATGGAGGAACAGGCAACCATCAAGGACCAGACGAAAGCGGCTCTCGGGAGGGAATCATGAACGACGAGGCGGACGTCGTAGAAATGGTGAACGCCATCCGCCTGGGCGTTGAAATGACCGGGACGGACCTGGAGGTTTACGAGCAGGAGCTCCTGCGGGCCGCGGAGAAGGAACCGTGGAGCTTTGCCGGAGCCACGGGCTACTGCCAGAACATCGAAGACCTCCACGCTCTTCACGCAGTGAATGTGACGCTAGCGCAGGTGGTCAGGTTCGTTCAGGTGGGCGCCAAGGCTCTGGGGTGGCGAGACGTGACCGTTGGCAAGGGAGACGATGCCTCAGATACCAAGGTTGCCGTCCGGCGCGGGCTGCCCTACGTGATGGAAGAGTCGGAACTCAGGATCGACCCGGAGACCCACCAGATCACTCTCCGTACTTGGTGCGAGGTCGGCGGCTCTTGCGAATCCCCGCCGGAGTATGTCTGCCAGGAACTGGGGACCTGGGACCTGCAGACCTTAAGGCCCTCGACGGTCGCGGCGAGTGTCCTGGGAGCCCTGGCGAAGCAGGCGGCCCACGAGGCGATCGAGTACTGGCTGGAGGAGGCGAATCTCTGAAGGAGACGACGCCGGGGAACGACCGTAGCGAGGGGGAGATGCTCCTGGAAGAGCTCCTCAAGTGGGCGAGGGCTGCAGGAGTCATCGGAAAGAACCTGCTGGAATCGGCGATTGTCTTCGCCATGCTCCTCGGCGTGGTAATGCTGTTCGTCGTGGTGGTGGGATCTTGCTGACGCCCGTGGGCTACAGGGCGAGGATTCGGGTCTCCTTGGGGCATATTCGGCTCAAGAGTCCGGACGCTCCGAGGACTTGGAATAGATCCCCCAGACGGATGCCCTCCATGTGCCCGATCGGAGTCGGTCAGAGCGTGCAGTCGGGTACGAAAGCGAGAGACCTCCGGAGCGTTGTCGATGACACCCGTCTCCAGCGCCGTCATCGGCGCGGTCGCGCGAGGACAAGCGGATGCCCTTGACAGAGAACAGCGGGAGTAGCCACGTCATGGAGGAAGATCTTGACGCGAACAGAGTCTGTGGGTGCGTCTATGTCAGGCGCAAGCCGCGGGTGGACCTTTCTCTCGAACCATACTCACGTGCTGATCTGCATCGCCAAAGACCCGACGATGCGGATGCGAGACTTGGCGGCAGAAGTGGGAATCACCGAGCGCGCGGTTCAGCGGATCATCGCTGACTTGAGGGACGCCGGCTACCTGTCGCTTGAGCGGCAGGGCAGGCGCAATCACTATCAGGTCCACACCCACATGCCGATGAGGCATCCTGTCGAGAGTCACTGCCTCGTATCGGAGATACTTGAAGCCGTCCTCAACAGTCGGCAGGTGGAGCCCTAGGTCCATCTGGCCACCTCCGGCAAGGCTCCCTGGTCACCCCGCGTGGCGCCATTGAGGATCGCCGCGACCGAGCGCGAAAAGCCGGCGATCCGACTCTCGATGACAGGCTGTTGACGGCGCAACTATGAAGATACTCCTTGCCCGATAACAGCGTCATGAGCCTTGACACCCTTCCGCTCTGGGCAAACTGGCTCCTCGTAGCCATCGCGATCCTTTTCATCGGCAAAGGCGCGCAGCTGGTCGTGGAGACGGCAGCCCGGATCGCGAAGCGGCTGAGGATTCCTGACCTGCTCGTCGGTCTTACGCTCGTGGCGGCGGGCACATCGCTGCCTGAATTCGGTGTCACCCTTGTCGCCGCTTTTGAAGAACATCCGGACATTTCGGTGGGCAACATCGTTGGCTCGAACATCTTCAACCTGGGCTTCATCCTCGGGATCATCGCGCTCATCCGTCCGATCCCCACGACCCGAATGCTTATTCGGCGCGACGGTTCAGCCCTGGTCCTGGCCACTTTCCTGTTGCTCGTTCTGATCGCGGCGGACCTCACGCTCGATCGCGGTGACGGTGTCATCCTCCTATCAGGTATGGCTCTCTACCTGGCCGGCGTCTTTGCGATCGGACTGATCGAGTGGGTCGAGCCGGGCCTGGCGGTGATGGTCCGAGGCGGCGGGAGTAAGGGTGGTCTGCCGGCAGCGCTGAGAGCTCTGGGGGGTTTGGTGTTCGGCTTCGCGCTGTTGGCTGCCGGTTCCCACCTGCTAGTCAATTCCGCCATTCCAATCGCGCGGAGCTTGGGGGTGAGTCAGTGGGTGATCGGGGTGACGGTCGTGGCGGCGGGCACATCCGCCCCCGAATTCGCCACATCTCTAGTCGGTGTGTTGCGCGGTCGGTACGACATCAGCGTTGGGAACGTGATCGGGAGCGACCTCTTCAATCTCCTCGGCGTCCTTGGTGTCGCCGGCATCCTGCATCCGCAGGCAGTGGAACCCGGCGCGAGAGCCTCGATTATCGCCCTCACAGCCATGGTGGTTCTGGTGGTCGTCTTCGCGCGTACCGGCTGGCGGTTGTCACGCACGGAAGGGCTGGTCCTCGTGCTCTTCGGACTCACTCGATGGGTCCTCAATTTTGCGGCGCGCGGTGCGACGTGAGCAAGGAAGAGAATGCCGTGCTGGATCAACGCCGCCTGACGCCGAGTCCTGCCGGGGTCATAAGCACGTAGGCCGGTCACTAGCCACCCGACCGACCTCACGACCGGTTTCCGCAGGCCCGTGTCGGGGCTTCAATCCATCCCGCCCCCCGCCGTGCGAGCAAGCGAAAGCGCCCGGCGTGCCGCCGCAGGCATTCGAGCCTTGGCGACAACGGGGCGCTCCTCGTTCCAGCCAGCTGCTTCCTGATCCTGAGTGGGTAGCGTTTGTGGTCACTACCCGCTCGTCGGTACCGTCTCCGTAAAGCTTAGAAGTTCCTCTCGCCGCTCGCTCCCGGCTCGCCGGGGTCTCCGTCGGGGCCCGTGCCGCTGCCGGGCCCACCGGCTCCGCCCGCGCCCCCCGTTCCCGCGGTGAGTGTCGTCGCGCCGTCGATGGTGACGGTCGAGGTACCTGCGCTGTACACCGCGTAGGAGACACCACCGCCGCTGCCACCACCCGGGCCTCCGACTCCACCGGTTCCGCCGAGTCCGCCCGT
>JBDGYE010000101.1:0-9465 GCA_039584255.1 Gemmatimonadota bacterium
TGCACAGATCCTTGCACACCCGGACCGCAATCTTCACTCCGTTCGCGTAAGTCCTTGTTGGGTAAGTGGGCCCGGCAGGACTCGAACCTGCGACCTTGGGATTATGAGTCCCCTGCTCTAACCAACTGAGCTACGGGCCCGTCCGGCATGGCTCGCCGTCGACCGCAAACTATCCCCTCGGTTAAGCGCCCGCGACGTTTACTGCTCTCTCCGGTCACCCGCGCCTTCCCGAACGCTGTGAAGGCTTCGCCACCGCGCTGGCGGCATCCGGATTCGATCCGATCGGGTACGCAGCCGCACCAGACGGGCCCGAATGTGCACCGTCACTGCATTTGGCGTGGATCCTGCTCATCAAGTCGTTGGGTAGGCACACCGGTTCGACGGAAGCGAGTAGGCGGAGCTTGCATGAGTTTCGGTGCCTCTATGGACGCAGAAGGCATACATAAGGCTAGGATCGCCATCGTCGACGACGAGCCGGCGAACGTCCAGCTCCTCGAGCGAATCCTGGAGCCGGCCGGGTTCCAAAACCTGGTTGGACACACGGACCCGCTCGAATTGCTGGAGACGTGCCGCAACTTGCCACCCGATCTGGTGCTGCTCGACCTGATGATGCCCGGCATGGATGGCTTCGAGGTACTGAAGCGCCTGAAATCGGAGCTGCCGGACTTCGCCCTCCGGCCCGTGATGGTCGTTACTTCGGACGGCGACCGCGACACGAAGCAGCGGGCGCTGTCAGGCGGCGCCAAGGACTTCGTCGTGAAGCCGCTGAGCCCGGTCGAGGTCAGGCTGCGCGTAGGCAATCTTCTGGAGACCCGATTTCTGCACCTGGCCCTTCAGGACCACTCCGATCACCTGGAGGAGATGGTCGAAGGCCGTACGGCTGAGCTCAACGAGGCCCGTCTCGAGATTCTCGAGCGTCTCGCCCTGGCGGCAGAGTACCGGGATGACGACACGGGCGAGCACACTCGTCGGGTAGGGCGCGAGTCAGCGGCGCTGGCCCGGGCCTTGGGTCTGTCCGCGGACGAAGTCGAACGTATCCGTCGCGCCGCTCCACTCCACGACGTAGGAAAGATCGCGGTTCACGACGCGATACTGCTCAAGCCTGGCCCGTTGACGGACGAAGAGTTCCGGACCATGGAGCGCCATACGACCGTGGGCGCCGAGATTCTGTCCGGGAGTCGCTTTCCGCTGCTGCGCCTGGCCGAGCAGCTCGCTCTCTCCCACCACGAGAACTGGGACGGCAGCGGCTATCCTCGAGGAATCTCCGGAGGGGGGATCCCCCTCGCTGCCCGCATCGTATCGGTGGTGGACGCGTTCGACTCGCTCACGCACGATCGGGTGTACAAGTCGGCCTGGACAGAGGAAGAGGCTTTGGACGAGATAGAGCGCCAGATCGGTCTCAAGTTCGATCCGCGGGTTGCGGAGACGTTTCTCCGCGTGAAGGGCCGCGAGCTAGGTGCCCCGGCCGTGGGGAGAGGGAAAGACCGTGAGTGAGCGATGGTGTCCCCGAGTCGGGCGGTGGCGGACCAGGCTCGCGCTGGTCGGCTGCTGCGTTTCTGTAGCCGCATGCGCGTCGACCCAATACGGCGGTCGGGCGGTCCCGGCGGATCTTCTCAACCGCGGGCTACTGGCGTTGGAGGCGGACGACTATGAGGAAGCCAAAGTAGCCCTCGGAGCGGCAATCGAGATGTGCGGGACGGCGCCGGTCGGCGAGCAGGCCGGTCTGGCCCTCGCCATAGCCGCCGCCGACCCCCGTCACGACGAGCCTTCCCTGGCGGCAGCGGTAACGTCGGCCTACCTAAGCCAGCCGCACCGCTCGGTGTGGGGCCGGCAGATGGCGGAATCGGTGTACCTGCTGGCACTCTCAACGGGAGGTGAGGCGGATGACGCGACGTTCGAGATTCCGGGGAATCCCCCGGAGTCATTCCCGCCCGAGTGCAGTGCGTCGCCTTCGCGCCTGAGCTCCACGCGAGCGTCCGGCGACCTGCCCGACCCACCTCCCTCCTCCCCGAGCGTGCGCGAGGCGGAGCTGGAAGCCCGAATCCTGGAGCTCCAGGCGGAGCTGGAGCGGATTCAGGAGACCCTTCGCCCGTGAGCACCAGGCCATGACCGTTCGCGCCCGTCTCCTGCTGATGCTGCTCTCGATGGCGATCGTGCTGACGGCTCCCGCGCTTTACAGCTTCCGGCAGCTCCGAACGGTTCGGGACATCGCCTTCGAGCTGCGAGGCCGCCACACGGCGGCGTGGGCAGCCGCCGGCGAGTTGCAGACGTCCCTGGCCGAGGCGAATCGCTTGCAGCGAAGCTACATCGTCGTCGGGGATTCGGTGTCGCGCACACAGCTGTACGAGGCGCTCGGAGAGGCGCGGGCGAGCTATGGAAGACTGTTGGAGGCAGGCTACGCGGGCTCGGCCCTGTCTCTCGGTATCACGTTGACGGAGCTCGAGCAGGCGACGGAGCGGATCGACAGGTTCGTCCAGGCCGGGCAGGGTCCCGAAGCGGCGGAGTTCTTCCGCGAGGCTAGAGAGCTCTTCGGCGCGGCCGAGCAGTCCCTGCGCCTGGTCGTCGGGGCAATCGACGTCCGGAGCTCCGAGGCTTCGGCGCGTGCGCAGACGATCGCCGAGGAGGCAGCAACTTCGACGCTTCTGGCGTTCCTGGCCGCGATCGCGCTTTCAGTCGTCCTTGGCCTCGGAATGACGGGACAACTGACGCGGCCGCTGCGTCGCCTGGGGGATGCCATGGCACGCGTGGCCAACGGCGATTTCAAGGCCGGCGACTTTTCGGACGGCGAGCGGGCGGATGAGATCGGCGATCTGGCGAGGTCCTTCGAATCCATGACGCAGCAACTCGCGGAGCTGAACCGGCTGAAGGCCGAGTTCGTGAGCCGCACGAGCCACAATCTCAAGACACCGATAAACGTCATCAGCGGCTATTCCGAGATGCTCGAGGAGGGAATGTACGGAGAGCTGTCGGCTGAACAGCTGCCGGCCTTCTCCGCCATCCGGGAACAGGTCGAGTCCCTGGACCGTCAGGTGCGACAGCTGGTGGACCTGAGCCGGGTCGAGGCCGGCGCGTTCACGGTACGGTTGGCGCCAGTGTACCTAGACGACCTGCTGGTAGGCGTGCGACGGTCGTTCGAGGCCCTTGCCCGGCAGAAGAACATCCAGCTGCAGGTCAGCGCCGATTCATCGGCCCCACCCACCATCCTCGGGGACGAAGATCGGCTTCGGAACGAGGTGCTCGGGAATCTGCTGGCCAATGCTTTCAAGTTCACACCGCCCGGAGGGGATATCACGCTCCGCGCCTGGTCGGATGACGGACGCCTCGAGCTGGAGGTGGCAGACACGGGGACTGGCATCGAGCCGGACGACCTGACCCGCATATTCGACCGGTACTACCAATCCGCCAACGGGGCTCGTGCCGCCGGATCAGGACTCGGGCTGGCGATCGCCAGAGAGGTGGTCGACCGCCATGGTGGAAGGATCACTGCCGAGAGCGAGCCCGGGGCCGGTGCAACGTTCCGGGTTTCCCTGCCGATCGGATTGGGGGTGAGCGGTTCCAGGAACGGAGAATCCTGAGGCTCCACCCTTAGAGCCCCCGGCTTGCTTACCACGGTTTCCGCCGGAAGATTGTAGGCCGCACCGACTAACCAGGCTTCTCGCAGCTCGCGGGGTCGCACCGCCGCTCAGGAATACCACGCATGCGCATCGTCATCGTGGGCGCCGGCGAGGTAGGGTACCACGTCGCCGACCGCCTAGCCAAGGAACAGCACGACGTCGTCGTGATCGACGTCGACCGCGATCGCCTCGACTACGTCGAGAGCCACATCGACGTGGCCGTCATCGAGGGGAGCGGGGTGAATCCGGGCGTGCTAGAGGCGGCGGGCATCGATGAAGCCGGCCTCCTCATGGCCGTGACCAGTGTCGACGAGGTCAACCTCGTCTGCTGCATGGCGGTGTCGCACCAGCGAGGTCTGGTTAAGGTCGCCCGCGTCTCCAACCCCGACTTCTACCGCGACGGCGAGGCGCTCCGTCCAGGCCGATACGGTGTCAACGTGCTGATCAATCCCGATCGGGAGCTGGCGTTGGAGACCTTCCGCCTTCTGGAGTCCACCGCGGCCACCGATCTCGTGCTGTTCGCGGGGGGAGCTGTCCAGCTCATCGGGCTCACGATTCTCGAGGACGCTCCGGTAGACGGGAAAACTCTGCGCGAGATCGTCCGCAAGGTGGGCCGGCGCTCCATCCTGGCGGTGGCGGTGGAGCGGGACGGCGAGACCATCATCCCCGACGGTGACACCGTCCTGCGGGCCGATGATCACGTGTACGCTATCGCCGCCGAGGAGGAGATCCCGCACGCGCTGGAGCTGTGCGGCTACGCGCAGTCCAAGCTCCGCCGCGTGATGATCGCCGGCCACAGCCGCGAGGCCTTTTACCTGGCCCGGCTACTGGAGCAGCACGGGGTCGACGGCACGGTGCTCGTAAGCGACCCTGACATGGCGCAGGAGTTCGCCGAAAGACTGGAGCGCACACTCATTCTGCATGGAGACGCCACCGAGGTCGAGCTGCTGGAGTTCGAAGGAGCCAGCGAAGCGGATGCCTTCGTCGCCTTCACCGATGAGGACGAGACGAACATCATCTCGTCCCTGCTTGCCAGAGACCTGGGTGTGAAGCAGACCGTCACCCTGGTGAACCGCAGCGACTACCTGCCGCTCGCGCGCCGGATCGGGCTGGACGCGGCCGTGAGCCCGCGAATCAGCGCGGCCAACGCCATTCTCCAGTACGTCCGCCGGGGCAGCATCCGGCACGTGGCGGTGTTCAAGGAGTCCGACGCCGAGGTAATCTCCTTCGAGGTTGCTCCCGACTCCCCCCTGGTTGGAGTCCCGCTTGACCACGTGGACTTTCCCGAGCACGCGATCCTCGCCGCGGTCGTGCGGGATCACAGAGTCATCGTTCCGCGGGGCTCCGATGCGCTCCAGCCCGGAGACGAGGCAGTCGTCTTCGCTCTCGCCGACGCCGTCGGCACGGTGACGGAGCTCTTCCCGTCCTGACGGGGAAGCGCGGAGCGCCGTGAACTACCGCGAGGTCCTTCACCTACTTGGTGGCGCCCTGATCGCCGTCGCGGCCGCCATGCTACTGCCCGCCGCCCTATCCTGGCCCGAAGGGCTGCTCGGAGCCTGGGCGCTTGCCATGGCGATTCCGGGGGGATTGGGTTTGCTCATCTGGTTTGTCACCCCGAGGCGCGTGGAAATCAACCCCAGAGAGGCTCTCGCCACTGTGGGTCTCGGCTGGATATCGATCGTCGTCGCGGGGGCGATTCCGTTCCTGACCACGGGGGTGCTCAGCTCTCCCGCCGCGGCTCTCTTCGAGTCGGTGTCGGGGTTCACGACGACGGGGGCCACGGTTTTCCCGGTCATCGAGGAGCTGCCGAGGAGCATTCTGTTGTGGCGAAGTCTCTCCCACTGGATCGGCGGGATGGGGATAATCGTCCTTGGCGTGGCGATACTGCCGCTAATCGGTGTGGGAGGCGCCCAGCTCTTCTTCGCCGAGGCTCCAGGCATTTCGACCGACCGCCTGAAGCCGCGCATCGCCACGACTGCCAGACTGTTGTGGGGTGTGTATTTCGGTCTCACCACCATACTTGGCATGCTCTACCTCGTGCTGGGCATGAGCTTATTCGACGCGGTGAACCACGCGATGAGCGCCCTCGCTACGGGGGGCTTCTCCACGCGCACCGCATCGATCGGTTTCTACACTCCCGCCATCCAGTGGGTGACCATCCTCTTCATGTTCCTGGCAGGGGTGAACTTCACGCTCCACTACCGGACCCTTGCAGGACATCCTCAGGCGATGTTTCGGAACGCCGAGTGGCAGTGGTACTTCCTGTCCGTGGTCGCTTTCGCCCTCGCCTGCTTTCTGTTTCTCGGACTCTCGGAGGGCGCGTTCACGGGTGAACTCGGACGTCGGGTCACTTTCAGCGTCGTGGCCGTCCACAGCACGACCGGATTCGGCACGTCCAACTTTGCTGCATGGCCGGTCGTGTGTCAGATACTGCTTCTCGGTCTGATGTTCGTGGGCGGCATGGGCGGGTCCACGAGCGGGGGTTTCAAGATGATCCGGGGCGCCGTCGTGGCCCAGCACGTCCTCGGCGAGATCCGGAAGGTGCTGCACCCGAGGGCAGTGATCATCACCCGCGTCGGCGGTCAGCCGATCCGGCAGGAGCTGGTGTTCAAGGTTCTGGCGTTCCTCGCCATGTACATGGGCACCCACGCCATCGGCACGGTCATCCTGGCGGCTCTCGGGTACGATCTCGTGACTTCCATGAGCGCCTCGCTCGCCGCTCTCTCCAGCATCGGACCGGGTCTGGGAGAGGTGGGTCCGGCGAGCCACTACGGGCATCTGAGCTCCGCGGCCCAGGTGACGCTCTCCGGCCTCATGCTGCTCGGCCGCCTGGAGTTCTACACGCTCCTCGTGCTCCTCATCCCGAGCACGTGGTCGCGCAGCCACCGCTCTCCGCGGTCCAAGCACCCGAAGCTCTGGCGGCGCAGAAGGCGGAAGGCAGAGGTCCGCGGCGGCCGCAAGCGAGATCCGCTTAGCTCCTGGCCGTCGCTTCCCTAGCGAAAGCAGGCCTTTGGGAGTCGGGTGCCGGGAGCGGCGCCCGGGTCAGGCCTCCGTCCCGAACAGCCGGTCGCCCGCGTCGCCCAGGCCCGGAAGGATGTAGCCGCTGTCGTTCAACTCGCGGTCGAGGGCCGCAGTGTAGACGGGGACCTCCGGGTGGTCGTCGAGCATGCGCTGGACTCCCTCCGGCGCGGCGACGATGCACATCAGGCGGATGTGCGTCGCCCCGGACCGTTTGAGGTAGCTTACCGCCGCGCTTGCGGAGCCGCCGGTGGCCAGCATCGGATCGGTCACGATGAACACACCGTCCCGCAATGGCGGCGGGATCTTGAAGTAGTAGTCGATGGGCTCGAGCGTGTCGTGATCCCTCTGCAGGCCGATGTGCCCGACCCGCATCGTCGGAATCAGCCGCAGCACACCTTCCACCATGCCCAGCCCGGCGCGCAGGATTGGAACCAGAGCCAGGCGCTCGCCCCGCACGACGTAGCCCCGCGTCGGCTCGAGAGGCGTATCCACATCGACGTCTTCCGTCTCCAGGTCCTGGGTCACCTCGTACGCCAGGAGCATAGCGATCTCGTCGACTAGCTCCTTGAAGATCTTGGTGGGCGTCGACGCCCGGCGGAGCATCGTGATCTTGTGTCGAAGCAGCGGATGACGGGTGAGGATCAGGTTGGGAAACCTCGGGTCGCGGGCAAAGACCCAGCTCGAGGCGCTGTCGTCCATCATTCCTCCACCACGATCCGAGAGGCTGAGATGCCCTCCACGTATCCCACGACCGCGGCGGCATAGCCGGCCGACTCGAGCTCCGCGGCCAACTCCGACGCTTCGTGCTGAGCCACTGCGGCCAGCAGGCCACCCGAGGTCTGCGCGTCGCAGAGGAGCGTTCGCGTGACGTCCGGAATCGTGGGTTCGAAGTCCGCGTCCCGGGCCAGTGATTGGCGATTGCGCTTCGTGCCCCCGGGTATGGAACCCTCCTCGGCCAACTCCCTCGCGTCGGGGAGGAAGCGAGGCGCCGAAGCGTAGACTCGGGCAGTCACATGCGAGGCGAGGCACATCTCACGGAGGTGCCCGAGGAGGCCGAAGCCGCTGACGTCGGTCACGGCGTGTACCTCGTGGCCGGCCAGGATGTTCGCGGCCTCCCGGTTCAATTGGAGCATTGATTTCACCGCCGCACGCGCCGCCGGGATCGAAGCGGTGCCGTTCTTGATGGCGGTGGAGATCACGCCCGTCCCGAGGGCCTTGCCCAGCACGAGCGCGTCGCCGGGCTGGGCGCCGGCCTTTCTGTAAAGGTGCTCGCGGTTGGCGAAGCCGATCACCACCAGGCCGAACTTGGGCTCGTCGTCGTCGATGGAATGCCCACCGGCGATCACGATACCGGCCTCGGTGCACTTATCCGACGCCCCGCGGAGGATTCCGGCTATGACCTCGGGTGGAAGCGTCCGTGGGGGGACGGCCAGGATGCTGAGCGCGAGAGCCGGGACCGCGCCCATCGCGTAGAGATCGCTGAGCGCGTTCGCGGCGGCGATCGCGCCAAAATCCTCGGCATCGTCCACGACGGGCGTGAAGAAGTCCACGCTGGCGACCAGCAGGCGCTCGTCGTCCAGTGCATACACCGCCGCATCGTCCGGCGATTCGAGGCCTACGATGAGGTTCTCGTCCGCACCGGCCGGAAGGAAGCTGAGTACTCTCTCCAGGTCCTCCGGACCCAGCTTGCAGGCTCAGCCGGCGCCGTGCGAGTACTGCGTCAGGCGTACCTGCTCGGAAGAAGGCGTGTTCATTCTCCGTCCCGATTAGAATCCCGCGGCGACGAGCCGCGATTCGGCGCGGGCGGTCCGCGCCGGAGCCCAAGCTAGGGCGGCCGAGACCTTTGCGGCAACGGGACGGTGGCCACAGTTTAGGGGGGATCACCGGGCGCCGGGCCCGGGGCTCCGGAGTCTGCCGATGCTCTTCCGTGCCTCTCCCCGATATGGCGATCTGCGGGAGCAGATGGTCGAGAATCAGATCCGCCGTCGCGGTATCACCGACGAGCGGGTGCTGAAGTCGATGCGCACGGTGCGGCGCCACGTGTTCGTGCCGCCGGCGCACTCCGACGCCGCATACGCCGACGGCGCCCTTCCCATCGGCCACGGGGCGACGATCTCGCAGCCGTACATCGTCGCCATCATGACGGCGACCCTGGAAATCGATCGTGACGGGCTTCGAGCACTGGAGGTAGGAACGGGCTCCGGCTATCAGGCCGCGGTGCTGGCCGCCTGCGGTTGCGACGTCTACACCGTCGAACGGATTCCCGAGCTGCATTCCCGGGCGGAAGAGATCCTGCGGCGGGCTGGCTATGGCGACCGGGTACACCTGCGGCGCGGAGACGGCTCGAGGGGGTGGCCGGAGGAAGCGCCGTTCGACCGGATCATGATCACCGCCGCCGCGCCCGAGGTGCCCCCCGCGCTCACCGACCAGTTGGCCGAGGGCGGTCTTCTGGTAGCCCCTATCGGCAACGACTGGCTCCAGATGATCCGGCAGTATCGCCGGAAAGAGGCGAGACTCGAGGGTCGGGACATCGAAGGCGCCCGGTTCGTTCCCCTCATCGAGGACCCGGAGGGCTGAGCCGGTGAGGAGCTGCCTACCAGTTCCGCTCCACGATCGGGTCGCGCGTGCGATTGCGTTCGAGCCGCTTTCCCTGGACTCTCATCTCCTCCAGCGCCGCCGCGTCGAGGATGTCCTGCGCCTGGGCCGATGACAGCTCCGGCGTTCCCTCACCACTTCCACCACCGCCGGAGTCCTGGTCCGACTGGCCGCTGCCGCTCCCCCCATCTCCGGGAGGAGGCTCTTCCTCCTCCAGCCAGCGGTTGACCAGCTC
>JBDGYE010000023.1:0-29363 GCA_039584255.1 Gemmatimonadota bacterium
GGCCCCATCACCTCCACGAACTCCCCGTCCTCGATCTCCAGATGGACGTCCGAGAGCGCATGGGTCTCCATCTCGTCGGTGTAGAAGACCTTCCTGATCCCCTCCATCCGGATCAGCGGCGTGCCGTTCTCATTCTCCATCTCGCTCCGTCCTCCTACTCGGTTCCCATGCCGGGCCCGTCGGCCGGCGCCAGCAATCGTCCGTTATCTACTATCTAATTGCGGATACGGACCCGCTCCACATCGTCGTACCTGGACATATCCGACAGAATGATCGCGTCACCCACTGCCAGTCCTTCGACGACCTCGATCTCGTTCACGGATGCACGTCCAAGTCTCACCGTAATCCTCTCGGCGGCCCCGCCGTCCTCGATGAGCCGGAAGATGCTCACCGTGGCGTTGCTCTGTCCGTACACGGGCCTGCCTACGTGCAGCACTTCTTCCAGCCTCTCGAGCTGGATAGTGCCGTCTACGCTCAGGTCCGGCCTGGCTCCCGTCGGCAGGTCGCCATCGAGTGTGATCTCCACGAGGACGGAGCCTCCCTGTACGTTGGGATCGACGCGTCTGACTCGACCCGGGATACTATCGGTGCGGGTGTCGATGAGCGCCGACTGGCCGACCTGCACGTCGCGGGCTTGCGTCTGCGGGATGCGGAGCTCGGCCTTGAGCCGCTCGGGCTTAGCCACCCGCGCCAGGGTCGTTCCGGCCTGAACCCACTGGCCGACTTCCAGATCGAGGTCCTGGAGAACGCCCTCCGCCCCCGCCGTCACCTGCATCGACGCGGCCCGCTCCTGCTGATACCTGAAGATCGCGCCGAGGCGAACGACCTGCTGCCGCTGGACCTCGAACTGCTCGTCGATCGTGGAGTTCAGCAGGTCGAGCCGCTGCTCCTCCGTGCGAAGACGAGTCTGCAGCGCCTCGGCGTTCTCGATCGCCGTGCGGTACTCGTTCTCCGAAACGCCGCGGCCGTCCTCGTACAGCTCTTGGAAAGCCTGCGCCTGGCGCTCGGACTCCATGTAATCCGCCTGAGCCGTTGCGACGGCCGCCTCCTGGGCCAGACGCGCGCTCCCAAGAGTCTGGCGGAGGGAAACGAGGTTCGCCCGTGCCCCGGTCCACTGCTGCTGGGCCTGCAGGACCTGGAGCTCTATATCCGGGTTCGAGAGCACGAGGATCACGTCGTCCGCTCCGACCCACTCGCCCGGCTCGAAGTGGACCGATTCTACCCGGCCCGCGGTGAGCGCGGCCACGAACTGTACCCGCTCCGGCACCAGCGTCCCGGAGCCGCGAACCTCGCGAACCATGTCGCCGCGCTCGACGGCGCCCAGCACGATGATGTTCCGGTCGACGGTGGGAGCAGCCGGCTCCAGCCGCGAAAGTCCCCAGGTGATGAGGATTAGCGCCGCCACGCCAAACCCCGCGTAGATGTAGCGCTTCCTCTTGCTCCTGGGCTCCCGTCGAATGTCCATTCCCGACACGCGCGAAGCTTTGCCGGCGGCGTCGCCACGTCCCTTGCCGACCTCCAGACCGGGCCCTTCCCTTGCCGAAGTGCGTTTGGGCTGCTCCTCCTTGCCGACGATCCGGGGGCGTTCCCGCGACTTCGTCGTCCTCGCTTCCCTCTCCGCCGTCGCGCGCCTCTCGTTCATGTCGTCCTCTGGTGGAGTACCCATTACGTAATCCTCGATCGGTCCAGCCCGCGACCGGGGGAGTGCGGACGACCACTGGGAACACAGCCCTCGCCGCCCCGACTCCCCGCAGTGTCGCCAGCGCGGCACCTGCACTAATGGGGCAACGCTCGTGCCAAGGAGTGCATGTGCCCCACCTGCTTGCCTGCAAACCACTTCACGGATTCAGCCGCCCGTTGTTCGTCCTCTCCGGATGTCCGGATGTGACACGGTGTGTACCGAAACCGGACAGCGTTGGTTCCGTATCCTGGCATACGAAGAGGCAGACACCGAGGTGTCCGATGTGGCTGCCCCCCGGGACCACGACCGATGGCCTGCAGAGCCGACGGGCTCGCCTCAGACGGCGTCTTCCGGGAAGGTCTCGAGTACCTCCTTCACCTTATTGAGGAAGAAGGCGGCCATGGCGCCGTCCACCACCCTGTGGTCGTAGCTGAGACCGAAATAGCACATGTGACGGATGGCGATCACGTCGTTCTCGAGGCCGTCCTGGACCACCACCGGCCTCTTCTCGATCACCCCGGTGCCGAGAATCGCCACCTGAGGCTGGTTGACGATGGGCGTCCCGAACAGGTTTCCGAACACACCGACGTTAGTGATCGTGAACGTTCCGCCTTCAATGTCCGCGAAGTCCAGCGTCCTCGTGCGCGCCTTCTCCGCCAGATCGATGGCGCCCTGGGCGAGGCCCATAAGGCTCAGCTGGTCGGCGTTCTTGAGGACGGGGACGATGAGCTCCTTGCCGTCCGAAACAGCCACGGCGATACCCAGATTGATGTCCTTGTGGTAGACGATCCGCGCGCCGTCCACCGAGGCGTTGAGGATCGGATACTCACGGAGCGCCTCGACCACCGCCTTGTAGATGAAGGGGCCGTAGGTCAGCTTCACGCCTTGGTCCGCGTACTTCGACTTGAGCCTCCGCCTGAGGTGGACCACATGCTCGAAGTCGATCTCGTTCACTGACGTCACGTGCGCGGAGATCCGCTTGGACATCAGCATGTGCTCCATGGTCCGCAGGCGGACACGATTCATCTCCTCGACCGTATCTCCTTCACGGATGGGCACCGACGGGATGCGGATGTCCAGTGTCGCCCCGTGGATCGGCACCTGCATCACCCCCGGTGGACCCGCGGGCGGCGCGGTCGTCGCCGGCATGCCGGGAGCCGGAGCCGCCGCCGGAGTGGCAACAGGAGCAGCGGCGGGCTCGGCCTCGCGCGCTTCGATGTGTGCCAGGAGATCGTCCCGCGTCACCCGTCCGGCCAGGCCACTTCCCGTGAGCTGGGAAATGTCCACCCCGTGCTCCGCAGCGATCTTCCGGACCAGCGGGGTCGACCGCGTCCGGAGGCGCTCGTCGCGGCTGGCAACTTCCTCAGCGACCGGCGCGACTGCGGCTGCCGGGGCGACCGGGGCCGCCTCGGAGGGAGCGGGCTCGGACACCGGAGCTGGCGCTGCGGGCGCCGGTGCGGGCGGTGCCTCGGGGGCAGGCACCGTGGCCGGTTCCTCCTGGGCCCGCGGCTGCACGGCTCCCGGAGCCTCTACTGCGCCCCCCTCCGTGTCGATCCGGGCGACGACAGTGTTGACCTCCACCGTGTCTCCCTCCTGGACGAGGATCTCGGCCAACGTCCCGCTGGCGGGCGAGGGAATGTCGGCATCCACCTTGTCGGTCGAGATCTCGAACAGGTCCTCGTCGCGCTCGACGGCGTCGCCAATCACCTTCAGCCACTTCGTAAGCGTTCCCTCGGCGATCGACTCGCCCATCTGCGGCATGATCACATCGACTTTGGACATCTCACGCTTCCTGTCGCTGCGGTTTTCAAGATCTCCCTCCGCCGAACCGGCTGCATCCCGGGCTCAGTAGGCCAGAAGCCATCGTGCCGCCTGGACGATGTCCTCTTCCTGCGGAAGGTAGTAGTCCTCGAGAGTCGGGGCGTACGGAACCGGCGTATCGATGGCTGTGACCCTCCGGATCGGCGCTTCGAGCCACTCGAAGGCTTCCTCGCATACCTGAGCTGTGATCTCTCCGGCGAAGCCTCCGAAGCGCGGTGCCTCGTGGACGATCAGCAGCCTCCCGGTGCGCTTCACGCCTTCTACGATGGCGCCCGTGTCCAGGGGGCGAAGGGATCTGAGGTCGATCACCTCGATCTCGGCTCCGTCCTCTGCCGCTATGCGGTCAGCCGCCTCGGCAGACCTGTACACCATCGCCCCGTACGTGACGATGGTGAGCGCATCCCCCGACCGGTGGAGTCGCGCCCGTCCCAGAGGCACGACGATCTCCTCTCCTTCCGGCAGATACTCCTTCACCCTCCGGTAGAGGAACTTGTGCTCGAAGTAGAGAACCGGGTCCGGGTCACGGATCGACGCCCTCAGAAGACCCTTGGCGTCGTATGCCGTGGCCGGGGCCACCATCTTCAGCCCGGCCACGTTGGCGAAGTAGGACTCCACGCTCTGGGAATGGAACGGCCCTGAACGGGCTCCGGCGCCGCACGGCCCCCGAATTACGAGCGACGCCCCGATTCCGGTCCGATACCTCGACTTGGCGGCGAAGTTGACGATCATGTCGAAGGCGGGAGCGATGAAGTCGATGAACTGCATCTCAGCAACCGGCCTCAAGCCCATGTGAGCCGCTCCGATCGCCGCCCCCACGATGGCCGCCTCGCTGATGGGAGTATCTATGACCCGGTCCGGACCGAACTCCTCCAGAAAGCCGTCGGTGACTTTGAACGCGCCACCGTACACGCCCACGTCCTCGCCTAGGACGAAGACGCTGTCATCGGTCTTCATCTCCTCCCACATCGCCTCCCGGATCGCCTCCAGGTAGGTGGCTTCACGATAACCGCGTGGGGGGTTGGAGCCGCCGGTAACCGGATGAATCGGGGTCTCGGTCACTCGCCTCCTCCCGCGACGGCCTGGACGGGGTCCCGCGTCCAGGGCACCGAGGCGTCGAGCCCCGGATCCGCGTACACTCTGGTGAGCGCGCTGGCCGGGGCCGGATAGTCTTCCGCCAGCACTTCCTCGACGGCGGGGTCGAGCTCGGCCGCTACGTCGGCGCGCATCGCCGCCAGACCTGATTCGGACTCGAACCCGTAGTCCAGCAGGTACCTCTCGAAGCGCCGGATCGGGTCCTGGGTTCGCCAATGCTCGAGCTCCTCCTTCGGCACGTAGGACTGCCCATCGTGCTGCGCATGGCCGAGCATGCGGTATGTCTCCGCGACGATGATCGTCATTCCGCGTCCAGACCGCGCCCGCCCCCCGGCCTCGAGAGCCGCGTCGTAGACTTCCAGGACATCGTTCCCGTCCACGCTCACCGCTGGGACGCCATAGGCCTCAGCCACATCCACCCAATCGGCGACGGCTGCCTGCCTGGAGCTCCGGGTGCCGAAGGCCCATCGGTTGTGCTCCAGGACCACGACGATGGGAAGATTGAGGGCGGCGGCCATGGCGAGGCCTTCGTGCGAGGCGCCCGTTCGACTCGCCCCATCCCCCTGATAGGTGAGGCAGATTCTTCGCTCGCCCCTCATGCGGAAGGCCAGCGCCACCCCGTTGAGGACGCAGAGCTGTGTGCCGAGCGGGCTGATGGGACCCAACAGGCCGAGTGACGGAACGCTGAAGTGTGTGGTGTTGTCCTTCCCGCCGGTGAGCGACCGCCCCCGGGCCGTGTACTGCAGCAACATCTCCTTGGCCCGCAGTCCCCGCACCAGCATTGCACCCACGTCACGGATCGACGGCGCCAGCCAGTCGCCTTCCTCGAGGGCATAGGCGCTGCCGACGGCGGTCGCCTCCTGGCCCAGACTCCGGTAGAGCCCTCCTACCACGTGCCCCTGCTTGAAGAGCATCTCGAGGCGCTCCTCCATCTGCCGCGTCAGGTGCAAGTAACGGCACAGCGAGCGCAGATCTTTCCTGCTCAGCGAAGTCAGGGCCGCCTCCTGCCGTCAGAACGATCCCCGGCTGCCGGGAGCGATCCTCGACAGCTTCCGGGCGCGAAGATAGTCGCGCCGTGCGGAAACTTCAAATCACCGATTTGTAGCGCTTTACGTGACCGTAAAGGGGAGCTCGACTACTTGGCAGATGGTTTCGGCATCCGGGGCGAGGGCCAAAGCGGTTCCGGGCGCCACCTCCCGCCGGACGTACCCGAGGCCTATCAGGCCCAGACGCGGCGACAGGGTGCACGAGGTGACCTGTCCTACCTCACGCTGGCCCAGATAGATCGGGGCGCTGTGCTCGGGGGGCGTCTCCGCGGAGAAGCTCAGCCCGCGCAGATGTCGGTTGACGTGGCCGCGGTAGTAGATGCGTGCCACGACCTCCTGTCCAGTGTAGCAGCCCTTCTGGAAGCTCACGGTGCGGTCGGTCAGTCCCGTCTCCTGGACGAGGTTGTCGGCCGAGATGTCGTGCCCGAAGACCGGGATGCCCAGCTCGATCCTCCATGGCTCGAAGGCGTCCGAGCCGACCGTCGCTCCGCCCACCGCCTCGATGGCCCGTCGTATCGCGTCCACAGTCGGCCGCCGTCGCTCCTTCGGGAGGTAGACGTCTATGCCGGCGCCCTCCTCGGGCGCCCGCGTGACCGCGGTAAGCTCGCCCGATCCAGCCAGCGAGATGCCGATGACTGTGAGGCACGGAGCGCCCTCGGCCTCGGCGGCCGCCCCGGGATCCAGCTGGGCGAGCGCCTTCACCCAGCTCGGCCCGATCAAGCTCGCTCGAGTGATTCCCTCGATCACGGAGACCTGGGCGAACCTCGGAGGCAGATATACGTCGAGGTGCTCGCGCAGTGGTTGTACCGAGACGACGGCCACATCCAGCCACAGCTCGACGCCCAGGTCGATGACCCGTGGGTCAGCGAGGGGCCTGCCCTTTGGGGTCAGCGCGAAGGAGTAGACGGCCTGCCCCTCCTCCAGGCTCGCGATATCGTTGCTCAGAAGCCCGTGAAGGGATTGGCGCGCCCTACCTCCCCGGACGCGCAGGACGGTTCGTCCCTCGTCCAGGTACAGGCCCGCCGCGTTCCGAAGGGCTTCGTAGCCGTCGCGCGCCGCTTCCCTCTGCACCTTCAGGTAATCTGAAAGGGTATCCGGTGCCTGACCGCTCAGAACAGCTTCCCGCCGTCCGGGACTTGGTCGGTCGGAACCAGCAGGATCGCCTCCCCCTCCGAGTCCGGCACCCCGAGGGTGAGGCATTGCGACTCGAAGCCGGCAATGTTGCGGGTGCCCAAGTTCACGGCGGCGAGGATCTGCCTGCCTTGCAGCTCATGGGGCTGGTAGCGCCGGGTCAGGCCCGCCGCCGAGTGCAGGATACCGATCTCGGGTCCGAAGTCGATGTGGATCCTGTAGAGCGGCTTCCGGGCCTTGGGGAAGTCCTTGACTTCGACGATCGTTCCCACCCGGATCTCGACTCGGGAGAATTCGTCCCAGCCTATCGTCTCCATGCAGGCGAGTCCGGTGGACCGGACCGGCCCCAATCAAGGCCGGCCCGTCCACATCTGAAGCGCGTCAGCTCGTGTACTCTACGACGAACGCTACGCGGCGGTTCTCCCAGCCCTCCTGGCCGGGTCCTCGCTCTCCGGGGCGGACCTGACGGGTCTCACCGTAGCCCACCGGGTTCACGGTCTGCGCGTTCAGGCCGGCGTCGCCTGTCAGATAGGCGGCCACGGCCTCCGCGCGCTTCGTCGAGAGGTGGAGGTTGTATGCCTCCGACCCCGACGGATCGGCGAAACCTTCGACGGTCACGACCGCGTCTGGATAGAACCGTGTGACCACATCGGCGAACCGCTCCAGGAGTTCGGTGTCCTCCGCCCGCAAGTCGTAACTGTCGTACTCGAAGTGCACGGGTGTCGCGAAGCGGATCCCGTATTCGAGCTTCTGCACGGTGACCTCGAACTCGTCACGGAGCGCGGCGAGATCGGTCTCCAGCGCCTCCATGTCCGTGCGGAGGCCATCGACTTCCTCGGAATTCTCCGAAATCCGGGCGTCCTGTGCGCTCATTTCCGTTCGAAGATCAGTCACCGTCGTGTCGAAATCCTCGCGTCCGACGTAGCTGCAGCCTGCGGTCCCGATGATCAGCAGGGCAGCCGCCGGGCGCACGCTGCGAACCAGTTCTCGGTACATCCGCTAGTCCTCCATGGTCGGTGTCAGCATGGCTTGCGCCGCACTCGAAAGCCTCAATAGAGACCCCAAACTATGTACAGGAGGCCAGGGACGCGAGTTTTTGGGGGCTCAGCCGCGCCGGTCCCGGATAGGGGAGTCGGCCTCATCCAGCCAGCGGACCGAGCGCTTCCAGCCCTCGAATGTGGACACGTTCGGAGACCACTCCAGCTCCCGGGAGATCAATGTTCCGTCGAACGGATCGGGATTGGTGAAGAACCAGACGTTGCGGCGGTTGATCGGAAGGCGCCGCCGGCCGGGAAGCGCCGAATAGAGGGAATCGAGCACTCCGACTCCCTCTTCCAGCACCCTCCCCGGGATGGGCAGAAACCTGAGGCGGCGTCCCGCGGCGGCCGTCTCCAGCAGCCGGCGCAGGGTAAGCGGCCCGTCGTCCGTGACGTTGTAGGTTCCCCCGATAGCCCGATGGCGTGTGGCTGCGAGGTAGACGGCCAGGGCCACGTTTCCCGCGTAGATCAAGGGCAGGTCGTTTCTGCCGTCCCCGGGAACGAGTCCCGGGCCCTGGCGCGCAGCTCGAACCAGCCTCGGCGTGAAGTGCCGGTCGCGCTCCCCCATGACCACGTCGGGCCGCACTATCGACCAGGCCAGCCTGTCGGTCGGCTCCCGCCGCACCTCCATCTCGGCCAGCCGTTTCGACAGCTCGTAGTAGTCGCGCTCACGAACCGGAAGGTCGACAGGGGCATCCTCCCCGATGGGCAGCTTACGGTGGAGCGCCGGGTAGCCGTAAACGGCAACCGTGGAGACGTGGACGAAGCGCTCGACTCGGGCCCGCAGCCCCTCGTCGACCACGTTTCGGGTGCCGTGGATGTTTACGGCCTGGTAGTGGCTCCACGGAGCGGGGGATCCCAGGTGAGCCCCCGAGTGCACAACTACGGCGCAGCCCTCCGCAGCGCCGTGGACTCCTTCGGGAAGAGTGACGTCGCCGACGACCAACTCGGCCCGTAGGTCCCCCAGGTGGGCGGTATCGGAGTTCGCGCGCACGAGCGCGCGGACCCTCCAGCCGCGCTCGTTGAACAGGGCCGCGACGTGGCTGCCGACGAGGCCCGTCGCCCCCGTGATGAGCACCTGCTTCATGGGCTGACAATGGCCCTGGCTGCGGAACGCCGCCAGCCGGGTCGACGCGTCCGTTGCCGCCGGATACATTAACGCCCGCTTTCGACACGGCTGAGTCGAACCGAAACCGGTTACGTGGCGATGCTGGAAGGACTCCTGGCAAGAGAAGTACAGAGGAGACCGCCGACCGTGCGGCTACGGGGGAGGATTCTCTTCCTTACCGAAGACCCGGAGCTCATACGCCGCCAATTGGCCGGGGAAGACCTGGACTGGAATCCGTCGGTTCCGCTGCGAGATGACATCAGCACCGACGAGATCACTCCCGGTTGGGTCTGTTACTACTACGACGAGACTCTCGGACAGTATCCGTACGTGGGACTGCGCTGTGGCGACCAGCTTCCGATCGGGAAGGGGGACGTAGCGGGCGGAGGCTTCGTCGCCTCGGTCTCAGGGAAGCGCCGCGGCAAGGGCTCGAGCCGGGAGGCCGCACCATACGCCGAGAGGGCGGCCGGCATCCGGCTGGTCATCGCCGAGAACATCGAGCGCATCTACAGAGAGAACTGCGAGAACCTGGGAGTCTTCACTTCCACCGATTTCTCGCTGGTAGAGCGGGTGAGGCGCGGCGAGGAAATCCCTCTCAGCGAGTTCACCCGGGACGCCGGACAGATCCAGCGAGACATCATCGAGTACGGCGGGCTGCTCGACTACGCGGTGGCCCGCCTCAAGGGGAGCGTGCAGGTCCCAGAGGCCGTGACGCCCGCGGGCCGGCCGATGACTGTGGCAGAGAAGATCATCGCACGCCACTGGGTAACCGACCTATCAGAAGACCGCATCGGCGTCGCAGCGGTTGCACCGGGCCAGGCGGGATTCCTGCGCACCGACATCCGGTTCAGCCACGAATACGTGACACCGATGGCCTCTACCTTCTGGGAGGGCTTCGCCGGTCCCGACGCGGAGCTGAATGAGCCCGGCTCCGTCTACTTCTTCCGCGACCACCTGGCCTTTCTCGGCCAGGTGATGAGCGAGGAGCGGAAGGAGATGGGATTGCTGGACGCCGCCCGCGCCCTTCCCGCGCGCCAGGAGGATTTCGCGGCCCGTCAAGGAGTCCGACTCCACGGAGACCTGGAGGATCGCACCGGCAGCGAGGCGATCTGTCACGTGAAGATACTGGATGAGTACGCGTTGCCGGGGCAGGTCGTGGTCGGCAGCGACTCGCACACGCCACACGCCGGGGCGCTGGGCTGCTTCGCTTTCGGCGTGGGGACCAGCGCCCTAGTCAACTCGTGGGCCACCCGGGACGTCCGTATCCGGGTTCCGGCCTCTGTCAGAATCGAGATCAGCGGAGTGAAGGCCGACAACGTCACCGCGAAGGACATCATGCTGGAAATCCTGCGCCACCCGCGCGTGCGCGGGGGCGAGGCGATCGGGAAAGTGATCGAGTACTCGGGTGAGGCGGTGTGCGCTCTCAGCATCGACGAACGGGCCACGTTGACGAACATGGCGGCCGAGGTAGGCGGCTTCACGGGCATCGTCGCGCCCGACCAGGTCACGGTGGAGTGGCTTGTGAGGCACCGCGGCCTATCGCGTGGCGAGGCCGAGGCGTCGGTGGGCGGACTCAGGAGCGACGACGGGGCCGAGTACGAGTGGACTCTGGCGATAGACGCCGACTCGCTGCGCCCCATGGTCGCGACGCCGGGCGATCCCGGAAACGGGATGCCTGTCGACGAGCTCGAAGGGGATGTAACCGTCGACATCGTCTATGCCGGCTCCTGCACGGCCGCGAAGCGAGAGGACATCGATATGGCCGCCCGGGTGGTGCGAAGGGCGCTGGAGGAAGGAGGGCGGGTCGCCCCGGGTGTCGAGGCCTACCTGCAGTACGGTTCTCTGGAGGTGGAGAGCTACGCCCGCGAACGCGGCTATCACGAGATGTTCGTCGAGGTCGGGATCCAGGTTCTGGCGCCAGGCTGCGGGGCCTGCATCAACGCAGGGCCGGGGATCAGCAACTCGCCGGATCAGGTCACGGTCAGCTCGATCAACCGGAACTTCCCCGGCCGCAGTGGGCCCGGAAAGGTCTACCTGGCGAGCCCGTACACGGTCCTGGCCTCCGCCTTCGCCGGCAGGATCGTCGCCTTCGATGAATCGGAGACAGCCCGGGCCTGAAAGGCGGCCCTGCCGGTCTCGAGCCGGCGCTAGACACCCAGGTCCTCGGACCAGCCCTCCAGCTCGTCCTCCGCCTCCTCGTCGAGCGGTGTCTCGAAGTCGGGCTTCCCTGCCTCTCGGCCCGCCCGCTTCTGGCCGCGCCGCCGCGCGGCCAGGCCGCCGCCAATCCAGCCCAGCAGCAGCCCCCCCAGCAGCGGCACCAGGATGAGAAGCGAGACCGCCGCGTCGATCTCCGTGAAGAAGAGATCGACAGTCGTGCTCTGCGTGTTGAGCAAGGCGAAGAAGACGACAGCCACGCCGATCAGCAGCACCAGCAGCTGCTCGATCGACAACAGGAAGCGCTTCAAGTCCGCCATGGCACTCTTCCTTTCTATGCCCCCGGCCTCAGCGCATCCCGCGCATGGCAGCCAGGACACGCTCCGACGCCCACCTTCGGACTACTGGCTTCCAGGCCCAGCCGAACAGAGAGGCGACCGGCCCGGGATGTATCTCGTCGAGCACCCTGTCCGCCTCGGCGTCGATGAGCGTCCGGAGCTTGGCCCTCGAGCCCTGTGGAATGGCCTCGAATGAGGGCTGCAGCTCGTCCACCCGGTAGGCTTCGTCGTCACCGGGCTCGTACCGGATCACGTCCGAGAGCGACTCCTCGAGAAGCCGGCGCGCATCCCGCCTGCCGGCACGGAAGTCGTTCGCCCTCCATTCGCGATTGAAGAATCCGCCGAAGTTCCCCATGAAGTCACCGGACAGCTCTCCATCCTTCTCCGGCGCCACCAGATAGAGTCGCAGCACATCTTTGGCACTAAGTCCACAGGCGGACTCGAGGACGAAGATGAGCTTGCCCAGCCGCGCTCGCCCCGCTCGGGACGGCACCCTGCTCAGCACCGGTGCGAACCGCGGGTCGGTCTCGATTCGCGACAGGCCGCGATCCAGGTACTCCGCGGCCGGGTCCTCATCGTCGGCCGCCGCCTCGGGTCGTGCCGCCACCTCTCTCTCTGCTACCTGCTCGGCCAGCTCACCGATCTGTCGTCCGAGGGCAACCGCCTCCGGATCGGCAAGTCGGTCGTTGATCTCAGGCATGCGCTCGACCAGGGCCTGAAGGATCTCGACCCGGGCGTTGACCTCGTTGGCTCGTTTCCAGTCACGCGCCGCCCCCTGTCCGAGCACCGCGTCCGCCAGCATGCCGGCTAGATCAACGAGCGAGCGGGGCGGTATTCCGGCCGCCGTCTGGTGAGTCCCCGAAGCGAGCAGGCTCGGCTCCACCATCACGTATCGCCAGTCCGCTTCACGGTAGCCCGGGTCTAGCTCCACGAGGTTCCTCGCCAGACCGAGGGGCGCGTTGTCGAAGAGCCCGCCATCGACGTACCACATGTCGAGCTCGTCGCCGGCGGAATCCGTGAAGCGGGCGCCGGGATACTCCTCGCGCCGCCGGCGAAGGCGGACCGGAGGGAAGGCGAAGGGAAAGCTCGCGGAGGCCGTGGCGGCCAGGCGGATCCGCTCCCAGATGGGGTCTCCGGCGCCGCTCCGGTCAGAGACTTCGAACGTGATGCTGTCCGCATAGAGACGGGTGCCGAACCTTCTGTCCGGAGCGTTCAGGAAGCTGTAGGGAAAGTCGTACCGGACCCCGTCGAGGCCGGCCAGGGTGAAGCCTAGCCGAAGCGGCTTCCCCAGCGCGGGTGACGGCTCGTCGTCTGACGCGGGCTCCCCCGCCACGAGAGCCCGGGTGAGCTCGTCGAAGGCCGACGCGTCCAGCCATCCGAACCGGTCGGGTCGCTCCGGGGCGAGCAGCACCTCGGCGTCCGCCGCCTCCACCCAGGCCTTCTCGATCCACGGAACCAGCTTCCTGCTCACGGCCAGGCTGCGAGCGGCGAGGGCCGTGTTGAGTGCCCCGGCCGAGGAGCCAGTTATCACGTCGACGGTGACCCGAGAGCGGGCCCGGTTGCTCTCCAGGGCCGTCAGCAACTCGCTGAGGGCACCGCCGATGTAGGAACCGAGAGAAGCACCTCCGCCGAGAACAAGCGCGATCCTGGTCATCTTCCTCCAGACTCGGGTTGCGCGAGCGTGCGGGGCCTGTCTCGCGCCGGGCAGGCAAAGTTAGGGACGCGATCGGGGGCTGCAAGTTCCCCGTCGCCGGGCGGGGGAACCCTTGCAGGCGCAGATGTGTTAGCTTCGGGAGCCATCGATTCTTAACTTACTTGGCCGTCTGACGGTCTTCACGCCGAGCGGTTTGAGCCTCGCCGCGGAGCGACGGAGCCGTTCAGGCGGCCATACTCTTGGTGGGTTCCCCACTCCCGTGCGCCCGTGCGGCGTCGATCACGGAAAGCCGATTCGCAGCAGGCTGCCGGCGTCGAGACTCTTACCGGCCACCCAGAGCGACCAGTGGAGATGCGGCCCCGTAACCCGGCCGGTCGATCCCACCTCTCCGACGAGCTGTCCAGGTTCAACCGGCTGGCCTTCCTCCACCACGATCTTCGACAGGTGGAAATAGCCTGTGTACACCCCGAGGCCGTGGTCGATGAAGACGCCCTTCCCGGAGTAATAGAAATCTCCAGCCAGGGCCACCATGCCTCGTCCGGCCGCGAAGGCAGGCTCCCCTTCCTGCCCGCGGAGATCTAGGCCGGTGTGGCGACTCTGCAGCTCACCGTTGAAGAGCCGCTCCTGGCCGAATTCGCTGGTCACGTCCAGAGGCCGGGGCGGCTGGAACGGCGCGTCGAGAAGCCAGTCTGAGGTGGCGGTGTCTAGCACGCTCCTGATCTGTCTGCGCTCCCGCTGAATCCGCTCGAGAACCTCCGGCGGCGGAGAGGAATAACGCGGCGCCACCCGAAGGTTGGAGGACGACCACTGCCGCCCGTCGACGGTGATCCAAAGTCGCTGCTCACGCGCCGTTCCGTCGGAGAACAGGAACCGGAGCGAGAGCTCCTGCTTGCCCATCGTACCGATGGGGACTGCTGCGATCCCGAGCCATGCTCCCTGGAGGCGGGCGAAGCGCACCGGGAGGTCAACGAACGTGCCCTCCACCGATTCCGGCTGGCGGCCGCCCGCCGGCTGCAACACCCGGACGCCGAACGCCGAGCCCTCCTGCGGTACGTCCGGGCTCCACAGGACACCGAAGGGGAGGACCGACGGTTCGCGCTCGGTGGCGTCCGACTCCGCCAGAAGCGTTGCGAGATCGACGACCGGCATCCCCCCTGCCGAGTCGGCTGCGGGCACGGCGACGCCAGCCGCCTGGGGCTCGGGAGTCGCTGGCGCGGGAGCCACTACGGCCGGCTCGACTGGGCCTTCGGCGGCCGTCGCCGGAGCCGTGTCGCGGGGCGACGAGGCCGACGCGCAGGCAGCCAAGAGGGCCGCCGCCCAGGCGATCGATGTCTGTCGAAGCGGTAGTCGCTGGTCCACGGCGGCAGGATGCGGGGCTGTCGCCCGGGGGGCAAGACGCCCGCCGGGGCGGAAGTGATGGCTGGGCACTCTGCGCATTTTCTTGCCCGTCGCGCATGTCTCGGGTAGCTTTTTCGTTTTGGGAGCAACTGCTTACGCCAGAGGCTTGCGTCTCACGAACTCCATACGAGGTCGCGATACGATGCATATTTTCGCGAAATGCGGAGAGTTCAGCGCCGCCCGTGACCTGAGGGCCGCGGGGCTGTACCCGTATTTTCAGCGGATAGAGGAGTCGCGCGATACCGAGGTCGTCATAGACGGCCAGCGAAAGGTCATGGTCGGCTCCAACAACTACATGGGACTCACCCACGACCCGCGGATCCTCCAGGCGGCTAGAGAGGCGCTCGAAAGATACGGCAGCGGGAACACGGGGAGCCGGTTCCTGAACGGCAACCTGGACCTCCACGACCAGCTCGAGGAGGATCTGGCCGACTTCGTGAGCAAGGAGGCTGCGCTGGTATTCAGCACCGGCTACCAGACCAACCTGGGTTCGATCGGGGCTCTGGTGGGCCGTAACGACACCGTTTACCTGGACAAGCTCGATCACGCCTGCATCCAGGACGGAGCCCGCCTCGGCTTCGGCGACATCCAGCGCTTCCGGCACGCCGACCTCGACCACCTCGAGCGGCTGCTGGACTCCGGCGACCCGGACCGCGGCAAGCTGATCGTCGTGGACGGCGTGTACAGCATGGAGGGCGACATCGCGGATCTGCCTGCCCTGGCGGAGCTGAAGGATCGTTTCGGAGCGGCGCTCATGGTCGATGACGCGCATTCGCTCGGTGTACTGGGTCGCACGGGAGCTGGCACCGCGGAGCACTTCGGCCTGACCGACGAGGTCGAGCTCATAACCGGGACATTCAGCAAGTCGCTGGCTTCGATCGGCGGCTTCGTGGCGGGCGACGCGGATATCATCGACTACCTCCGCAACACGGCCCGCGCCCTGATCTTCAGCGCCAGCATGCCTCCGGCCTCCGTCGCAACCGTCATCAAGGCGCTCGAGATCATCCGGAGCGAGCCGGAGCGCCGAGAACGGCTGTGGGCCAACACCAGGAAGATGACCGAGGGCCTGGCCGCGGCGGGCTTCGAGATCGGGCCGACGGAGACGCCCATCGTGCCCATCGTGATCGGTCCGATGGAGAAGACGTTCATGGTCTGGAAGGCGGCGTTCGAGGCGGGGGTGTTCACGAACCCAGTCGTTCCGCCGGCGGTTCCGGAGGGCGGATGCCGCCTGCGGACCAGCTACATGGCCACTCACACGGACGAGCAGCTCGACTTCGTTCTAGAGACCATCACACGCATCGGCCGGGAGTTCGGAGTAGTCCGAGAGATCGGCGTAGCGTGACCGCGTCGGCCGCCGCGATCCAGATCGTGCCGGCCGACGGCCGGCGCGAGTTCCGGCAATTCGTACGGCTTCCCTACCGCATCTACGAAGGCGAGCCCAACTGGGTCGCCCCGCTTCTCCGGGACGTCAAGACGATGTTCGACCGGACGAAGCACCCGTTTCATCTCCACTCCGAGGTACAGGCGTTTCTCGCCCTTCGGGACGGCGATCCCGTGGGCCGGATCGCGGCGGTCCACAACCGGAACCACGTGGCTTTCCACGAGGAGCAGATCGGCTTCTTCGGGTTCTTCGAGTGCGTGGATGACCAGGCGGTAGCCGACGCGCTCTTCCAGCGTTCGGGAGAGTGGCTGCGGGAACGGGGTCTGCAGACGATGCGCGGACCCGCCAGCTTCTCGACGAACGACGTCGCCGGTCTGCTGGTAGATGGCTTCGACAGGCCGCCTACGATCATGATGTCTTACAACCCACCTTACTATGTGGGTCTCGTGGAGGGGGCCGGGTTCGAGGCGGTCAAGACGGTTGTAACCTATCACCTCGATAACAACATACCGCCGGAGTACTTGAGAAAGCGGGAGGCGCGCCTTACGGAGAGGCTTGACGTTCGGATCCGGTATCTCCGGCCGAGGCAGTTCGAGGAGGAGTTGGGCCTGGTCCGCTACATTTACAACAGGGCTTGGGAAAAGAACTGGGGCTTCGTGCCGATGACGGACGAGGAGCTCAAGTTCATGGCCCACGAGCTCAAGCAGGTAGTCGTGCGCGACCCCGAGCAGGTGATGTTCGTCGAGACATCGGACGGCGACCCGATAGGTTTCGCCTTCTGGCTCAAGGACTACAACCAGGCGCTAATCCACGCCCGCGGCCGCCTGTTTCCAGTGGGGCTTCTCAAGATCCTCTGGCACTCGCGCAAGATCAGCGCCTGCCGCGTGCTGACGCTGGGGTTGATCCCGGAGTACCGTCACAAGGGCATAGACAACCTTCTCTACATCAGAATCTTCAGGGAGGGCGCGGCACTCGGAGTGGCCGAAGGCGAGTTCGGCTGGATTCTCGAGGACAACCTCGCGATGCGGAAGCCACTCGAGAAGATCGGCTCTCGAGTCTCCAAGCAGTACCGTTTCTACGACCGGCCGCTGTAGCCGGTAGAGGCCGATCTGATCCGCCGTGGGTGACGCCACTCCATCCCCCCCCGACCAGGATCATCCCGCCGCGTCCCGAACCGTGCTGCTCACCGGCGCGACGGGATTTGTGGGAAGCCACGTCGCCGAGGCCTTTGTGACTGCGGGATGGAGCGTGCGCTGCACGGTTCGCCCCACTAGTGATACACGTTGGATAGAGGGTCTGCCCGTCGAGTTGACCGTCGCCAGTGTGGAACGGGGCGAGCAGATGGCAGCGGCAGTGAAGGGCTCGGACGTAGTCGTGCACCTGGCGGGCGTTACCCGGGCGCGCACCTCTTCGGACTACATGCGGGTCAACGCCGAAGGCACGGAGCGCCTGGCAGTCGTAGCCGCGGAGGCCGGAATCCGTCGTTTTGTCCTTGTAAGCAGCCTGGCCGCACGTGGCCCCGATCCGGCATCGGACACGCGCGGTGCAGAGCGGCCGACGAGCGCTTACGGCAGGAGCAAGCTCGAGGGAGAGCGCTTGCTTGTCAGGATCGCGGAGGCGAGTTCAGGGTCCATGGAGGCGGTGGTCCTCCGCCCGGGCGGCGTGTACGGACCGCGGGACCGGGACCTGCTGCCGCTGTTCCGGCTGGCCCGCCGCGGCTGGGTTCCCGTTCCGCCGGGTGAAGGCCGGCTTCAGCCCGTCCACGTGTCCGACGTGGCGTCCGCGGTGCTGCGGAGCTCCGGGACGCCGTCTCCCGGCTCGGGGCCCTATCCGGTGGCGGCCGAGGACGTGGCGACGTGGAGCGAGGTTGCAGCCGGTCTTGCCAGATCCGTAGGCAGGCGGGTGCGGGCCGTGCGGATTCCACCGCTGGTCTACGAGGCGGCAGGCGCGGTGGTCGAGGCGACGGCCGGCCTGATGGGCAAGGCGCCCGAGTTCGACCGCCGCCGGGCCCGGGACCTCGCGCGGCTGAGTTGGACGTGCGATCCTGGCGAGACGATGCGGCGGCTAGATTGGGCACCGGCGGTGCCACTGGCGGAAGGTCTCGAGCGGACAGCGGAGTGGTACAGGGAACAGGGATGGCTGAAGCCGTAGGCGGCCCGGCGGAGCGCGCGCCGGCGGCCGGTCCGCTGGCCGTGGACTATCTGCTGGCGGCGTATCTTGCGGCCACAGGGGTGTTGGCGGCGCTGAGCGGGGGCGGTGGAGCCGTCGTCGCGGTCGTGCACGGGGTGGCCCTCGCCGTCCTCAGCCGCCTTGCCAGGCTGCCGCTGCCGAGCGGAGCCGTTCTCCAGTTCTTCCGGATGGTGTATCCGCTGGCGCTCACCCCGCTGCTCTACCTGGAGCTGGCCACGCTTAACCAGCTGCACGTCACCGGCTACTTCGATCAGGTAGTTCAGAACTGGGAGGAGTGGCTATTCGGCGTTCAGTTGAGCGTCGTCGCGGCGGAGCGCTTCAGGCTGCTATGGCTCTCGGAGATGCTGCACCTGGGTTACTTCTCCTATTACTTCCTCATCCCGGCGGCCTGCATCGGCGCCTACGTGGTGCGCGGCCCCCGCGCCCTGGAGCGCGTGGCGTTCACCACGGCGCTGGCCTTCTTCGTCTGCTACCTCTGCTTCGCCGTCTTTCCGGTGGCGGGTCCCAGGTACGACTTTCCCACGATCACCGGGCCTCCCTCGGACGGCTTCCTGTTCGCCCTGGTTCACCAGATCCTGGAAGGCGGCTCGTCGAAGGGAACGGCGTTTCCCAGCTCCCACGTGGCCGCGACTGTATCGGCCTGGCTCGCGGCAGGCCGCGAGACGCGGCGGGTATTCTGGATCATGGCGCCGTTCGCGGTGTCCTTAACCGTGGGGACGGTTTATGGCCGGTTCCACTACGGGATCGATGCCACCGCGGGGCTGCTGATCGCCGCCGCTGCCTTCGCCGTGACTCCCTGGCTGATGGGGCGACTCGAGGACGGCCCGGCCGACGTCGTACGGGTCGGGTAGGCGGTCGCCCGGCACCGGCTGGTCGACGGCACGCCCGGCGGGCAACCCATCCCTTTCGCCGGTCATCCAAACGATGGCGAACATGAAAGGCTCCAGGTGTCTGAGGCACATCTGATCATGGCGGCCCGCACAGGCGATCGCCGGGCGATGGCCGCACTGTATACGACCCACTGCGGCAGGGTCTACTCCGTGGTGCGCAGGATGGTCGGCGACGATCACCTGGCCGAGGACGTGTCTCAGGACGCTTGGGTGAGGGCTTTCGAGAAGCTGCACCTGTTCCGGGGCGAGGCTGCTTTCGGGACGTGGATGCACAGGCTGGCGGTGAACGCGGCGCTGAATCGGATGCGGCGCCTGGGCCGGCGCGGCGATGTGGAATCGTCGGCGGAGCTGAACCCTAAGCCACAGCCGGCCGACGACGCGGTCCTCAACCAACGGCTGGTCTCCGGAGCCCTCGATCGCCTTCCACACGGCTACCGGCAGGTGCTCGTGCTTCACGATGTGGAAGGCCTCACACATGACGAAATCGCCGACCGACTGGGGATCGCCGTCGGCACCTCGAAGTCCCAGTTGCACAAGGCGAGGGCCCGGATGCGAGAGTATCTGACGCCATCCCGGGAGAAAAACGAAGCAGGGAACAATGCCTGAACATGTGACGCGAGAACAGATCTCTGGCCTGCTGGAAGAACCGCAGGGCGCACCCGAGGTGACGGCTCACCTGGCCGAGTGCCCGGACTGCTCCAGGGAATACGAGCAGATGAGTCGGATGCGGATGGCCCTGTCGGCACTGCCCGATCTCGAGCCACCTCCCGACGAGTGGGATCGTATCGAGGCGGAGCTCGGTCTGGCTCCGGCCGCCGGCGCAACCCGGCTCTGGTGGGTCCAGCGGGCCCGCTGGCCGCTGCAGGCCGCCGCGGTTCTTCTTCTCTTCGCCGCCGGCCTCATGGTCGGCCAGCGGCTGGCGGTCGAGTCATCCGGCGGCGACTCGCAGGCACTTTCGGAGGTGGCCCCGGGGTCTGAAGGCCTGGCAGGGCTTCCCGGCGGGACCGAGTTGAGATCCGAACCGGCGGCCGCTTATCTGCGCTCCGTGGCCGATCTTCAGGAGCTGCGGGGGAGCGGCATGGACCAAGGTGCTCAGGGCTGGATCGAGGATCCCGCAGCTGTGGCCGAGCGGATTACTCATCTGGACGCAATCATCGACGCTTCGCGCGAGGCGCTCGAGACGGCGCCGGCCGATCCGGTTCTCAACAACTTCCTGTTCGACGTAATGGACGAGAGAGAGCAGTTGGCGGGCAGGCTCGACGAAACGCTACGGCTGACCGGAGCCGAGTACTGAGGATCTGTTGAGGCGACTGCGTGCGAACGGTCGGTTGACTACGGGCGAGAGAATGACGACCAGGGATAGACAGACGGGGACGAGGACGCCGCGGAGCCCGCTGCGGGGGGCGCTCGGCCTCCTGCTGTTCCCACTTTGCCTCGGTCTCGGCCCGTTCGCCGGTGGCGCGGAGGCTCAGGAGCGGGAGGGTCGGGATGGGGTCTGGGCGGCGGGCGACAAGGCCCGGCTCGGTGTGTACCTCGAGGAGAGATGCGAGGGAGAGGCCGCGATCGAAGCCCGGGTCCGCGGGTTCTGCCCCGAGACACCGGCAGTCGAGCTCGTGATCATCGGGGGCCCGGCCGACAGGGCGGGAATCCGGGCGGACGACATCCTGCTGACGATCGACGGAATCTCGCTGGGCACCGAGGAGGGCCGGCTGGCTCTGGGTCGCCTGGTACGGGGTGTTCCCGTCGAGATCGAGGTGACCCGCGACTCGGGCCGGATCGCCATCGAGGTAGTGCCGGAAGTGATGACGCTTGACCGAAGGGTCGCGGTGCGGTCACGCTTCGGCCACGGGGACGCGGAGCCCGAGATCGAGGTGTTCAGGATGCCGGACTTGCACGCGGACCTGGAGTCGATCGAGGTGCGGCTCGACTCTCTGCGGGTCGGAGGGGACGCCTTCGTTTTTTTCAACCAGGACAGTTCCGGGCAGCTCACTGTCGAAGTGGGCACGCCGGAGAAGGCCGAGCGGCTGGTGACGGCGCTCCGCAGCCGGCAGCGGGAGATCGCCCGGCAAATGCGCGAGCTCGAGGGCCGGCACCCGGAGCCTCTCGAGGGAGCCGTCGCCCTTGCCGAGGTCCTGGAGGAGCTTCCCATCGAGATCCGGATCCGCTCACCGCGCGCAGTGTGGGAGAACGAGGAGCTGGCGCGGCGGCTGGAGGAGGTCAGGGCGACTTCACTCCGGTCGGCTCGGGTCAGGCTTGACTCGCTGGTGCGCCTCCGAAGCCGGGTCCACGTAGAAGTGAGGGACAGCGCGGGGCAGGTGCTCGTGTCCCCGCCTGAGAGGCAGTTCGAGGTTGTTGAGCTCGGCTTCGCGGGGCCAGCGCTTCCCGGAGAGCTCCAGGCTCTCTTCGTCACCGATATGCGGGTAGCTGGAGCCGAGTTCCGCGAGCTGACTCCCGAACTGGCGGAGTACTTTCAGGGCGCCGATGCGGGCCTGCTGGTTCTGCGTGTGGTCCCCGGAACACCGGCGGCCCGGCTTGGCCTCCGGGGAGGTGATGTTGTGACCGAGGCCAACGGCCGCATCTGCTGGGATGTGGGCACATTGCGATCGATTCTCTCCCGAGCCGACGATTCCGGCGGCACTACCGTAAAGTGGATACGTAAAGGCGCCAGCTACAGCGGCAACATCACCGGTCTGTAGCGCGTTCACCGTCTCCCTACGCAAAGGCTCAGTCACTACCCTACTCGCTTGTGGACGGGGAAAGGCACGGTCAGATTTCCCAGCATGACCGACTCGCTGGACAAACCGATTGGAGTAATCCCGCAGTTCGGGCGCCTCGCACGGGAGCTCGCGACTGCCTTCCGCGACTGGGCGAGCGATCCCAGGCCATGGGCCGAGGAAGTGCTTTCTCGCAGAGCCCTGCGAGCGTTCGAGCTTCAGTATGAGGCCAACACGCCATACAGACGCTACTGCGAGGCGCGAGGTATCGATCCGGGGACCATAGGAGAATGGCACGAGGTTCCTCCGGTTCCGAGCGCGGCCTTTTGCTCGGTCAAGCTGGTGGTGGGCGGGCCGGCGGCCGCTCGGCTGCGGTTCCTGACCAGCGGGACCACCAGGGGGGTGGCCCAGAGAGGCCGCCACCTGATACGCGACCCCGATCTCTACCGTGCGTCTCTGAGGGCGGCGTTCGGTCGTTTTGTCCTTGCATCCAACGATGATCGGCCAACCATATTCACTTTACTTCCCCCTTTTACGTTAACTCGGGACTCATCGCTGGCCTGGATGCTCGACGACCTCCGGGAGGCGTTCGGCGCACCCGGGTCCTTCTGCGCGGGGAGCGGGAAGGGAGCGGACTGGGAGCGGTTGCTGGACGGAGTCGAGAGCAGCGTGGAGATCGGGAAGCCGGTCTGCATTCTGGGCACCAGTCTGGCGTTTGCGGCGTGGCTCGAAGAACTGGCACGGTCCGACGTCCGGCTCACGCTACCCGCCGGATCGAGAGCGATAGACACCGGAGGTGCCAAGGGAAGCGCCGACCTGGACCGCGCAGCCGTGGTCGGGGGTCTCGGCGAGCGCCTGGGGATACCCCCGGCGTGCGTCGTCAACGAGTTCGGCATGACGGAGCTCTGCTCACAGCGATACGACAGCGGAGCGCGGGATGATGGAAGCGCGGGCCCGCTGTCGGCACCGCCTTGGCTGCGGACCCGGGCCGTGGACCCCGTCACCCTCGAGGTGCTGCCCGACGGTACGACCGGCGTCCTGAGCCATTTCGATCTGGCCAATGCGGGAAGCGTATGCCATGTGCTAACGGAAGACCTCGGCAAGGTCAGAGATAACCGCCTCGAGTGGCACGGCCGGGCAGCCGGCGCGCCGCCTAGAGGTTGCTCGCTGGCCACGGCGGAGCTGCTGGCGGCGCAGTCCGATGCTTGAGCCCTGGTACCTTCCCGGCTTTGGAGTTCCCGGGCCGGAGGCGAGCGACGGCCGGTGGCACCAGGGTCGGACAGCCTCCGGAGAGCTCTTCCGGACACCGGCCCTCGGTCCTTCCGAGGCCGCCAGGATCGCCGGTACCGTCCGGCAGGCGGCACTCCTGGCGCGCGAGCAGCGAGACATCCAGGCTGTCGCTGGCGCGGTGGCCCGGGCCGCATCGCGCCTTGCCGACCCGTCCGGTCCGGTCGGTCACGCATCCGCCCAGCTGCTCGGAGCCGAGCTGGGCTGGCCGGCAGGCGTCGTTGCCGAGACCCTCGAGGGAATGCGCGGGTATTGGACGCTCGACGCGATCGACGCCCTGTTGTGCCAGGAGCTCGGGGACCCAGGTTACCTGGACGGATTCCGCCCCGACCCGGCCGACCCCTCCCGCCGCCGCCGCGCCGCCGGTCCCCCACTCCTCCTCGTCGTGCATGCCGGCAACGTACCCGGGGTGGCCGTCACCGCCACCGTGCGCGGTCTGCTGGCGCGAAGCGGGGTGCTCTGCAAGGTTCCCGCGGCTGAGCCGGGCCTGTTGACCGCGTTCGCCCGCTCGCTGGCCCAGGAGGACGAGCTGTTGGCAAGGTGTGTGGCAGCTACGTGGTGGCCGATCGACGAGCCGGCCCCGGAATGGACGGAGTGGGAGAACAGCGCCGGCAAGGTCGTAGTGTATGGCGGGCGCAAAGCCGTGGAAGGGATTCGATCCCGCGTGGCCGGCCACAGGGAGATCGTTGTGTACGGACCCGGCCTGGGGGTGGGCGTGGTCCTTCCTCCTGCCGACGTGAGTGCGGCTGCCGCGGCCCTGGCTAGGGACGTCTGCGCGTACGAGCAGCAGGGATGCGTGTCGCCGAGGATGGTCTACGTCGCGGGCGCCGGCGCCGCGTGCTTCGCCCAGGGGCTTGCGGAAGCGCTGGACGCGGAGACCAAGCGGCTGGGGATATCGGCTCCGGAAACCCGAGACGCCGCGGCCATACGGTCGGCGCGGGTGGCCTGGGAGCTCGAGGGATACGAAGCAGAGACCGAAAGAGCGGTGCTGGGCGCGGACGATCTCTCCTGGACCGTGCTGGCGGACGAGGAGGCCGGTGCCGGCTCGGAGGCGTTGCCGCGTGTCGTCTACGTCTACCGGGTCGACGACCTCGACGAGCTGATCGAGATTCTTGCCCCACTGGAGGGCTGTATACAGTCGGTGGGCTACGCCGGCGAGGAAGGTCTGGGTCGGCTGGCCGAGGCGGCGGCCAGGCTGGGCGTCAGCCGGATCGCACCCTTCGGTGACATGGCCTGGCCGCCCGCGGATTGGCGTCACGAGGGAAAGCACCAGCTTCTGCCGCTTGTCAACTGGACGGATCTGGAACTCCCCGCGTAGGTTCGTTTCCCGCTACAGGCCGACGGGAGTGAGGGTGACAATGAGGAAGGGCCATGTGACGATCGGTACAGCACGAACCTTGAGCGCAGTAACGGTCGCCCTTGGACTATCCTTGGCGCCCGACGTGGCGGCCCAAGAGAGCCCGGCCGACGGGACCGGCCTCGTGGTCGAGTATCCGGTGTTCGCCCCCGTCGTGCCGCCGCCAGCCTATCTGGCAGCCGTCCGCGCGGGCACCCGCAGCGAGGACGGTCGCCCGGGGCCGGAGTACTGGCAGCAGAGGGTGGATTACGCGATCGACGCGCGGCTGGAGCCGGAAACGGCGCGCCTGACCGGCAGCGAGACGATAACGATACTCAACGAAACGCCGTACCGCCGTGACGCCGTGGTCCTGCGCTTGTACCAGAACGTGCTGGCTGAGGGCGTCGCCCGGAACCGCTCCGTGAAGGTCACCGGAGGAATGGAACTCGAGGGGCTGGCCGTCGACGGCGTAGCACTCCGGGAGCTACCCCCGCAGCGTGTCTTCGGCCCGCAACTGGAACAGGACCGGGAGACCGGGTATCGCGTCAGCGGGACGCTGATGGTGGTCAACCTTCCCGAGCCGCTGGAGCCCAGGGGAGTCCTCCAGATAGAAGTCGGCTGGTCGTTCACCGTCTCCGGCGGCGGCGGTTTGCGCAACGGACACCTGGATGGCGAGATCTTCAATCTGGCCCAGTGGTACCCGCAGGTGGCGGTGTTCGACGACGTCTTCTTGCAGGACTTGTCGCCGTACCTCGGCTCCGGTGAGTTCTACGACGACTACGGCGACTTCGAGGTCAGCGTGAGCGTTCCCGAGGGCTGGATCGTCGTAGGAACGGGAATGCTCGAGAATCCCGACGACGTTCTTCCACCTGAGGCAGCGGCGCGGCTGGCGTCGGCTTCGGCGGTGGACACGGTCGTTTCGATCGTCAGCGCAGCGGATCGCGAGGCAGGCCGGGCGACGGTCGGATCGGCGGACGGCTGGCTGACCTGGAAGTTCAAGGCGGAGAACGTCCGCGACTTCGCGTTCGCAACCGGAGGAACCTACCTCTGGGACGTCACCGGGGCCGAGACGGGCCGCGAGGGCCGCGCGCTGATCCAGAACGTCTACCCGGCGTCCGTCGCCTATTGGGCAGAGGCGACCCTGTACGCGAAGCACGCCATCGAGTTCTTCTCCGACTACATCCTTCCGTATCCCTACCCGCAGGCCTCGACCGCCATGGGTCCGCCGCAGGTCAACGGGATGGAATACCCTATGATCACATTCATCAACAGGTCCGAGCCCGGCCGGCCGCTCAAGAGCGTGGTGACCCACGAGCTGAGCCACTTCTGGATGCCTATGATCCTTGGAAGCAAGGAGATGGCGTACGCGTGGATGGACGAGGGCCTGACGACCTATAACACTTCGCTCGCCATGGCCGACTTCTATGGGACCGAGATCGTACGACCCGGCGACAGCCAGGAGTATGTCATGGCGACTCGCATGAACACAGAGGAGCCGATCATGGGACACATGGACTACGCCCGGAGTCGGTTCGGCGGCTCGGTCGCCGCCTACTCGAAACCCGGCATGCTCCTTCACACCCTCCGGCGCATGATCGGCGAGGAGACGTTCGACGAGGCATACCGCGACTACGCCCGCGCGTGGGCGTTCAAACACCCGATGCCGTGGGACTTCTTCGCCATGATGGGGGCGGCATCGGGCCAGGACCTGGACTGGTTCTGGCAGTCGTGGTTCTACAGTACGGCGACGCTGGATCAAGCGATCACGGAGGTTCTGCCCATCGAGGGCGGTGTCCGGGTGACCGTCTCGAACCTCTCGGACGGAGTGATGCCGGTGGAGCTGGGCATCGAGCTAGCCGACGGGAGCCGGCAGACCGTGGTGTGGCCGGCGGCCGTATGGGCCGCCACCAGGACCGCGACCCGGGAAGTTGCCGTCTCCGGCGAGGTCCGCAGGGTGACCGTCGATCCCGAGGGCTATTATCCCGATCTGGACCGCTCCAACAACGAATGGGAGGCGGTGGAAGGGTAGTACACGCCGTTATGACCGCGCGAAGGGGAATGCGGTGACGATACTGGAGGCTCCCCGGGGAACGGGCGTCTGGAAACGGTACGAGGACTTCTTCCGCACCGACCCGGAGATCGTGTTCGAATGGAATGACCCACTGAGCTCCGCCCGGGGCTGGTTGGTCATCAACAGCCTGAAGGGAGGCGCAGCCGGCGGTGGAACGCGCATGCGACGCGGCGTCACCCGCGACGAGGTGACGTTTCTGGCGAAGGCTATGGAGCTGAAGTTCGCCTTCGCCGGCCCGGCCATCGGCGGGGCCAAGTCGGGCATCGACTTCGACCCCGCCGATCCCCGCAAGACAGACGTTCTGAGGCGTTGGTTCCGGGCGATTCGCCCCGAGCTGTTGACGCGATACGGGACGGCGGGCGACCTCAACGTCAGCGAGGTCCGCGAGGTGGTCCCGCTGTGCAGCGAGATCGGCATCAACCACCCGCAGATTGGCGTGCTCAGGGGTCACTTCTGCCTGGAGGGAGAGGCACTCGGCCGCCGGTCGGAGGTAATGCACATTGGCCTCGATCAGCCCGTTCCAGAGCGTTACGGGCTGGAGGGAAGGGAAGCCCAGGTGTTCCGCCTCGTGACCGGGTACAGCGTGGTCACCTCGGCGCTCCACCTGCTTGCGGTCCAGAATCGTGACCCCTCGGACGTCCGGGTTCTGCTTCAGGGCTTTGGAGCCGTGGGCGGTGCGGCGGCCCTGTACATGGCCCGGGCGGGCTTCCGGATCGTCGGCATCGTCGACGCCCGGTCGGGAGTGCTGGCGCCGGATGGCCTGAGCACGAGGGACGTCGAGAGCATGCTGCTGCGTCGGACCGGCAATACACTGCCTCGGCCGGAGGACGCTGTAGCCGCGGAGGCGGCCCGCGACGCGTTCTGGAACACACCGGCGGATCTGTTCGTGGCCGCGGCCGCTTCCGGCACACTGGACGACGAAGCTCTCGGAAGCCTGGAGCGGGCAGGCGTGGATACCATAGTGGCGGGCGCCAATCATCCGTTCTGGGCTGCCGAGCGGGGTGACACGAGGGTCGAGCGCGAGGCGGACGAGCGCTTTGCCGTCGTGGCCGACATCATAGCCAGCTGCGGTACGGCCCATGCCTTCGCTTGCCAGTGCAGGTCAGACACGCCGCTGCAGGCTGAGGCCGTCTTCCAGTCGATCCGCGAAACCGTAGGCGGCGCCGTGGACGAGGCCGTCCGTCGCGCCGGGAACGCTCGGACTGGCCTGCTGGCCGGGGCCCTGGAGCTGGCGCTCGAGAGATGTGAGCGAGAGTGAACAACCTACCGGAGAGGCGATCGTGACCGATCCTCTGTCGACATACCTGAGCGAGAACCGTGAGCGCTTCGAGGAGGAGGTGAAGGAGCTGCTGCGAATCCCGAGCGTCAGTACCGAGAGCCGTTACGCCGATGACGTCGCCCGCTGCGCAGACTTCCTGGCGGAGCGGATCCGCGACGCCGGCGTCGCGAACGTCGAGGTGATCCCTACCGAGGGGAACCCGTTCGTCGTGGCCGAGCACATCGTCGACCCGGCGGCCCCGACACTTCTCGTGTACGGGCATTACGACGTGCAGCCGGTGGACCCGGAAGAGCTCTGGGAGTCGCCGCCCTTCGAGCCGAGCGTGAGGGACGGCCGCATGTACGCCCGCGGCACCAACGACGACAAGGGCCAGGTCTACATGCACATCAAGGCCTTGGAGTCGCGCCTCAAGACAGGCCTCGGGTTGCCCGTCAACGTGAAGCTCTGCATCGAAGGCGAGGAGGAGATCGGAAGCGAGCATCTGGAGAACTTCCTGCGCGACCAGGCCGATCGCCTGTCGTGCGATGCGGTCGTGATTAGCGATACGGGGATGCTGGGCACCGACATCCCGTCGATAGGAACGGGCCTCCGAGGCATCGCCTATATGGAGGTGTTCGTGGACGGGCCCGCTACGGATCTGCACTCCGGGAGCTACGGCGGCGCGGTCGTCAATCCCGCCATCGCGCTGGCGGGGATGATCTCGGCTCTCAAGGACGACGAAGGTCGTGTGACGATACCGGGCTTCTACGACCGGGTGCGTCCGATGACCGACGAGCAGCGCAAGCAGGTGCGGGGCCTTCCATTCACGGACAAGGAGTTCCTCGAGGAGACCGGATCGCCGGCGCTCGGCGGCGAGCACGGGTACAGCACGCTGGAACGACTCTGGCACCGTCCCGCCCTGGATGTGAATGGGATGATCTCCGGCTTCACTGGCGAGGGAGCGAAGACCGTTCTCCCGGCGAGCGCCAGGGCCAAGATTTCCATGCGCCTCGTTGCCGACCAGGATCCCGATGAGATCGCCGAGCTGTTCACGAAGTACTTCGAGTCGCTGGCACCGGAGGGCGTGCGAGTGACAGTGAAGGCGCACCACGGAGGCCGACCCTGGGCCGCCGACACGGACGGCGCGCTGTTCGAGGTTGCGGGGGCGGCACTGGAAGCCTCGTTCGGAAAGCGCCCCGTCTACATAGGCGAGGGGGGCTCGATCCCGATCGTCCCGCTATTCGAGGAGATCTTTCGGGGGCCAGTACTGCTGCTGGGCTTCGCCCCTCCCGGCGGCAACGCTCATGCTCCCAACGAGTGGATGGACATCGAAACGTACCACCGGGGGATCGAGACGATCGCCCGGCTCTACGACCAGGTCGCAGAGAAGGGGATCTGAGCGGCTCCTTATCGCGCTAGTTTCCCCAGTTTGTCGGAGGGACTTCGGCCTCCTCGTTCCTGAGCGTTGAGACTCTCATGTCGAACGCCGCGAAGAGGTAGCCGAACTCGGGGTGCTTTTTGAGGCCGTAGGCAGCCCCGTCGTGCGCTGCGTGCGCGGTAAAACCGGGCGGAGTGGTGCGCTCTCCGAGGAAAGCGTCGCCGCCGGGGATCGTACCGCTCCCGGATACGTCGTACGCTCGATAGCGGAGCCCTCCCGGAGAAGGACGCAGCAAGACCGTCCATAGAATCTTGGCCTGCTCGTCGGCGAGGATGCCGATCGCTTCCCGATCGTCCTTGCTCAGTATGAGCATCCGCTCCGTTCCACTAGCCGTAACC
>JBDGYE010000102.1:0-9337 GCA_039584255.1 Gemmatimonadota bacterium
CGCCAGGCGGATGCTGAAGGACTACACGGAGGAGTATTACGTGCCGGCGGCGCAGAGGGCGCGCGCAGCGGGCTAGCCTTCCGCTTCCCCGGACGCGTCCTCGCCGTCGGGCTCGTCGCCGGACTCGTCGCCCGACTCCACCTCCCCGACCTTTCCCCCGATCTGATCCTCGAGACGTCTCCTCATGCGGCGCGCGTAGTGGACGATGCGGTACGCCGAGGCCTCCAGCAGCCGCAGCTCGTGGCGGTTCGGGTCGGCTCTCTTGAAGACCCTCCGGTAGCTCCGCATCCGGGATGTAGGCGCCACGCCCCGGAACATGCCGACCAGGTCCATCGCCTCCTGCCAGACCCGAAAGAACCCTTCCATCTGCTCCGCCGTCGCCGGTGGTGCCTGGTCCCGCGGCTTGCCGTGCAACGAGCGCTCGTCGAGGCCGTAGTCGCGTGAGACCGCTTTACGCAGCTCGTACATGATGACGGCCGCCGCGTGGCCCAGATTCATCGACGCGTGCTCGGGACTGGTGGGAACACAGATGGCCTCGTGGCAGCGATCCAGGATGTGGTTCGGAAGCCCCTTGTCCTCGCGCCCGAAAACCAGGGCGATGTCGCCGTCGAGCGCCCGTCCGACCAGCGCCCGCGCGCCCGACTCCGGTTCGCTCCACTCCTGGCGGCTTGCCCTGCGACGGGCCGTGGTCGCCACCACCCGCACCGATCCCCTCACCGCCCCGTCGAAGTCGGCGAAGATCCGGGCGGTCTCCACGAGCTCGGCCGTGTCGTGGGCGATTCCCTCGATCCTGTAGGCGTCGAACTCGGCCGGCTCGACGAGGTGAAGCCGCGTCAGGCCCATGTTCTTCATCGCCCGAAGCACGAGGGCGATGTTGACGAGGTCCTGAGGCTCGTACAGGACAACCACGAAGCGATCCAGGATCCGCTGTCCGGTGAGCTCCTGCGCCATGTCTCTTCCTGCGGGGGTGGATGAGGCAACCAGGCGGCCGTATCCTCTCCGGAGCACCATGTCCGGCAACCGATTCCCGACCCTGACCCACGTCGCCGTGGCCGCCGTCCTGGCCACCGTGGCTCTTCGCGCTCTCCTGTGGCCGGTCTCCCCGAACGACTTCTGGTGGCACCTGGCTACGGGCCGCCTGATCGTGGGCACCGGGTCGATTCCGCGCGTCGACACCTTCTCGTGGACGCGTGCCGGGGAGCCGTTCTACGATCAGCCCTGGCTGTCGCAGACAGCAATGTACGGCCTGCACGGCCTCGGGGGAGTGCCGCTCCTGATAGTGGTGTTCACCGCCTGTCTGGTGTTGGCCTACGCTCTCCTTCTCCGTCTGCTGTCGCTGCGCACGGCACGCGCTCCGCTGAGCGCCGCGGTGATCTTCCTGAGCCTTCCGGCTTCCGCTTCTGGATGGACGTTCCGCCCCCAGGTCTTCGCCCTACCGCTCTTCGTCGCCTTCCTGTTCGTGCTGAGCGATTGGCGCCTCGGCCTGACGGGACGCCGGCCGGCGCTATGGCTGCTGCCCCCCCTGGCGCTGGCCTGGGTGAACCTGCACGGCTCATTCGTCCTGGGCCCGGCACTGATCCTCGTCTTCGCCGCCGGGGCGCTGCTCGAGCGCCGCGGCGAACCCGGCAGCCTGCGGCGGCTCCTCGGCTGGGGCGCGGCGACGCTGGCGGCGACGCTGATCAACCCGTTCGGACCCAGAGCCTGGACCTTCGTGGCGGGCCTGGTGGTCGATCCCGCGGTGCGGAGCCTGGTCGCGGAGTGGCGGCCGCCGGACCTGGCAACCGCGGTGGGCGCGCTCTTCTACGCCTACGCGGCCTTGCTCGTGGCCGTCACGGTGCTCTCCCGCCGCCGGCCGGACGCGACGGACGTGCTCACGGCGCTGGCCTTCCTCGGGCTGGCCCTCACGGCCGTGCGTCACGGCGTGTGGTTCTTCCTGGCAACGATTCCGATGCTGGCGGCTCAGGCCTCATCTCTGCCGGCCCTGGCCAGAGCCCGGGGCCACGGCCGCCCGGGCCGCCGGAGCCTGAGAGCGGCGGCACTGGCCCTTACGGGGCTGGCGGTCACTCTGGCTCTGCCATGGATCAAGCCCAGCCTGCCGCTGCCGGAGTCGGCCCGCCCCCTACTCGCCCCGGCCACCCCTGTCCGCGCGGTGGGCGTCCTGCAACGGCATGATGAGGCCCCGAGTCGGCTGTTTCATTCCGAGGGCTACGGCTCGTACCTGATGTGGGCGGCGCCCGAGCGCAAGGTCTTCATCGACGTGCGGGTCCAGCTGTATCCGCCGGAGCAGATACAGGACTACCGCAACCTGAGTGCGGCGCTGGAGTCGGAGAGGTTGCTGGACAAGTACGGCATCGAGGGGCTGCTGCTGGAGTACCGGACCCAGACGCCCCTGGCGCGCTGGGCGATCGACAGCCCGGACTGGGAGGTGAAGTGGCGCGATTCGGACAGCGCCTATCTCATTCGCCTTCCTCAGTCCGGCGCTGCTCCATCTCAGGAGAGCCCTTGAACTTCTTCCCCCTCCGCGGGCGCAGGGCGGGGTAGCCATCCTCGCCACACTCGGGACACGTTTCCGTGTACGCGCTGATGTCCGCGCCGCACACGGCACACCCCACGTGCCCCTCGTTCACCTCGTACGACAGGGCCTTGCCGCACTTCTGGCAGGTCTGGTCGTAGGGCCCCAGCTCGGTCCCGCACTCGGGGCAGACGGAAGCCTTCGTCACGCTGCATCCTCTCGGCGTTTCGGGTGATCGGAGCTGTAGCCGGCCTGGGCTGCCGGCCCCGGCGCCCCAAGCTACAAGAACTCCAGCCCCCGCAGCCACCCTCGCCACCGTGGTTCCGGGTGGCGTCGCCCGCCGAGTGCGGATATCGTCCTGCCGCGGAATCGCCCTGCTCAGCGAGGGCCGGAGCTGGGCGTGCACCCTCACGCGACCGGCTGGAGCGGCAGGAAGAAGGGAGGAAACGGAGGGGACCGTGTTCACGGACCACTCTCAACAGGAGCTGACCTTCGCGGACGGCCTGAACGCGCCGGTCACCTACGAGAAGCTCGGCCTCAGGGTTTGGGTGTTCGCCGGCATAATGGTCGTCACCGCCCTCGTGACCCTGGTGCTCATCCTTCAAGAGTTCACCTCGAGCAGCTACCTCTACCTGGTCTTCTACGCCATCCCGGCCAACAGCGCCGTGTCGGTCTTCCCGCACGAGCCGGTCGTCATCTACTTCGGCTCGCAAGGCAGCGTGCTCTACACGGCGATCGCGGCTAGCATCGGCACGCTCATCGCCGGTTTTCTGGACCACTCGGTGTTCGTCCCGGTGATGAATCTGCAGTCTCTGAAGGGCTACAAGAAGAAGGGCTGGTACCGGAGGGCGGCGCGGTTCTACATGCGCTTTCCCTACCTCACCCTGGTGGTCACCGGTTTCACGCCCATCCCGTTCTTTCCCTTCAAGTTCCTCAGCTTTTCGGTCCACTACCCGCTGTGGAGGTACCTTTCCGCCCTGCTGACAGGCCGCTTTCCCCGCTACATGCTCCTGGCCTGGTTCGGCAGCTTCTTCGACATCCCCAAGTGGCTGCTGTTCGGCTTCTTCGGGCTGATCGTCCTGCTCTACGCCCTGAAAGTAGTTCCGAAGGCGGTGCAGCAGATTCGTCAGACCCGCGAGCGGCAAGGGGCGACCGTGGCTGCCGTTGCGGAAGCTGGGGCGGTCGGCGACGGGCTGGACGTGGCCGCGTCGGACCCCGAGCCGAGCTGAGCAGCTTGTTCCAAGTGCCGTACCGTGGCAAATTGGGACGCTTTACGTCACGCGGTAGTACGATGAACCGAAGGGGATTCCCGCATGAACATATCCGGATCCATGGCGCTGCGAATGCTCGCGCGTGGATTTCGAAATAAGCTCCAGAACAAGCCTCTGTCGATCTCGTTCGAAATCACCCACAGCTGCACGGCCAACTGCTGGCACTGCAACTGGGGCGGGGTGATCAAGGAGACGCGGCTGTCGGCAGACGAGTACGCGGAGATCTGCCACGAGCTGCGTCCGGTGGTGTCGCACGTATCGGGCGGTGAGCCGCTGGCACGGGGCGACGTCTACGAAATCGTGGACAAGATGACGAACAAGGGCGGCCTGCCCTGGATGATCGTGGTCACCAACGCCTCGAATCTGAACCACGAGCGCTTCCAGAGGCTCAAGGATGCCGGGATGCACCAGCTTTCCGTGTCGCTGGACTTCCCCGACGAGCGCCACGACGACTTCCGCCGCATCCCGGGCCTGTTCGACAAGATGTCCAGGACACTTCCCGACCTCGCGAGTCGTTCGGAGAAGGATGGCATTCTGCTCAACGTCTGCATCACCAGCTGGAACTACCAGGACCTCCCGGGGCTGGTGAAGAAGGCCAAGGAGTGGGGGCTACCCATCAACTTCTCGGTCTACTCGCACCTGCGGGTGCAGGACCGCGACGGCCTCATAGATGGAAACGGCGGCACCGAGCTTCTCAAGCAGAAGATAGAAGAGGTCATCGACCTCCAGAACCAGGGCTACCCGGTGTACACGGCGCCGCGCGTGCTGTGGAAGTTCCACCATTTCATGACGCAGGGGGGAATCAACGGCTGCGAGGCAGGCCGGCGGTTCCTCGTGATCAATCCCGACGGCCGGCTCACCCCGTGCGCGATGGTCATGGCCTACTTCGACAAGCAGGAGGACATGCTGGACAACTTCACCAAGCAGAACACCTGTGAGGCCTGCTACATAGCTACCCGGGCGAATACGGAGAAGACGTTCAAGGAGTTCGTGGATGACAACGGCCCCATCTTCCGGAAGATGGTCCAGCCCTGGACGTGGGGACGGTGACGTCGGGATTTGACAGGCAACCGCGAACTTCGGACGGCCTGTGCGGTACTACGAAGCCTCTGAGGCCCACAGCGACCGGCCGCCGGTAAGCCCGACGGTGTATCGGTCGCGCACCCGATACGTTTGGCAGTCGAGACCGCGTGAGACTCAAGACGCTTACCGAGACTCTCCGTAAACGCGGAATCCGCCAGCTCCTGGCGGCTCTCGTGTCGGCCGTGTTGGTGATCACGGTGGCGAGTGCTGCCTCGCATGTGCACGAGGACTACGGCGAGCGCCCGCAGGCCTGCGCCCTGTGCCAGACGGTCCACCTTCCCGCAGAGCCGGGCATCACGCCGGAGCTCAAGGCGCCGCAGCCTCCCGTGCCTGCCCTGAAGACCCGAGTAACCGCGGATATCCCCGCGATCCCATCACCGCCCCGCGTCACGTTCTCCCGAGCACCTCCGGCCTGAGACACCCTCGACACAGCCACGTCCGGCTCCTGGCCGGGTTGCGCCCGGCGTCCGGACACTCGCATCGAGGTTGGTTCGCGGTTTCCTGGAGGTAGTTGGAGTGATCAACCCGAGAATCCTATGGTGTGCGCTGGCCGTCACGACACTCGTCGTGCCGGTGCCGTCGGCATCGGCGCAGGAGCCGGCTGCGACGCAGAGCGACTCGCTGCTCGCGGAGCTTCGCGCGCTGCGGGCACGGCTGGATTCGCTCGAGCATGTCGTGGCGGAGCTGCGAGCCGAGCATCGGGACACGACGGAGGCGGTGGATGAGCTGGCGGCCCTTCGAGAGGCGGCAGCAGCAGCCGCCGCCGAGGCGGACACGACCGCGGAGGCGGAAGCCCCGAGCCAGGCCGGCGGTCTGCTCAACAGGCTGAACCCGGAGATCAGCGTGACGGGGGATGTGCGTGGCTCCCTCGTGCGTCCGGGCCCGCAGACGGACGTCTTCGAGGTTCGTGAGTTCGAGTTCTCGTTCCAGGCTGCCCTGGATCCCTACGCCAGCACGAAGGTCTTCATCGCGTGGGAAGACGGTGCGGTGGACCTGGAGGAGGGATACGTCTACTGGTCGGGCCTTCCCGGCGGAATCGGAGTCGATCTGGGTCGTCTCCGCCAGCAATTGGGCAAGACCAACCGCGTTCACCTGCATGCCCTCCCGCAGAGCGAGTACCCGCTCGTCACCCGAACCTACTTTGGCGAGGAAGGCCTGATCGGGGACGGGGCTCGTCTGTACTGGATGGCGCCTTTTGCAGGCCTGGGCGGGGCAACGCACGAGCTGTGGGGGGAGTTCACCGTGGGAGGGAACGACGTCCTCTTCGAGGGCGGAGATCGCCTGTCCTTCCTCGGACACCTCAACAACTTCTGGGAACTCGGCAGGTCGTCCTTCTTCGAGTTCGGCCTGACGGGCCTGTGGGGAGAGAATCCGGACGAGGACCTCGACAGCCGCGTCTTCGGCGCAGATCTCCGGTATACGTGGCGTCCACCGGGTCGGGAGCTGTACCGGTCGTTCACGGTCCGAGGGGAAGTGTATGGGGCCCGGAAGCGGCGGGCCGGTGAAGGGGACACGCGGCACGGGTGGTTTCTGGGGGCCGAGTACCAGTTCGGCAGAGGTTGGTACACCGGGGCGCGCTTCGACTACGTCGAACGGCTAGAGGGGCCATCCGGCCTTCACGACTGGGCCATCGTGCCCTACCTCACATGGTACCAGAGCGAGTGGGTTCACCTGCGTGGGGAGTGGCAGCACCACTCCAGCCCCGGTCCCGACGGACCACGCGAAACATCGGACCGGTTCCTCATCCAGGTCGTGTGGGCGGTCGGCCCGCACAAACACGAGAGCTACTGATGATGCTGCCGCTTATCTCCCTCCTCGCTGCGCTGGGCGGACCGCCCGACTCCGCCGCCCCTGCCCACGGCTCGGTGCAGGACGAGCCGGTGATCGTCACCTCACTCACGACATACGCCGCCATCGCGAGGGAGATCGTCGGCGACAGAGGAGCGGTTTCTGCGATCGCCGACGGGGCGGAGAACCCGCACTTCGTGATGCCACGCCCGAGTCTCGTTCTCCAGCTCCGGAACGCCGACATGTTCGTCGTGACGGGACTGGACCTCGAGCTGTGGGTGCCTGCTTTGGTCGACAGGGCCAACAACGCCAACGTGCGTCCGGGAAACAGGGGCTACGTTCGAGCCGTCGATGGCATCGCCCTTCTGGATGTGCCGGAATCGGTGAGCCGGGCCGGCGGCGACATCCACGTGTTCGGGAATCCTCATATCTGGACATCGCCCGTCAATGCCGTGCTCATCGGGCGCAACATCCTGGCCGGAGTGAAGCGCGTATCGCCGGAGAACGCGAAGTACTACGAGGGCAGATACGAAGCGTGGAAGGAGAAGGTCATCCGGGCCCTCGCCGGTGACGAGATCGTCGATCTCCTGGGCGCGGAAGCCGTGTTCAAGCTGGCCCGAGACAACCGACTGTTGGGCTTTCTGGAGTCCGAGAGCTACCAGGGCCGGCCGCTCATGGAGCGTCTCGGCGGGTGGCTGGGGCAGGGTGCCCCGTTCCGAGGCCGCCGTATGGTGTGCTACCATAAGGAGTGGGACTACTTCAGCCGCGTCTTCGACGTCGCGTGTGATGCATATGTGGAGTCGAAGCCCGGAATACCCCCCACCCCGCGACACGTGGCAGAAGTGATCGGTCTCATGCGCGATCACGACATCCGGGTGCTCCTCTCGACGAATTACTTCGACCGGAAGCAGGTGGAGTCGGTGGCCGACCGCACCGGAGCCGTGGCCGTGATCGTGCCCTCCAACACCGAGGGTGCCCCGGAGATCCTGACGTACACCGAGCTGGTGGATCTGTGGGTGCGGGAACTGGCCACCGCATTCGAGGGCGACTGATGGCGGGACGTCTGCCGGCCGTGCAGCAGCTCGCGGCAAGAGAGATCAGGGCCGGGTAGGAAGCGGCTCCCAAGGGAAACCGAGGAGAGAGCATGTCTGAGATGCTTCAGCTCATGATCGCCCCGTTCGTCGCTTCCATGGTACTCGTAGCGATGCTGGCATACCTGGGCGTCCATATCATCGCCCGCGGTGTGATCTTCGTGGACCTGGCGCTGGCGCAGATGGCTGCGCTCGGATCGACCTTCGCGTTGCTGCTCCACGTCAGCCCCGACTCGGCAGCCGGGTACGGGTTCGCTCTCGCGTTCACCACCCTCGGTGCATTCGTGTTCGCACTCACACGGGAGAAGCGAAAGGATCGCCGTGTTCCGCAGGAGGCGATCATCGGCGTCGTCTACATCGTCGCCACCGCCGCGGCTATCCTCATGGCCGATCGAACCCCGGCAGGCGGTGAGGCCATCAGGGAGGTCCTCGTCGGAAGCCTCCTGTGGGTGAACTGGAAGACGATCGGGAGCGTCGCCGTGATCTACGCACTGGTCGGCCTCTTCCAGTGGCTGCTGAGAAAGCGGTTCCTGACCATCTCACTTCACGAGCACGAGGCAGAGGAAAGGGGCTGGAACATCCGCTGGTGGGATTTCCTGTTCTACGTCTCGTTCGGAGTGGTGATCACGTTGGCCGTGCCATTGGCCGGCGTGCTGCTGGTCTTCACCTTCCTGGTCGTCCCGGCCGCGGTGGCGTTCCTCTTCACCCGCAGCGCGTCGGGCCTCCTGGCGATCAGCTGGGGGGTGTCGGCGGTGGCATCGGCGGTGGGCCTGGCGGCGTCGTTCAGGTTCGACCTGCCGACCGGTCCGCTCATGGTCTGCGTCTTTGGCGGACTCCTCGTGGTGGCGTGGATCGCCCACGGGGCCCTCGAGTGGCGTGGGCCACGTAAAGAGAGATCGAGCGATCTGATCGAGGCCGACGAGCCGTTGACAGAAACCGCAGTTCCGGGGTAGAATCCGATCCATGCGGAGCCAGCCCACGAGGGGTGCGGCTCCGCTTTTCGCCTTAGCGGCGAAGCATGCGGAGCATGCGGGTGTAGCTCAGTTGTTCGCAGGCTTTGCCTGCTCAATGTCGCGACTTCGCCGCGACAGGGTAGAGGCAGGGTCGGCTTCGCGTCCATGGTGGTTCGCGGAGCATGCGGGTGTAGCTCAGTTGGTAGAGCGCAACCTTGCCAAGGTTGAGGTCGCCGGTTCGAGCCCGGTCACCCGCTCCAGGGGCGGTAGCTCAGCTGGCTAGAGCGCTGCGTTCACATCGCAGAAGTCGGGGGTTCGAGTCCCTCCCGCCCCATCGCGTTGCTGTTTTCCGCTCCTCGCTTCGCTCGCGGAATCGCGCGTTGCGAAAGCCGCAACCGCTAGGGTAGAGGCAGGATCGGTTTCACATCCTCAGTGATTTGCGGAGTTTGCGGGCGTAGCTCAGTTGTTCGCAGGCTTTGCCTGCTCAATGTCGCGACTTCGCCGCGACAGGGTAGAGGCAAGGTCGGCTTGGCGAGCGCTCAGGTATTCGAAGTTTGCGGGCGTAGCTCAGTTGGTAGAGCGTCAGCTTCCCAAGCTGAAGGTCGCCGGTTCGAGACCGGTCGCCCGCTTACAGATAAG
>JBDGYE010000139.1:0-2514 GCA_039584255.1 Gemmatimonadota bacterium
GAAGGCGCCAGCGCTGTGAGCGATCTCGTCGAGGTTACCGGTAACCTCTCGGACCTGACGGGGCGGCTCCTGGAGGGCCAAGGAACGTTCGGGCGCCTGGTGGCCGACGAGACACTCTACGATCAGGTCGCAACTCTTGCGGCCTCCCTGGACACTCTGATCGCCGAGGCATCGGCCCCCGGCACGGCCCTGATGCGCCTGCTGCGAGACGACACCCTCTACACATCTCTTCGTTCGGCGGTCGCCTCGTTCGATACCGTGGCCGGGGCCTTGGCGCGTGGAGAGGGCACGGTCGGCCGTCTCTTCCGCGACGACAGCCTCTACCTGGAGCTCCGCGGAACGCTCCTTCGATCGGACTCGCTACTGGCTGCGCTTCAGCAGGGAGAAGGCTCGGCGGGCCGGCTCCTGGCGGACGAGGCTCTCTACGAGGAGCTACTGCGGACGGTGGTGGAGCTCAACGCGTTGCTGGCGGACGTCAGGGCAGATCCCGAACGGTACGTGCCGCCGGTGACGGTGTTCTGATACCCCGGCAGCTCGGCGGCGTTATGCCTGAACGCAGTCTATCTGCCGTCTCCGTCCGTCAGATCGTGCAGGGTGACAAACTCGATAATGCGGTAGCGCAGCTTGCCCGTAGGCAGGGTAACTTCCACTTCGTGCCCGGCTTCCCTTCCGAGAAGAGCCTTGCCGATGGGAGATGCCATGGAGATCTCGCCGTTCTCCAGGTTGATAAGATCGCCGACGGCGATGGTGTAGCGCTCGACCGTCTCGTCGTCGAGGTCGAGGACGTCCACGACGGAGCCGAAGCCCACGCGATCCGTGGGGATCAGATTGACGTCTAGGTCGCTAAGCTCCGAGAGCCGGCGCGAGATATGGTCCAGTCGGGCTCGGACGAACTGCTGTCGCTCGAGGGCAGCCGTGTACTCGGAGTTCTCGCTCAGGTCGCCCTGAGCAACAGCTTTTTCGATCTCTCCCGGCAGCGTGACGTTGAGCTCGTGAAACAGAGCTTCAGCCTCGCCGTTCAATCGCTCGATAAGACGGTCCAGCACGTACGGAATCTCCTGCTGTAGTTGCGCTCCGGGGCGTGGTGCAATTCGGCTCGCGCTAGCGTTCGGCGCACCCCGACGGAATCGGTTGACTATGTCTTCTTGCCAAAACGAAAACACCGCGGCGCGGCCGAGTCAGGGCCGCGCCGCGGGTCGTATGATGGAGGTGCCGGGAATCGCACCCGGGTCCGCGAGTCCGTCCGTCACAGCTTCTACGTGCGTATCCGAGGATCTGATCTCGCCGCCGGCAGGGCTCCTCGACGGCCCGCCATCGGCCAGCCACGCCGGGCTTCCGCCCTCTCGTCGGGGACGTCCGCGGCACGCGCCCTCGACCAGCCCGATTCAGCGTCGCCTACCGGTCCGCCTCGGGCCGGGCGATCCGGGAAACGGGCTGCGTCAGTTACGCAGCCAGAGCCAAGTTATCGTTGGCGTCTTTGGTTTTTCCCGGTGTTTCACGAGGTTCCGGGAACCTCGGCACGCTACCATGAGTTCCAGCAAACGCGTCGAATCTGTTTCACCCCCGGTTATCAAGCAGCCTTGGACGAGAAAAGACCGCCAAAGCGGTCATCAGTCCCTTGGTGTGACACTAAGGTATAGTGGGAGTTCCGTCAAATCCGCACCTTCCCCCCACGTCCCGGCGGCCACGTCACGCCCCTTTGACATCGTTTCCGCTGATGGAATATACTGCGGATTCCGAAAGGATTGATCACATTCCGTCACTCTGTGGGGAGGGAGCATCCCGTTCCCCGAAGAGGAGCCGATAAATGCAACTGCGCGATTTCTTCACTCTGGATTCGATAGACCTCGAGCTGAAGGCCGAGACGAAGGACGACGTGCTCAAGGAGCTGGTGGGGCTGTTGGGGCTGGACGAGAAGTCCGAGGGCATCCTTTTCAAGATGTTGAAGCGGCGTGAGAACCTGGGATCCACCGGGATCGGGCGCCGCATAGCGATCCCGCACTGCCGATCGCTGGTGGTGAATCGTCTCCGGGTGGCCTTCGGCCGGAAACTGGCGGGGATCGACTTCGACGCTATCGACAAGAAGCCCGTACAGCATGTCTTCCTGATCGTGGCACCCCCAATGGAGGTCTCGAACCAGTACCTGCCAGTCCTGGGCAAGATCGCCCAGTTCAGCAAGGAGCCCGATGTGCCCGAGCGGCTGGCCCAGATAGAAATCGGCAGCGAGTTCATAGACCTACTGGAGGAAAAGGGAGTCTGAGCGGATGCATCCCCAGCTTGAGATCCTCCTCGAGCTCCAGGACCTCCAGTCACAGCGTCGCGCTCTTCAAGAGGATCCCGCCAAGGAGGTCGAGGAGCAGTTCTTCGAGCTGAAGCCGGCCCAGGCCCTCGACCTTCTCGAGGAGAAGATCGACGAGCTGGCCGCTCGTCTCGAGCCGCAGGTCCAGAGGCGCTTCCACGACATCTCCGACTCTCTGGATAGGGCTGTGGTCCCGGTCCTGAACGGGATCTGCT
>JBDGYE010000024.1:0-48346 GCA_039584255.1 Gemmatimonadota bacterium
CCGGCCCGCGAGGGACTGCTCTACGACGCTCATCTCCGTTACGATGCCCGCCGCTTCGAGCCGAAGCGCAAATGGTCTGTGGCCGGGAGCGTGGGAACGCTCCATCTGGGCGTCGAAGGAACGGGCGAGGACATCGATTGGCAGGATCTGGAGATCGATGATGACGACCTCGGATTCCTCGCGGTGGGTTTGAGCCAGAACGTGGACACGGAGCTCGTCGTGGAGGTGGGGGCCGCTCTCACCGAGCTCGATCTAGGAGGCATCCCGCTGACGCGAGTGGAGTACCGAACAGGGGCCTCACAGACCGACATCTCGTTCCAGCGGCCGAATCCGGCCCGCATCGGAGAGCTGGACCTGGCGGCCGGGGCAGCCGACTTCAGTGCCTACGGGTTGGGGAACGCCCGCTTCGACCATCTGATCTTCCAGGGAGCGGTGGGCGACATCACTCTGGACTTCACCGGCGCCTGGACGGCCGACGGTGAGGCCACCATCAAGATGGGACTGGGTGAGCTGACTCTGAGGGTTCCGCACGACCTCGGGGTGCGGATCAGGAAAAGCGGTTTCCTGGCAGCCTTCGACAAGGACGGTTTCCAGAAGGTGGATGGTGCATTCCAGACGCTTAACTGGGAGTCCGCACGCTACAAGCTCGACATCGAGCTCAAGGCGGTCCTCGGCGCCATCGACGTCGAGTTCGTCGGCTAGGAGCCTCGCCTGAGCCCTCGCAAGACCCCTGCGCACGGCCGCACCCCATCACTCGGACAGGCTCCCTAGTCCCTCTCGGTCCTGACGCTCACCTCTCCACCTCGCGGCACCCCGAGCCGCGAGGCCGCATCTCCGTCGCGCACCGCGATCTCAAGCGTTCCCGCCGAGCCGACGACAGCCACCAGCTCGCCCGGCTCCACATCGGCGTACGTCGACGTCATCCCGGATACGACCTCGCCGCCCACTTCGATGAGAGCGGTGGGCGCCAGCCAGCTGCCCGGGATGTCCGTCACCAGGTTTCCGAAACGGTCGATGTGAGCGACTCGACCGCGGATCGCGCCGCCCACTCTGTGGGCCTCGGACCTCTCGACGCGCGTAAGTCCCGCGACCTCGATCTCCGGTCCCAGCCCCATCTCGGGACGGCCTGACGCCAGCCAAGCGGCCGCCGGGGCGAATATGTCGCGGCCGTGGAAAGTAGCGCTGTGAACGCCCGGGGCGAAGCGCTCGGGATCCAGGAGGCGCGCATCCGAGGCCCCTGATCCGGCCAGAACGCCGCTCAGCAGTCCGTTGTCGGGTCCGATGAACCACCGGCCGGCGGCGTGTACCGCGACGGGCCGTCGGGATCCGCCCACGCCGGGATCGACGACGCCGAGATGTATCGTGCCCTCGGGAAACCGCCCCCAGATTCGCTCCAGTGTCCAGGAACCGCCCTCGATATCTCGGGGAGCGATCTCGTGGGTAACGTCGATCAGTGTCGCCTCCGGACAGCGGGAGAGGATCTCTCCCTTCATCTCGCCGACGTAGCCATCAACCGTCCCGAAGTCGCTGGTAAGCGTCACAATGCTCATCTCAGACCTCTCTCTCCTGCCACCGTCCCCGGCGCCAGATCCAGGCCACGGCCACGCCCCGGCCGACGCCGGTCCCACTAACCGTCCACCAGATTCCGTTCAGGCCCAGCGGCCCCCGCAGCCAGGCCGCCAGGGGCAGCCGGACTACGGTCAGCGTCGCCGAGGCGATCCAGGGCGTGAGGGAGTACCCCGCGCCCTCCATGGCCATCATCAGCACGATCTCGAGGGCCATGAAGACCTGGGCTACGGCTACGATCCGAAGATAGCTCACCCCGGCGGCGACCACGGCGGGATCCGCTGTGAAGACACGCATCAGGGCCTCCGGGATAAGGAGGAAGGAGAGCCCCACGGCGCCCGTCAGCAGGACCGCGTACCAGGTAGCGATGCGCCCCGCTTCTATGGCCCGCTCTCGCGAGCCGGAACCCAGATTCTGCCCCACGGCCGTCGCGGCCGCCAGACCGAAGCCTATGCAGGCCATGTAGCTGATGGACTCCACCTTGTGGCCCACACCTAGGGCGGCCAGGGCGGGGGTGCCGAACTGGCTGGTGATGCGGGTGAGGACGATGTAGACCATGGAGAAGACGGCACCGCCGGCGGAGACTGGAAGTCCTATCCGGCTCATGCTCAGGATCGAGCTGCCACTCGGCCGCCCTCGCCTGAGCAGTCCTCGTTTCCAAAGCCAGCGGTAGCCGACCGCACATCCCCCGGCGCGAGTGAGTAGCGTGGCGAGGGCCGCTCCTTGAATGCCGAGCCTGGGAAAGGGGCCGACACCGAGGATCAGCAGCGGGTCGAGAAGCGCGTTGAGGCCCAGCGACACCACCAGGAGAACCAGTGGCGTGCGAGTATCGCCTGCGGCGCGGAAGGCGGCGTCCATCACGAAGTAGGCGAATACGACCGGCGCTCCGACCAGGTAGACGCCCAGGTAGCCGCTTCCCTGAATCGTTACGTCTGTCGGAGTTGCCATGAGCTCGAACAGGGCAGGCAGGCCAGCCAGGCCGACCGCGCCCAGTACCAGCGCCACGGCCAGGCCGAGCCAGAGGGAATCGTACGCGGCCTTGGCCGCCGCCTCGGGTCGTCCTTCGCCGTGACGGCGGCTCGCCACGGCCGTCAGACCGACCGCCGGAAGCTCGGCGACCGAAAGGACAAGCCACACGGCAAAGCCCGCCGTGCTCACTCCTGCCAGTGCGGCGGGACCCAGTCCCCGCCCCACCCAGAAGGTGTCCACGATGTTGAAGAGACCCTGGAGGAGAGTCGCCGCCACCGCGGGCCCTGCAAGGCGGCGTACGGCCGAGCGGACGGATCCGCTGGTGGGATCGACGAGTCGTCCGGGGGCGCTCAGGAGGCGCCGGTCCGCCCGGCCAGCTCCTCGACCTGCTCCTGAACCGACCGTGCCACCGTGGCGAGAGCGTCTCCCTCCGGGGAATCTCGTCGTCCGACCACCGTCGGCATCCCTCGGTCTCCCTCTTCACGCACCGCGAGCCCCAGCGGCACGGCGCCGAGGAACGGTAGACCGAGCGAGCCGGCCAGCCTCTCTCCGCCTCCCGCTCCGAAGACCTCGTATGCCTCCTGGCAGCCGGGGCACACGAATCCGCTCATGTTTTCGACGATTCCCAGCACCGGCACGTCCACGCTTTCGAACATTCTTATTCCCTTCAGGACACCCGCCACCGAAACGTCCTGAGGCGTCGTGACCATCACGGCTCCAGTGACTTGCACCAGCTGCACCAGGGAGAGTTGCGCGTCTCCGGTGCCAGGCGGCAGATCCACGATCAGGTAGTCGAGCTCCCCCCAATCCACCTGGTGAAGGAACTGGCGGACGATTCCCATAATGATCGGCCCGCGCCAGATGGCGGGAGTTTCCTCGTCCACCAGCAGCCCGAGGCTCATCAGCTTGACCCCGTGGGCCTCTACCGGAATCACCCGGTTGTCATGCATCCGCGGCTTCTCGTACGCCCCGAACATGGTTGGGATGTCCGGACCGTAGATATCCGCGTCCAAGAGCCCCACCCGGTGCCCCTCGCGCGCCCAGGCGGCGGCCAGGTTCGTGGCTATCGTCGACTTGCCGACGCCCCCCTTTCCCGAGCTCACCGCTATGACGCGGTGGATTCCGGAGAGAGGTTGGGCATCGCGCGGGTGGCGGGAGGCTTCCTCCTGGCTCACCTGGCCTGGCGTGCGCGGCGCTTCGGGCTCGGGGCCTACGACAGGAAGTCTTCGCCGGCGCCCGCTGGCCGCGGCGGCGGCGGGCACCGTTCCTTCAGGCGGCGTGCGCGCGGCGGGGGAACCGGCGGGGCGCGTCTGGACCGAGACATCCGTCACACCCTCCACCCCCGACGCCACGAGCTGCAAGGTCTCTCCCAAGTTGGGAGGGTCGGCCGGCCCGAGCATCAGACCGATGGTCACCCGACCGGAGCCGTCGACCCGGATCTCCTCCACCAGACCAGCCGTGACCACGTCCAGCTCACCGGCCCTGGTCCGAACCCGTTTAAGGGCCCCGGTAACACGCTCCTGTATGGATCCGCTATCCATCTTCAAACGTTCGCTCTCTTTCCGGGATTGCGCCCGGGGAGTCGGGAAACAGCGGCAGGTCTCGGTGGTGCCGATCTCAGACCGATTCGACCGTGCGGACCTCCGGAACCTGCATCCGCAGCCGCTGCTCGATCCCCGCTTTCAAGGTGAGCATCGACATCGGACAGGCGTAACAGGCACCGACCATGCGGATCTTGACGACCCCCTCGACCTCGTTGAAATCCACCAGCTCGATGTCTCCGCCGTCAACGCGGATGGCCGGCCGGATCGAGTCCAGGATCTCCTCGATTCGCGCTCTCGTGGCGCCGGAACGGGTCGTTGAGGTGGTCTCACCCATGTATCGTTCTTGCCTGCTCGTGCCTGCCAGGAGCCTCGACTTCCGGCTCGTACGTGAAGCTATTCGTGGGGTTTTTCTTCGTCAACGAGATCCGACCGCCGCCGGTCGGGAATCAGGTTGAGCTGCCGCCTCGCCCTGCGCTGGGCCTGGATGCGGCTCAGAGGCACCTCGATAAGCTCGCCGCCTCTCCAACGATCGTTCATGTCGCGGTAATGATCGCTGAACGGGTTGCCGCTCTGGCCGGTCGGAAGGAGGAAGTAACCGGTGGACCGCTCCTGGCCGAGCTCGGCGACGAATCGCTCCGAGGATCCGTACTCGCTGATCCACGGAGGCATCCACGAGGTGGAGTCCAGGCGCCCCCACCTCCGGTAGTCGTCCGGTCGCACCGTGTTCGGTCCTCCCTCGACCGGATACGGGCCGACGTCGAAGCCGAACAAGCTCTGAAGCCAGCTGACGTTCCCCAGCGGATGGGCGTTTCGCTCGAAGTGCAGCTGGCCCCACGCTCGACCGTCGATCGCGGCGAGCGCATCGACGAGTGCCTGCTCCTCCAACTCCGCCAGGGTCTCGGTCGAGGCCGTCGTGACGTCGTCGACCCACGGGTTCTCATCTCCCTCGTCGAGCACTACGAGAAGGGCAGTGAGCGGGAAGAAGCCCCACTCGGGTGTCTCCGCGTATTCGTCGGCCGCGATCAGCGTTCGTACGCGGTAGAGCCAGGAGTAGAATAGAGGGGCCGCCCGCGAGCGTACCTCCACGCGACGATCCCAGGCTTCGAGCAGGTCGGCCGCCTCATCGGCTCCGAGGCGCTGTGCAGCCGCGATCGCCCTGTCCACCGTCCTGTCGGCCAGCAGGCTCCGGGTGTCGTGCTGGAACTCGTACATGGACCGGACGGACCAGTCCCGCCTGACCGCGAGAGCCTGGCTGATCCGCATCGCCCGGAACGGAGCCGCGTAGTCAGTGCTGATCGTGTTGCCGAGCCCCCGGCTCTGGAGGTTGTTGGCCGTGGCTATGAAGCCACTGCCCGGGTCCAGAACAGCCGGGTGCAGGTGCGGGGGTAGGTACTCCGACCAGCCGCGTCCGAAAACGTCGGGAGAGACCGGAATCGTGCCGTCCCAGCCCGTTCGGACGGGTACCCGGCCTGCGAGCCGGTACCCGATGCGGCCTGACCGGTCTGCAAACACGACGTTCTGGTGCGGTTGCGCGAAACGCTGGACGGCCAGATCGAACTCCGCCGCGGAGCCCGCCACGTTCATGTCCCACAGGCCCAGCCTGGATGCGACGGGACGGGCGGCGACCCAGGCGGCCGCGATGTCGCCGTCGAGTCCATCGAGGACGTCGCTGATCAGGGGGCCGCGCACGGTTTCACGCACCTCCCAGACCTCGGGCGCTTTCGCTCGCACCTGTATGGTCTCCGGGCGAACGGCGAGCTGGAGCCACCCGGACTGGTGACGGTACGTCCCACCGGGCCGTACCTCCTCGACGACGAAGTCCATGTCGTCGACCATCCCGTTCGTGAAGCCCCACGCCAGATCCCGGTTGTAGCCGACTATGACGCCGGGTACGCCGGGAAGCGTGAGGCCGGCTACGTGCACCTCCGCCGAGTCGGCGTGGAGCGCCGCCAGATACCACAGCGCCGGCGAACGCAGGCCGAGGTGCATGTCGTTGGCCAGGATCGGCACGCCGGACGCACTCCGGCTACCGGCCACCACCCACGCGTTGGAGGCCACGCGAATCGAGAAGGCCCGCAGGAGCTCCAGGGGGTCCCACCGCTCGTCATCTCTCAGGCCAGATGGCTCCGCCGGGTTGCTGCCTGCGGTCGCCGGCTCGGTCGCCACCCTGGCCCGGACTGGATCCGGGCCGGGTACGGGGTTGCCGCCCTGCTCGTCCAGAATCGTGGGCCCCCAGTCGGGATAGCCCAGCCGAAGGTAGGCCAGCTTCTCGGGCGGCATCCGGCTGGAGGCCCAGTATCTCGAGAGGTCGTTTCGCCAGTGGGAGAGGTCGAGGTTCATCACCATGGCGATGGCGAGGCTGGATCTTGCGTCCCACGCTTCCGGCCGAATTCGTGTCAGAACGAACTCCGGGGGGATGGGCCTATCGCGCTGGTCGATGCGGGCGTTCACGCCCTCGGCGTAGGCCTCGAGCCTGGCTCGTTCATCATCATCGAGCAATACCAAGGTGCGGCCCGCCGCTCCCCACAGGTCGAGCGTCCGCATAAAGCGATCGGTGCTCAGGGCCCGCTCACCGAACAGCTCCGCAAGCCGTCCGCTCGCAATCCTCCGGAACAGCTCCATCTGCCAGAGTCGATCCGAGGCATGCACGTACCCCTGGGCTCGAAGCAGGTCGAGCTCCCCCCCGGCGAACAGATGGGGAATCCCGAAGGTGTCGGTGAGGACCTGGACCCGCCCCTCCAGGAATGGCATCGAGACGGATCCGCCCGGCTGGTCGGCCGAGGACTCGAAGTAGAAGTAAGCGGCCGTGACGGCGAGCCCGCAGACGCTAAGGAAACCCGCTCCCGTCAGCAGGAACATGCTGCGCGCCGATCGCCGCTTCATGGCTCCACGTCGGCCGTGGAGTCGCCGTTGCCGGAAGCTCCGGCCTGGGAAGCACGCTCAGCTTCGCTGAAGGCGTGAAACAGCGACAGGTAGTCCTCGCCCTCGCGCCGGATCAGGCGTTTCTCGTGCAAGGTCTCCAGCAGGCACCCGCAGGAGTTCTCGTCCATGCCGAGGCGGCTTGCCAGCGTGCCGACCGCTGCGCGCCCCTCTCTGCAGACCTCATTCCAGGCCCGGTGTGCGTCGGCCCCGGCTTCGCCGATCAGCAGCGGCTCGCCGCGAGCGTTCTCGGCTGGAGCCGCCAGGCCGCGACGCTTCAGGGCGCATTCGACGGGATCGCGGTGGTGCTCGTCGATGCCCCGAAAGAGGAAGAACGTCTTTCCGGCCGATCTCGCCGGAGACAGGGTCCGAAGCATCAGTTTCGCCACGATCTCGTCGGCGCAGCTGAAGTCGATGATGCCTACGTCGCGGAAATCGAGGATTGTGAGCGAGTGGCGGCCCAGCTCCGCGACCATACCCTCTATGGAGAGGCGCACCGCGCGGCCCGTGTGGCGGGTGACGAGGTTCTCCTTGTAGAGGCTGGCCACGGCGATCTCTGGCGGTGCGCCACCCCGTGAGCTCATCGTCGGGCCTCGTCCTCGGCCTGGGCAGGCATCACCACGAGAATCTGCGCGCCGGGGAATGTGTCCAGGCCCTTCTGCAGGGTCGGAAGGTCATCCCAATCGGGAACGGGCGACGCGATCATGGCGTCGCCGCTGCGAATGGCCAGCTCGCCCCCCCACCTAACCACCTGCCTTCGGATCGCCTGCAGTCCTTGCCCGCGGCCAGGGTCCCGGAAGCGCGATTCGCCGTACAGAAGCGCTGCTTCCAAGGCTGTGGTGGCCGACCAGCCCTCGCCGTAGCGGCGCGCATGCTCCGATGCCAGCGAGCCCTGGAAGCCGATGCCCACGTCCATCACGGCGAGCATCAACACGTCGCGTCCCAGGCGCTCCCGGTAGTTGTAGGTCTGCGCACACACCCAGCCGTCGGCCTCGGCGTGCTCTATGATGTTCTGGCAGACCTCGGAGAGCATCACGCTGAACTGCACCACCGATGGCTTCGGGTAGTGCAGCCGGTTCTGCAGGATCGCCGCAGCCCGCTCTCGTACCCTCTCCACGACGGCGTGCACGTCGTGATGGGACCGGATCGGCGTGATCTCCAAGAGGGCGTCGGAAGGGCCGTGAGAACGTGTAGTGACAGGCTCGAGGTCGTATACCTCATGCGCCACGTGCCAGAAGTCCATCCGCTCCCAGTAGCTCCGCACCTCGCGGCTCTCGGGCGCCTCGATCCTGGGTGCCAGCTCCGTCCCGTCACGGGCGACGCGACCCGCCGCCAGCAGCCCGATGAGGCCATACGGCGAGGTCCAGCGGACATGCTTCGCGTTGAAGAGGAGCCGTTCGGGCCCGGCCGCGACGGCCAGGTCCAGCGACGAGATCAGGCCCTCGAAACCCCGGTGGTCCAGAACCTCTGGAACCTCTATGACCCGGCTCATCCGGCGCCTCCCACCCGCAGGAAATCGACCAGGCCACTGGTGCCGCGTGCCTCCGCGTTCCGGGAGGCCATCAGGTTTGCCGCGTCCACGGCCTCCGCCAGAGCCGCTCCGGCGAGCAGGCTCGTGCAGCACGCCATTCCCCACACGTCCCCGCAGCCCGTGGGATCCCCAGCCTCCATGGCTACCGACACCGGAGCCGTCCCGCTGACGACGCCTCCGAAGCCATCGGTCGTGGCCGCCACGGGCCGTCGCCACCGCGCGGGCCTCGCGGTCCCCTTCCCTCTCTCCGACCTCTCCTCCAGCAGCGGCGAGCGGGCGCGGGCGACCCATGCGGCTCCGCCCCCGCCCAGGGTAACCAGAACTGCCTCGGGGCCTCGGTGAAGCACCTCCTCGGCCAGGAATAGAGCCTCGCCAGGCCCGGGCATCAGCGCCGCCAGTTCCTGCTCGTTCACCTGGAGAATGTCGAATGCCCCCGTCCAATCTTCCCGATCGGGAAGAGGTCGCAACTCGCGAACCCCATCGGGTCCCACGGCCAGCAGCAACGAGTGTACGTCGCAGTACGTGAGGCCGCCGTATTCGTCCCGCAGGGCCCGGGCGGCCTGCACATCCAGCTCCCATCCCGCGATGAAATTGACATACAGCGCATCGCACGTCCGGGCCAGTGGTGCCAGCTCGTCCCACGTCCAACCCGGGACCCCGCCGGTGAGGCGCTCGCAGCGCCGGGAGGAGTCGCGGTAGAAGAGTTCCACCCTGTTGTTGCCTTCCGGGACGGTGATCACGGTGTCCAGGGTCTCAGCCGTTGACAGCGTGCCGAGGAAACGATCCGCCTCAGGCCTCAGGTCGGCGCCCACCTTCGCGATGGGCACCAACCGCCATCCCGGCGGTGGCGCAGCCTCGAAGGCGGCCAGAGAGTAGGCGATCCCGCCCCAGTCCTGCATGGGCGGCCCCGACTCTCCCGGGGCGTGGATCGTGTCCCAGACCATCGTCCCGACGACGCCCAGCCGGGGCATGTCAGCCGTTCCCGAACCGCTCGACCCGGAAGTTGTAGGCCGCACCTATGACGCCCGCCATGCCTCCGAGCTGGCTGCTCACGATCGTGCACGTTTCCTCGGCGTGCTGGAATGCGCGCCTGCGCACCTCCGTTCGCAAGGGCTCGAAGAGGTGCTCGCCAGCTCGAGTGACGCCGCCGGAAATCACAACCATCTCCGGATTCAGGATGTTCATGAGGTTGGCGATTCCGGTGCCGAGGAACTTGGCCGTATCTCGCATCACCTCCTTGGCGTAGAGGTCGCCCGCGATGATCGCCTCGTATACGGTCTCGGCGGTGATGCGACTGAGATCACCCGACACCATCGACGGTAGCAGACTCGGCGCTCCCGTCTCAAGGCCCTCGATGGCCCGAGCCGCGATCGCGGGACCGGAGGCGTAGGCCTCCAGGCAGCCGTAGTTGCCGCAGTTGCATTTACGGCCCGTCGAGTCGATGGTCATGTGCCCCACCTCACCGGCCACGTCGGCGACCCCGTGGAACACACGTCCGTCTATCACGATGCCGCCGCCGATGCCGGTTCCCAGGGTCACTCCCACCAGCATCCGCACGCCCCGCCCGGCTCCCTGCCACCACTCGCCCAGAGTTGCGCAGTTTGCGTCGTTGTCCAGCTCCGCTTCCAGCCCGATGGCGTTCGAGACCAGGTCACGCACCGGGAAGTTTCGCCAGCCCAAGTTCGGCGTTTCGATGACCGTCCCCGTCTTGCGGTCCAGCGGCCCTGGCGACCCCAGACCGATTCCGATGAAACCGTCGTCCGGAATGTTCGCCTCCCGGCTGGCGTCCTTCATCGCGGAGCGAATCATATCGATCATTCGGTCGACCACGAACTTGGCCCCATGCTGGGATTCTGTGGGCATCGAGCGCATTCCGAGGATGGACCCACCATCGAACGGCAGGACGCCGACGTTGATCGACGTCCCGCCCAGATCCACTCCGATGATGTATCGGTCGTTCATCGCCTCAGTCTTCACCTGTGTAATCTCCATTCAGAAAGGCGGTCGTCGTCGCCAGCACCTCATCCACTGTAATCAGTCGCAGGCACTCTAGCTGCGCCTGCGCCAGCTCGTGGCCCGGACCTCGCCTCGGGCACCTGTTTCGAACGCAGGGGACGCACGGCAGGTCGAAGCGGCCGACCAGCCTCACCCGGCTGGCGAGCGGCCGGGTCTGACGGATGTCCGCCGCCCCCTCAAGCGCAATGATAGGCCGGTCGAGCGCGGCCGCCAGGTGCATCGGTCCCGTGTCGTTGGTCACCACGACGTCGCAGTCCAGGAAGGCACCTGCCATCTCCTGAAGCCCCGTTCGCCCCCCCAGGTCCGCGCAGGCGCCGCCCTTTGCTCCAGCACGGGCTACGGTCGCCGTCAGATTCCGCTCGGCGGGCCCTCCGAATACCAGGACCCGGTCGCCTTCGGAGGCCAATCGCCTGGCCAGCTCCGAGAACCTTTCCATCGGCCAGCGCCGGGAATCGGCGTTTCCGCCCGGGAACAGCCCTACGGTGCGCCCGGGCGAGACACGTCTGTCGCAGCAGGGCACTATCGAGCGCTCTCCGAGCAGGGCCCAGGCCTGCCTCGCCTCGCCCGTCCGCAGAAGGCGAGGAGGTGGCGGCTCTCGCGGCGGATCCTCGCACCCGACCAGCGCCAGGAACTCGTGCACCCGGTGGCCTTTGAGCAGCGGTCGCCTGTCGACCGGGTCGGTCAGCAGCCACGTCCTTCCGCGCGCCGCGGTTCCCCGCCGCGATGACAGGCCGGCGAGCTTGAGAATCACGGCTGACGATATCGACGGGGTTAGGAGGATCCCATCGGTACCGCCGGCGTCACGAATCGCGCGTGCGGCGGCCGGGAGCGCATGGCGGTTGTACAGTGCCAGGATCTCGACGTCCAGACCCGCCATCTCCAGCACGGGCACGAGCCCAGAAACGACCTGTACGAGCGGCGCCAGGCCGGTGCTCGACCTGGTCCCCGCGGAGGCGTGCCGGAGCGCCGGCAGGGCCATGATCACCTCGCCGAGGTGGTTCGGCGCTCGGATGAGCAGGCGTCCCATAGAAGCCTCTTCAGCCTGGGCGGGTCAGTCGCCGACCTGGAGGACGGCGAGAAACGCCTCCTGCGGAATCTCGACCGATCCCACTTGCTTCATGCGCTTCTTGCCCTCCTTCTGCTTCTCGAGGAGCTTGCGTTTCCGCGTGACATCTCCGCCGTAGCACTTGGCGGTGACGTGCTTCCGCAGCGGACGGACCGTCGTGCGGGCGATCACGTCCCTGCCGATGGCCGCCTGTATCGCGACCTGGAAGAGCTGCCGAGGGATCAGCTCCTTGAGCTTGCTGGCCACCTTCCGGCCGTACTCGTAGGCCCTGTCGCGATGGACGATGACGCTCAGGGCGTCCACCGGCTCTCCGTTGAGCAGTATATCCAGCTTCACGAGGTTCGACGCGCGGTAACCCGCCATCTCGTAGTCCAGGGCTGCGTAGCCCCGGGAGACGGACTTCAAGCGGTCGTAGAAGTCGAGCACGATCTCGGCGAGCGGGATGTCGTACCGCAGCTCCACGCGGCTCGAGTCCAGATAGTGCATCGTCACGTACTCGCCTCGCTTGTCGTGACACAGCTTCTGCACGCTGCCGATGTACTCGGAGGGACTCACGATGTGAACACGTACGTATGGCTCCTCCGTCGTGTCGATGCGGCCCCGGTCGGGCATCCGGCTCGGGTTCTCGACCGAGACGACGTCACCGTTGGTGAGCGTCACGTGGTACTCCACGCTGGGCACGGTGGTAACCAGGTCCAGGTCGAACTCCCGCTCGAGGCGCTCCTGAACGATCTCCATGTGGAGAAGGCCCAGGAATCCGCACCGAAAGCCGAATCCCAGCGCCTGCGACGTCTCCGGCTCCCAGTGCAGGCTGGCGTCGTTCAACTGCAGCTTGGCCAGCGCATCACGCAGTTCCTCGAACTGGTCCGAATCGGTAGGATACAGGCCGGCGAAGACGACTGGCTTTGCCTCCTGGTAGCCGGGCAGCAGCTCCGCGGCCGGGTTCGCCGCGTCGAGGATCGTGTCTCCGACCCGCGTGTCCGCCAGCTTCTTGATCTGGGCAGTCAGATAGCCCACCTCTCCGGGCCCGAGCTCACCCGTGGCCTGGTAGCCGAGGCGCATGTACCCCACTTCGTCCACCTCGTACTCCGCGTCGCTGGCCCCGAAACCGACCGTCATGCCCTTGCTGATGGAGCCATCGACGACCCGCACGAAAGGCACCGCCCCGCGGTATTTGTCATATAGCGAGTCGAAGATGAGGGCGCGCAGCGGGGCCTCCGGATCACCCGACGGCGGCGGCACGCGGGCCACGATCGCCTCCAGGATCTCCTCGACCCCTGTTCCCTCTTTCGCCGAGGCCAGCAGCACTTCCTCCGGGTCGATCCCGATGAGCTCGCAAATCTCGTCACGCCGTTTCTCCGGCTCGGCGGCTGACAGGTCGATCTTGTTAACGACCGGGATGATCTCCAGGCCAGCGTTGAGGGCGAGGAAGAGGTTCGATATCGTCTGGGCCTCGATCCCCTGGCTCGCGTCCACGACCAGGATGGCTCCCTCGCAGGCCTCCAGGCTGCGGCTGACCTCGTAGGTGAAGTCCACGTGCCCCGGGGTGTCGATCAGGTTGAGCTCGTACTGATGGCCGTCTCGGGCGCGATACGGCAGGCGCACGGCGTTGAGCTTGATAGTGATCCCCCGCTCGCGCTCCAGGTCCATCGAGTCGAGCACCTGCTCCTTCATCTGGCGCTGCTCGATCGCACCTGTCACCTCCAGCAGCCGATCGGCGAGCGTCGACTTACCGTGGTCGATATGGGCGACGATGGAGAAATTGCGGATGTTCTCTGTTCGCACGGACGACACCTCTCTTAGCAGCCGGAACGAGCGCCGCCGAATATAGGCGCTCGCGCGGCCAGCGTCAGCTTTCCGTGGGGGCGGATCGGGCTGGTCAGACCTCTACTGTCAGCCCATCGTATGCCGGCTCGATTCCCTCCGGGAGCCTGGCGCTCAACTCGTCGTGGGTCATCCGGTGCGTGAGGTGAGTGAGATACGTTCTCGTGGCCCCCAGCATGCGCGCCGTCTCCACCGCTTCCTCCACGTTGAAGTGGGTGGGATGAGGGTCACCGAACCACAGGGCGTTGATCACCAGGACCTCGATCCCCCGGAGAAGCGAGACGGCGTCGTCGGGAACCCGCTTGGCGTCGACGATCACAGCCACCTGGCCAGTGCGAAAGCCGTAGCTGCGGAACCAGCCGTGAGGGAAGGCGATGACCTCGAGCGGGAAACCGGCGGCCTCGATTACGTCGCGGTCCTCGAACGGCAAGATGTCCAACCCCGGAATCGTCAGGCCGGGTCCGGCTGCCGCGTCGGGACCCCAGAAGTACTCGAAGCGGCTACGCATCTCCGCCTCATACTCCGCAGCCATGTGAACCGGCAGTCTTTGGCCCCCATGAGCCGTGAAGACCCGCAGGTCGTCGATGCCGTGAACGTGATCGGCGTGGGCGTGGGATATGAACACCGCATCGATGCGGGTCACGCCCGCCGAGACGAGCTGCAAGCGCAGCTCCGGCGGGGAGTCCACGAGCAGAACCTGATCTCCATCGGCCAAAAGGACTCCGTGCCTCGTGCGCTGGTCGCGAGGATCGTCCGAGGTGCACACGGGGCAGCCGCACCCGATCACCGGCACTCCGAACGAGGTGCCCGTTCCCAGAAAGGTCAGCTTCATCCTGACTTCAGAGGGTTTCGATCCGCATGTAGTTCGTCGTGCCCGGCACGTGGAATGGAACTCCGGCCGTCACAACGAACGACTGGCCCGCCTCGCCGAGGCCGGTCTCGACAGCGAACGAGGCGGCCCGCTCGAGCAGTGCATCATAGCTCATGTCGCCATTGTGGAGGATAGGAACGGCTCCCCACACGAGGGCGAGCTGGTCATACGTTCGCCGCTGATCCGTGACCACCAGCATGGGCACCCGTGGCCGCTGCGCCGAGATGAGCCGGGCCGTAAAGCCGCTGCGGGTGAAGGTGACCACGAATGGAGCTCTGAGGCGCTCGGTGGCTTCCACTGCCGCGCCGGCGATGGCACCGGCAACGGAGTGGCGGACACGGGCGTGCACCCGGGGGGGAGCCAAATCCGATGTGTCATCGGCGAAGCCCCGCTCTCGCTCGATGCGGCGAATGACCCTGGCCATGGCCTCGACGGCCTCCACTGGGAACTCCCCCACGGCGGTCTCTGCAGCCAGCATTACGGCGTCCGTGCCGTCAAGCAGGGCGTTCGCGACGTCGGAAACCTCGGCGCGCGTCGGGCGAGGAGAGGAGATCATCGACTCCAGCATCTGCGTGGCCGTGACGCCGATGGAGATCGACTCCTGGCTCAGCCGCAGAATCCGCTTCTGTACCACCGGCACATCCTCGAAGTCCACCTCCACGCCGAGATCGCCTCGAGCCACCATCACGCCATCGGCCGCACGCATGATCGACAGCAGGTTACGGACGGCCTGCACTTTCTCGATCTTGGCGATGATCAAGGCGTTGCCGCCCACGAGGGCCCGGAGCTCCTCGACGTCCTCGCCCCGGCGGACGAAGCTCAGGGCCACGTAGTCGACGCCCAGGCCGAGCGCCAGCTCCAGGTCCTCCCGGTCCTTTTGTGTAAGCGCCGGCGCCTTGACGTCGACGCCGGGAAGGTTGATCCCCTTCTGCGATCGAACGACGCCGTCGTCCGCCGCCTCGACGACCACACTGTTCTCTTCGATCCGGGATACGCGAAATGCCAGGCGTCCATCGTCGACAAGGATTCGGTCGTCCAGCGCCACGTCATGAGGAAGGCCCTCGTACGTAGTCGGGATCACCGCTGAGACTCCTGAATGACCACGTGCCGCCCGGGACGCGGCGTTCTCAGGTGCGATCAGGTAGGATACGCCGGCCGTAATCTCCAGCTCCTCCGGCAGATCACCGACACGGATCTTCGGTCCCTGCAGGTCGGCGAGCACGGCCAGAGGGCGGTCGCTCTCGCGGGACGCCTCCCGAGCCAGGCTCACGACCATGCGCGCGTCTTCATGCGAAGTATGCGAGAAGTTGATCCGGACGGCGTCTATCCCGGCCGCCACCAGACGGCCGAATGTCTTCGCGTTGCGCGTCGCCGGGCCAATCGTGCAAACGATCTTCGCCCTTCTGAATCCCTGGTCTCCGCTCACTCAGCACTCATGCTCTCGGTCTTGCATCGAAGGCGCGACCGGAATCGAGGATCACTCCCGAGTTCTCCCGGAAGATAACGTCAGCTCGCGCTCCGCGTTCCCGGGGGACAAAAAAAAGACGCCTGGCCGCGGCGAGACCGCGACCAGGCGCCCGATCCGCTGGATCACGCCGTGAGCTGTGCGTCCAACGACAGCTCCGGCCGGTGCGTTGTGATCCAGCGGTGGAGGTTGGCCAGGCCACCGAGTGAGACCGACTCGAGCGAGCTAGGCTCGAGACCGGGAATCACACAGGCCGCCGCACGACGAAATAGGTAGGCTCTCTGGCGCGACCGCTGTTCGTTAGAGAGGGTCGTGCCTCCGGGTATGTCAGGAATGGGCTCAAGCAGTCTGCGGTAGCTAAACACCTCGCGGGGCGAGAAGTGGGCCGGAATGTGGTAGTCCATCCCATCGACGCTGAAGGTTCCGTCCCGCTCGATCATTAGAGACTGCGCCATAGCACCAGCTCCTTAGCACGGTCGGCGGCCCGGGTCCCTGCGGAACCGGAGGGCCAAGGTCGATTCAAACAGCGCTTCCCAATATCTGAAAGCCGCGACGCCTGATTACCGCATTACCGCGTTTCGAGCGGCGGGGCCATGCCCTGCAGTCACAGCGAATCCCGGTGCAGCACGGCGCCCCCGCCGATCGGCGAAGCGCAACTGACGGGTTCCCACTCGGGCACGAAGCCCGCCGGGCGCCGGCCGCACCGAATTCCTCTTCCCGGCACCGACCCCGAGGAAAACCCGAAGCCACAACATCTAGTGCCGCCAAAATGTACCTCTCCCAGATGTTGTGGTCAAGTGACCCCGGCGTGCGTTGGGCGTGAAGCCCGGAGATCGGGTGGCGCGAGAGCCGTGCCTTGTCGGGCACCCGGCCGTGGAGTTAGTTTCGCGCCGCGATGCACCAAGACAGTGAAGGTCGATAGGAGATCGGCCCGTATGGGCAGCACATGCCGGCGGGTCGGCTTTTTTTGAGAGGACTTGAATGGCGCGCGAGATCGGAGTCGTGAAGTGGTTCTCCCGTGAGAAAGGGTATGGTTTCGTCCGGCGGGAGAACGGCGAGGAGGTCTTCGTCCATCACAGCGACATAGACGGAGACGGATTCCGTGCTCTGCGGCAGGGCGAGGCGGTAGAGTTCGAGATCGTCACAAACGACCGGGGGCCGAGGGCGGCGCGGGTCGAGCGGCTCGAGAAGGCGACCGGGCCGGAGCTTCGTGATAGCTCCGCATCCCGGGACGGGCGCAGGGGACGCCAAAGCCCCGGGCGTGGCGGAGGACCGGCGCGCAAGCGCCCCGGCTCGCCGCGTCGAGAGTCCGCGTCGGTGGGAACGGAGAGCCTGCGGACGCTGGCTGAGCAGCTCCGCGATCGTCTGGGCAGCCGCTTCGCCGGTTTTCGGGACTGAGCATTTTTGGTACTTGAACGGCCACCGCCGGCGTCTGTATATTCGGCCGCCGAATAATGCCCGCGGCGTCCTGGCGATGCCGCTACGTAAGGACTCGCCCGGGAAGGGAAGAAGCAGTTTGGAGATCCAGATCGGGGAAGGCCAGAACCTGGACAGGGCTCTTCGTCAGTTCCGCCGCAAGGTACAGCGGGCTGGCATCCTGGCGGACATGAGGAAGAAGCGTCACTACGAGAAGCCCAGCCAGGCGAAGCGTCGCAAGGCTAAGGCCGCGCATCGGCGTCTCGCCCGGAACGCTAGGCGTCGCGGGCAGAGCTAGCCTTCCGCTCCAAGCGCGGCCGGCGATCCAGCCCGGCCGTGATTCACCTCAGGCGTTGTTTTGGCGGGTGCCGGATCACGACCGGCAGCCGACCTCGTCTGCCCTTTCCGTGTAGGTACGCGGAGGGCGTACGTTGCCGGAGTAGACGGCACACTCCGCTTCGTCCGTGCGGGCGATCGCCGAGAACCCGTTGCGGTCTCCCTGGATGATATCGATGCGAACGCCGACGGGAGGCGCGATGCGCATCTCCTCGAGCGAGTCGGAGTAGCGCCCGTTCTGAAGGAAGAAGTCGTTTTGGGCGCGCGCGAGCTGCTCGAGCTCGAACCGAAGCATCTGTTCTGTCGTGGCAGCCTCCGCTGCGGGGTTGCCCGGGTCCGACCCGACTACGGCCTGGCGTGAACACCCCGCGGCGCCAATGGCCAGCACGCAGGCCGCTAGCAGGATGCGGCGTCCATCTCTTCCGAGCATCTCCGTCCTCCTCAGCATCCATGGCGGCCCGGTCGAGTCAGAACACTGGCTGCAGGGGCGGCCCGGGCACGATCACAACCTGAGGCTCATCGGCCAGGCGGCACAAGGTCGGTTTCGCGAGCGGTCTGTAGATCTCATAATGGCCGGGTGCCAGATAGTCCTACTTCCTCCGGATTCTCCCTGGTCTGGGCCAGCGGGGCCGCGCACAGACCAGGAGAGCTCTTCCTCTCACCCGCCGAGAGGACCTTCCGATACGGCGACGGCATCTTTGCGACGCTCCGCCTGGAGGGAGGACTTCTCCTTGACGGTGCCGCTCACCTGGCGCGCATTGCCCTTGGCGCGAGGGCCGTCGAACTGGCGGTCCCAAAGGCCGTTCGGACGGCCGAAGGGTTGAGGGCCGTCCTGCGAGAGTTGGGCGTCGACAGCTCGACTTCGGCAATCGTTCGCATCCAGATCAGCGCCGCCCCTTCGTCGCGCGGCTTCGCCCGGACCGAGGATGAGACGAGCTGGGAGCTGGTCGAGCTGTTTCCGCAGCCCAGGTCGCGCCGGCCGAGTATCGTCGTGCTGGCCGACGGCGAGATCCCGGTGCCCGCCCTGCCTAGCATTAAGAGCTGCAGCGCTCTGTCGCACGTGCTATGCGGCCGCGCTGCAGCGCGGCGAGGCGCCGACGAGGCAGTTCGCGTTCACGATGGCGTGCTCACTGAGGCGTCGGCCTCGAACCTCTTCTGGCTCGACCGCGGAGCGCTCCGGACCCCGTCCGAGGATCTGCCGCTCTACCCGGGGGTGACACGCGAGGTCGCTCTCCGGGTCGCCGCCGACATCGGGCTGACGACGGAAGAGGGAGGCTACGGCGCGGAGGCACTGACGCAGGCCGAAGGCGCCTTCCTTACCAACGCGGTTCGGGGGATCGAGCCGGTTGCGAGAATCGACGGCAGGGGGCTGGATTGGCCGGAGCCGCTCGAGATACTCAGGAACGCGGTGGACCAAGCCAGATTGGAGGCCGCGATCCCGGTCTAGGAGTTCACCGCCGCCGGCTCTCCGAACCGGCGCTCGACGTATGCCTCCAGAATAGCGATGAAGTCGGGGACGATGGCATCTCCCTCGAGCACGGAGTGCTGCTCGCCGTCCACGTAGACCGGTGCCGCCGGCTCCTCCATCGCCCCCGGGAGCGAGATCCCGATATCCGCATGACGCGACTCGCCGGGCCCGTTTACAACGCATCCCATGACGGCGACCGAGAGATCCTCGACTCCGGGATGGGTCTCCTTCCACTCCTTCATGCGGGACCCGATGTGCGCCTGAATCTCCTGAGCCAGCTCCTGGAAGAAAGTGCTCGTCGTCCGTCCACATCCGGGACAGGCGGTGACTTGAGGCTCGAAGGAGCGCAGCCCCAGCGACTGCAGGATCTGACGCGAAATCAAGACCTCTTCCCGGCGGTCGCCGCCGGGGTCGGGGGTCAGCGAGACACGGATCGTGTCGCCGATCCCCTCGGCAAGCAATACCGAGATCGCGGCGGTGCTGGCCACGGTCCCCTTGCGACCCATCCCCGCCTCGGTCAGGCCGAGGTGAAGCGGATAGTCGGAGAGAGGCGCCATGAGGCGGTAGACCCGTAAGAGATCTTCGACGCCCGATACCTTGGCGCTCAGGACGATGGCGTCGTGCGGAAGGCCCACTTCTTCCGCGAACCGGGCCGAGCTCATAGCGCTCTCAACCATCGTTCGGATCGTGACCTCGTGCGCGTCCAGCGGCTCCACGGCGGCGGCGTTTTCGTCCATCATTCGGGTGAGCAGGGTTTGGTCCAGGGAGCCCCAGTTTACTCCTATTCGAACAGGCTTCCCGTTCTCGACGGCGCATTCCACGATCTTCGCGAACCGCTCGTCTCTCAGATAGGTGCCTACGTTTCCCGGGTTTATACGATACTTGTCCAGAGCCGCGGCGCAGTCAGGGTTGCCGGGCAGCAGGATATGGCCGTTGTAGTGGAAGTCGCCGATGACCGGCGTCTCGATTCCCCGTTTGCGAAGGCGGCTCACGATCTCGGGGACGGCCCGGGCCGCCGCGGGCGTATTCACGGTGAACCGTACCAGATCGCTGCCCGCCTCGGCGAGCTCGGCGGCCTGCCGGGTCGTCGCCTCCACGTCGGCAGTGTCGGTGTTCGTCATCGACTGGACGACAATCGGATGACAGCTGCCGATGGGAACGCCACCCACCCGCACGGTGACCGTGCTGCGGCGCTGAGCGACGCCCCGCACGGAGGCGCGGTCTTGTGTGTTGGTCATCTCGTGGGCCAAGGATTTTTGGCTACCTGCCGGCTCGGTGAACCGCGGAATGATACTTCGGGGAGGGCAGACGTTCCAGATCGCCCGGGCTGTGAAGGCGGGAGATCGCCTTCTCCATGACGAAAGAGCCCCGGATCTTCCGGAGCTCTTTCTAACGCCCGCCGGGCCGCGGCCGTAGCGAGCCGGCCACGTCCCAGAGTTTCTCCCGTCGCTTCGCTAGGGCACTCTCTCTTCGCTCAAGCTTGGCGGGCGCCTATCTCCTTCCAGTAGGCGTTGAGCCGCCGGTCGAGGAAGAGACGCCGCTCCCGGCGCATCTCCTGCTCGAAGGCGACCCTGTGCGCGACAACCGCATCCCGCAGCCATCTGGCCGAGAGAGCCGGATGTTTGACCTTGATCCGAGCCACCCGTTCGTCTCCGACCCCCCTCATGTCACGGACCTGTTGCATGGTGATACCCTCGATCCTGCGCTCCGGTGACTCCGCCGTGGGGGACACCGGGGAGATCCTTCACTCCCAGCCTCACTACCCCACAGCACGCTCAAGGGGCCACTCAAGTCTCTTTCAACGGAGCCGGTACGGACACTTTTCCACGCCGGAGCAGCGGCTCTCCACGTGGGGCCGACCGGTTATCCACCGCTATCCACCGTGAGGAGCGGGTTTTTCCACATTGTACACAATATGTTGCGCCATTCATAAGTTATGTCCACAAGATATGGTGGTCAAGGGTGGGAAAGGGGAAAAGTGTTGCGTCGGTGCAACATGGGTGGGAACCGCAGTTCGCTCGCGATCTCCCGGTGCCGGTGGGTCGGCGCCTGATGGCAAACCCGGCTCAGAGTCGAAACGCCTCGACGATCCTCTTTTCCGTCTCGCCCTCGATGTGGGCCTCGACTACGACGTGCTCCTCCAAGCCCGAGCCCTTCAGCTTGTTGCGCAGCAGCTTGTCGACCTGAAAGACCCCGGCGGAGTTCGACATCTGGACGCGTATGCGGACGGCCGTGTCCTCGCCCTCCTCGATGTGCACCGCCTCGATGGCGGCCGCGGAGACCGAGTGAATGCTCCTCGAGCCTCTCTCGAACGGGATTCTGGACCTTCCCTCCTCCATGTCCAGTGCATCGGCTATGCGAAGAACGCCGGCCTCGACCGTCAGCGGGCGGCCGCCGGCCCTGTGGGCGATGATTGCGTGCTGGATTTCGGAGCGGAGGATCGTGTCAACCGGGGGGTCATAGGCCTCGGCAAGCAGAGACTTGAGCAGCGGTTGGGCCACAAACAGCGAGTAGGCCTCATGCCCCTCCCTGTGCACGGCCATGCCGACGTCGTGGAACAGCGCAGCGAGGACCACTACTACCTCGGCTTCCGCGCGCTCCAGGCCATAGTCGGACACCACGCTCGGGGTAACGCCGCCGTCCGCCAGCAGGCGCACAAGGCGAAGGGCCGAGTTGGCCACGATCTGCACATGCACCGGCCCGTGATCCGACATCCGGAGCCGGTCGACCGCGGTGACGTTCTGAGCGACCCACAGGGCGTACAGCTCGTCGCTCTCGTTCACCCGCTCGATCAGGTTGGCGAGCCTGGGGTTGTGCTTCGTCGGGACCTTGATCCGTGTCCGGTCCGCGAAGCGCTCGCTCAGGGTGCCGGGTTTCGTCTCGGTCATCGGTCGCTCGTGTTAGAGGATCGCTAACAGGTCCTAGGCCTAGGGTCGAAGAGCAGTCAGGCGACCAGCCGCCTCGTGCAGCAGGTCTTCCGTCTTGCAGAAGGCGAACCGGACGAGGTGCCGTCCGTCCTCGGGCTTCAGGAAGAAGCTCGAGCCCGGAACCGGGGCCACGCCATGCTCCCGGGTCAGCCACACCGCGAACTCGCCGTCGGGGAGGTCGCTGAGACCCGTGAAGTCTGTCATCACGTAGTACGACCCCTCTGGCGGCTCGCATGCGAAACCGGCCTGCTGGAGCGCCGGGATCAACACGTCCCGGCGTCGCCGGTAGTCGGCTGCCATGCGCTCGTAGTAGTCGCGCCCGAGGGTCTCCATGGCGACCGCCACCGCCTCCTGGAGCGGAGCCGGGGCGCCCACCGTCAGGAAATCGTGCACCTTCCGGATCGCGCCCATGACCTCGGGTGGGGCCACTATCGTCCCCACCCTCCACCCTGTAACGGCGAAGGTCTTCGACGCGCCGCTCACGGTGATGGTCCGATCTCTCATGCCATCGAGTGTGGCGATCGGGATGTGCTCACCCACGTAGTAGATGTGCTCGTAGATCTCATCGGTGACGGCGTAGGCGTCGTGCCGCTGGCAGAGGACGGCGATTGCCTCCAGCTCGCGCCGGTGCAGCACGCGGCCCGTCGGGTTGTTGGGGGTGTTCACGACGATCGCCTGCGTTCGCTCCGAGAAGGCGTCCTTCAGCCGATCGATGTCGATCTCATGGCCCGGGTCCATGCGGACGAACACGGGCTTCGCCGCACAGAGGATCGTGTCGGGTCCGTAGTTCTCATAGAACGGCTCGAGGACGATCACCTCGTCGCCGGGGTCGACGATCGAGAGCAGGGCGCTGGCCATTGCCTCGGTGGCCCCGCAGGTGATGGTGATCTCGCGCTCCGGGTCCACGTCCATCCCGTACCAGTCCGCGTACTTGGCGGCCAGCGCATCCCGCAGCCGCTTGGATCCCCAGGTGATCGCGTACTGGTTCATGTCGTCCCTGATCGCGCGGACGGCGGCCTCCTTCAGAGCGTTCGGCGCCGGGAAGTCGGGAAAGCCCTGGGCCAGGTTGATGGCGCCGTGTTCCCGGGCCACCCGCGTCATCTCGCGAATTACCGATTCGGTGAAGCCCTGGGTGCGGCGGGCGGTGGACATGGGCAGATGTTAGCCGCCGTCGTTCGCTCCGGCGAGACTCGCCCATCGGGAGTGGCGGGAACCGCGTGCTCAGCGCGTGGATCCTCCCGGACCCAGGACGAGCGCTAGGATGTAGGCGGCGTACCCCGCTACGAGCAGGACCCCGGTCGTGCGTCCTATCGGACGATGAAGCCAGACGAAGACGCTCAGCACGACGGCCGCGCCCAGCATCAGGGGAAGATCCAGGAACAGGAAGCCCCGGGGCACCGGAATCGCCAAAGGGCTGACCACGGCCGCCACCCCCATGATAGCCAGAATGTTGAAGAGGTTGCTCCCGATGATCGCCCCGACGGCCACCCCGGTGCGCCCCTGGACGGCGGCCATCACCGAAGTCGCGAGCTCGGGAAGCGAGGTGCTGGCCGCTAGGATCGTCAGGCCGACGACGGTGTTGCTAACGCCGAGAACCTCGGCGATCTCAACGGCGGCCTCCACGACGAGCTTCGCGCCGAGTGGCAACCCGACCGCTCCGACCACGATGAACAGCAGGATCGTCCCGGCCTTGCTGGGCAGCCCCAGCACCCATTCGAGGGGCGCGGTGAAATCCGCTTCCCGGTAGGTGCGGGCAGCGTTGCGCGCCGCGACGCCCAACACGAAGATCAGCACAGCGAGCAAGCCCGCGCCCGCCACCCGGCCCAGGTCGCCCGCCAGGCAGAACACGATGAACAGGATGCTGACCCCGGTCATGACGGCGCTGTCGCGCCGCACGGGTCCCTCGCCACACGTGAGCGGGCACACGATGGCGGCCGTGCCCCCCACGAGCATGACGTTCGCGATGTTGCTGCCGACGACGTTACCGAGCACGAGACCCGGATACCCGCTCAGCGCTGCCCGCAGAACGACGACGAGCTCCGGTAGGGACGTGCCGAACGCGACCACCGTGAGGGCGACCACAACCGGCGATACGCGAGCCCTGCGAGCCAGCGCGACTGAACCCCGCACGAGAAGGTCTCCCCCCGCCAGAAGGTAGATGAGACCTCCCGCGAGCTGGATGTAGAGGACCGAGGTCACGAGGCCGTGGGGTCGCTGATCTCCCGGGCGACCGCATACAGCAGACCGGTCTCGGGCTCCGGATGCGAGGTCCAGCGCAGGCGCTTGTAGACTCCGTCCGCGCACCGGAAGCGGTTCACGAACGAGATCGTGGGAATGCCCTGAGCCAGCTTGTCGATCTCGTGGTGCGTCGCCGCGACGTCATCGGGATGCACGAGATCGTAGAACGGCTGGCTCTGCAGCTCAGCGCTTCCCCAGCCCAGCGTTCGCTCGAAGGCCGGGTTGGTTAGCTTGAAGTAGCCATCGGTGCCCGCGATGCAGAGCATGTCCAGCGATACGTCGAAGAACTTCTTGAACTCGTTGAGCAGGGTCATGCGCTCCTCGAGCTCGTCCGTCATCTGGTTGAAGGTGCGAGCGAGGAGTCCGATCTCGTCCTCCCGCGCCACCGGAGCCCTGGCGTCCAGCTCGCCGCCCCGGATGCGGTTGGCGGTCTCCGCGAGGTCGTGGATCGGCTTGGCGAATCGAAGACCGAGCACGACTCCGACCAGGATGGCGAAGGCCGCCAGTGACAGCCCCAGGTTCGTCATCATCTTGCGGAACTCGGTGGTCGAGGCACCCTGTTCGGCCGCATCGAACTTGACGACGAGCCCCCAGCCTGTCTCCGGCAGGTATCGCGTCGCCGCCCATACCGGCTCTCCGCGGTAGTCGACAACACCCTCCGAGTAGACTCCCTCGTCGCGGTCAAGAGCTCGGACGAGCGGATCATCGACCCCTTGCAGACGGGTCGGACCCGATCCACCGACGCTCTCGTGTCGCAGCGGATGGAGCGTGAGAGCCGCTCCCCCCTCGTCTCTCATCGCGATCAACACCTCACCGGTATCTCCGAGACCGATGAAGTTCTGAGTCAGATCCCTGAGCTCCTGGCAGTTCAGCAGCACGAAGAGAGCGCCGACGCGTTCGTCCTCAAGGATCAGATCCGTGAGGTACCCGACCTGGGGCTGCGCGTCGGGGGTGAAGGAGACACCCTGAAACCTGACCTCGTCCGCCGAGTCGGCCGGCGCCCGACGCGTCAGGTTGGCGAGGGTCGAGTCGGCCCCGGGTCCCGCCGCGGCCACGAGACGACCATCGGCGTCGTAGACGGCGAGCGATGCAACGGTTGTCACCGAACCTATCGCATCTTCCAGGATTTGGGTGATGCGAATCACCTCAGCGGGCGACCGGGACTGGTTGTAGTCGGCAAGGCTCCGACGGAGCTGCGTTCTGCTGGCGATCAGCAGCACGCGCTCACGCCAACCTGAGATGACGTTCTCGAGCGCATCCTTCCGGGATTCCGCCAGCCCGGCGAGCCGGTTGACGGCGTCCTCCCCGTGCCGGACGTCCACGCTCCGGGACATGAAGACGCCGAAGGTCAGCATGCTTCCCAGGGCAACGGCGACGAGAGCGAAGACGAGCTTGGTCCGTATGTCCACGGCTAGGACGATAAAGGACCCAACTGCCCTCGGCCACCTTTTGCGTTACCATCCGACGGTCGCATGGGGCGGCGGCGATCTCGGGTGACGCGTCGGCTGCCCCGTCCTACCGTACGGCCAGTCCCGCGATGTGCGGTCGGTACGGAGCCCATCCGGGCACGGAGTCAAAGCGCTCGATCTGGAGCGAGCTGAAGCCGGCTTCCTGCAGCGTCTGCGCCGTGTCGCGGCTCAGGTGGCAGCCCTCGCCGAGCCAGTGCCACGGGCGATGGATCGCCTCCTGCATCTTGCGCAGTCGCGAGCCCGCCGGAGCGGCGACGTGCTCCAGGAAGGCGAAGCGGGCGCCCGGGCGCAGCACGCGCCTCACCTCGGAGACCACCTGCTCCGGGTCGCGAACGCTGCACAGAACAAGGGTCGACACCACGAGGTCCGTGCTCTGGCTCTCGACTTCCATCCCCTCGGCCCCCACGTGCCGCAGGTCGATCTCGATCCCGTGCCGGCGTGCCTGTGCATGCATTCGCTTGTGCATCATAGGGTTGGGCTCGACGGCGATGACCCGGGTGCCGCGTGGGTAGTAGCGGAAGTTGGCCCCGGAGCCTGGGCCGAGCTCGACCACGGTGGACGGGATGTCTCCGAAGAGGCGAACCTTACGCGCCCCGTACTCGCGGTGCATCGCGTCCTCGGCGGCAGCCAGGAACCAGGAATTCAGGCGGCCGCGGATGGGGTGACAGGGATGGTGGTTCATGGGGAGGAGTATCACGAGTCAGCGAGGATAGGGCCAGCTACGGGAGACGAGACGTCCAGCGCGCGAACCGCCTGCCCAAGGTTGACAGCTCAGGCATGCTTGGCGTTAGTGGGCGCTGCGGGCCGTTGCTGAGCGCCGACTGAGAGACTGCGTCCGGCCACCGAGGCGGCCGACATCATCAAGACATTGAAAGACTGATTCTGGATCCAGGAGAGCCCAGCCCTTGCTCTTTAACTCCCTGACGTTCGTCGCCTTCTTCGCGATCGTGCTGGCGCTGCACAACGCGCCGCTGCCGTGGAAAGTCAAGAAGACGAACCTCCTCTTGGCCAGCTACCTGTTCTACGCGGCCTGGAATCCGCCCTTCGTGATCCTGCTGTGGATCTCGACCGTCGTCGACTGGCACGTCGCGAAGAAGATCTTCGCCGAAGAGAGGCTAACGCGAAGGCGGGGATGGGTCGCCGTGAGCATCCTCGTCAACCTCGGCCTGCTCGGATACTTCAAGTACGGCGGCTTCCTGCTGGAGAACTGGCAGGCTCTGATGTCCGCCATCGGGGTGACCTGGACGGCGCCGGGCTGGAGCATCGTGCTCCCGGTCGGGATCTCGTTCTACACGTTCCAGACGATGGCCTACTCGCTGGACGTCTACCTGCGCCGCGCGAAGCCGGCGGACTCCCTGCTCGACTTCGCCCTGTTCGTCACCTTCTTCCCGCAGCTCGTGGCCGGGCCGATCGTCCGCCCCACGCAGCTCATCCCACAGTTCCAGAAGCCGGTGCGGGCGAGCCGCGACCAGCTGCTGTGGGGCCTGGGCCTGATGACGCTGGGCCTGTTCGAGAAGATCGTGATCGCCGACGGCGCTCTGGCCCCTGCGGCCGATGCGGTGTTCGGGGCGGACAAGGCCGTCCCGTTCTCGGACGCGTGGCTGGGGACGCTGGCGTTCTCGGGCCAGATCTTCTCCGACTTCGCGGGCTACTCGACCGTGGCCATCGGGGTCGCGCTGTGCCTTGGCTTCTCGCTGCCCGACAATTTCCGGTTCCCCTACGCGGCGATCGGGTTCTCCGACTTCTGGCGCCGCTGGCATATCTCGCTGTCCACCTGGCTCCGGGACTACCTCTACATTCCGCTCGGCGGAAACCGGAAGGGCTGGCAGCGCACGCAGGTCAATCTAATGGTCACCATGCTGCTCGGGGGATTGTGGCACGGGGCGGCGTGGACGTTCGTGGTGTGGGGCGGCCTGCACGGGTTCTACCTGGGGGTCGAGCGGTTCCTGCGGGAGCGCTTCGGAGAGGCGAAGATCGCGAGCACGTTTGCCTTCCGATTCTTCCTTGGCCTCCTGACGTACTTCCTGGTCAACCTGACCTGGGTGTTCTTCCGGGCGCGGGACTTCCCCCAGGCCTGGACCATGACGCGCGCGATGCTCGGCTTCCGAGTCGAGGGAAGCGAGCTCGTGCTCGGGTCGAACCTCGTGATTCAGGTTCTCGCCGTGATCGCGGGAATCCTCGTGGTGCATTGGACGATGCGGAACCGGCGGCTCGAGGAGGTCGCCGAGAAGACTCCCTGGTGGCTCCTGGCGCTGGTGTGGGCCGGTATGCTGCTCGCGATCGTGATTACTCAAGGAAGCGGCGATGCCTTCATCTACTTCCAGTTCTGAGTCGGATTCGGTCTTCCTGCGGCACATCCCCGCGCTGAAGTGGCCGCGCGTCGCCACCATCGCTCTCGTGCTGGCCGTCGTGGGCGTGGGCGCATGGGAGGCGTACTGGCGCGTGGCACAGCAATACGAGGCCTCGTACCGGAACAGCGATGGGCAGTGGGCCGAGGCACGCCGCCGCATCGACGCGAGTGAGCCGAATGCCACGGTGTTCATCGGCTCGTCGCGCACCCAATTCGACATCGACATCGACGTGTGGGAGGAAGAGACAGGGGTCCACGCGGTGCAGCTGGCGCTCGAGGGCTCGAACCCGCTGCCGATCCTGACGGACATCGCCAACGACGAGGACTTCCGCGGCCTGCTCGTGGTGGGGATCACTCCCCCCCTGCTCTTCCTGCCGGGCGTCGGACTGCGGGCAGAAGCGCTGGAGATGTATTACGACGAGACGCCGTCCGAGTGGATGGGGAACCGGCTGTCGTATCCCCTGGAACGGACGTTCGCCTTCTACACGATAGACACGAAGCTCTTCACCGTGCTCGCGCGCCAGGAGTGGTGGCCGGATCGGCCGGGTCTTTCCTTCCAGCAGCCGGAGGTGCGCAAGATCGAGCACATGCGGCGCGATCGGCAGGCCGACCTGTGGGACCGGGTCGAGAACGACCGCGAGTTCAATGCGATCGTAACCGGGACGTGGCGGGCGATTCTCGAGAACCTGCCCCCTCCTCCGCCGGAGGACGTCGCGCGGGCCGCGTTCGCGGCCATGCTCGAGCAGGTGGCGGGAGACGTCGCGAAGATCCGCGAGCGTGGCGGCGAGGTGGTGTTCATCCGACCGCCGTCCAGCGACTTTTTCCGCGAGTTCGAGCGGCAGGCGACGCCGCGCGGCCGGGTGTGGGAGCCGATCGTGGGCGCGGCCGAAGCCGTGGGCATCCACTCCGAGGACTACCCGGACCTGTCGGACGTGCGCACGCCCGAGTGGTCGCACAGCGCAGGACAAGGCGCGCTGGACCGGCGCACTGGTGAACATCATGCGGGCGATGATGGCGGAGCACGGAATCCAACGACCGGAGATGGGAACGTGAGCCTTCTCGTAGCCGTCGACTTCTCGGCCGTAGCCGACGACCAACTGGAGATCGTGGGCCAGCTAGCGCGTCCCAGTCGCGAGATCTACCTGCTCCACGTGGCGGAGCCGGACCCCTCGTTCATTGGCCTCGAGGCCGGGCCGGACGAGGTCAGGCACCAGGTGGCGGTCGAGTTCAAGCGCGAGCACGACAAGCTCCACGCCCTCGCGGACCGGCTACGCGAACAGGGCCACGAGGTCACCGCGCTGCTGGTCCAGGGACCAACGGTCGAGACGATCCTCAAGCAGGCCGAGAAGCTGCGGGCCGAGGTGATCGTCGTGGGCTCGCACGGTCGGGGCAAGCTGTTCGACCTCGTGGTGGGCAGCGTCTCGGCGGGCGTGATCCGGAAGTCGCCGGTGCCGGTACTGGTGGTGCCCACCCGCTGACACGAAAGCCCGGCCTCTCGACCGGGCTTTCGCTGTCCTGTCCGTCCGTAGTGGTCAGCGGAGCCGACCGAGGGCCTGCGTCACCCGCACTCGCTGTAGCCGCAGGCGTGACACTTCACACAGCCCTCGGCGAATTCGAGGCCGGAGCCGCAATCGGGGCAGGTCCCTATGAAGGTAAGGGCGGCCTGCTCCTCGAAGCGCCTGATGATCGGCTTGTTGGCGGTCTGCGTGCCGCCGTTGCCCTTCTCGGCCACGCCCGGCTCCGGGATCGGCAGCGACTGCTGGATGCCTTCCTTCTCCTCCAGGTAGCGCTCGATCACCTGGGCTATGGCGTCGGGGCTCGAGAGGACCTTGTTCGGTCCGAAGCCCACTGCGCGATCCGAGGAGATCCCCCGCAGCTGCTTGTGCACGGCCCGCATCGAGATGCCGCTCCGGAGGGCGAGGCTGATCAGCCGGCCGATCGCCTCGGCGTCGGCCATCGCCGGCCCACCCGCCTTGCCCAGGGCCACGAAAACCTCGAACGGCCGTCCGTCCCCGTCCTCGTTGATCGTCACATACATATCCCCGAGCGGAGACTCGATCTTGCGCGTCACACCACGAAGCTCCGCCGGTCTGGTGCGCACCAGCGGCTGTTTCATCACGGCGCCCTCGAGGGAGCTGATCGTCTCCTCCCTGCCCTCCAGCTTCTCTTCCAACTCCGCGATGCGGGCCATGGCGGCGGCTAGCTCCTGGGCCAGCTCGGTCTCGTCGACGACCTCGAATGCCGTGGACTCGCCGTTCGCTGCCGCCACGACCTGCTTGGCCGTGCTGCCGGTGGAGAGGACCTGGGCGTCGCGCGATCCGTCCCGATACACCGTGACGCCCTTGCAATTGAGCTCGAAGGCCAGCTCGAAGATCTTACGGACGTCGTTCTCTGTGGCCTCGTTGGGGAAGTTGCAGGTCTTTGAGATCGCCGAGTCGGTGTTAGCCTGGAAGGCCGCCTGCATCCGGATGTGCTGTTCCGGCGTCACGTCGTGTGCCGTGACGAACACCTCCTGGACGTCCTCCGGCACCTCGTCGAAGTGTATGTGACCCTCGTCGGCTATCCGGGTCATCAGTTCCTCCGAGTACCACCCCTGCTCCTCCGCCATCCGCACGAACTCGGGGTTGGCATCGGGCATCAGCGATCCGGCTTGATTGCGCATGAACGCCACCGCAAACAGGGGCTCGATGCCACTGGAGCAATCGGCGATGATGGAGATGGTCCCGGTAGGCGCCACAGTCGTCACGTTGCAGTTACGCATCCGGCGCTCTGGCCGGATCCGGGCTCCCTGCTCGTCGCGGGCACAACTCTCCTCTGGTCCCCAGATCGAGCGCTCCCACTCGGGGAAGACTCCTCGGATCCCGGCAAGCCGCTCCGACTCGACCTTCGACTGCTCATCGACGAACCGCATCATCTCGCGACCCAACTCTATCGAGCGGGAGGACCCGTAGGGCTCGCCCAGTTTCACCAGCATGTCCGCCCAGCCCATGATCCCGAGGCCCACGCGGCGGATCTTCTTCGACAGATCATCGATCTCGGGCAGCGGATAACGGTTGGCGTCGATGACGTTGTCGAGGAAATGGGTGGCGTTGTGGACCGCCGTTCCGAGGCCGTCCCAATCGATGCGCCCACTCTCGACGAAGGCCCCCACGTTGACCGACCCGAGGTTGCAGACGTCGTACGGGAGGAGGGGTTGCTCACCGCACGGGTTCGTTGCCTCGTACGAGCCGAGGCGCGGGACGGGGTTGTAGCGATTGGCCTCGTCGACGAAGAAGACTCCGGGCTCGCCGTTCCTCCAGGCACCATGGACGATCTTGGCGAACACCGCGCGTGCATCCAACTGCCCGGTCACCTCTCCGTTCCGCGGGCTCACCAGATCGTACGGCTCACCGCGCTCCACGGCGGCCATGAAGTCCTCGGTGACTGCCACCGAGATGTTGAAGTTGGTGACCCGGTGCTTCTGTTGCTTACAGTCGATGAACCCGAGGATGTCGGGGTGGTCGACCCGCAGGATGCCCATGTTCGCACCGCGACGCGTTCCCCCCTGTTTCACGGCCTCGGTGGAGGCGTCGTACACCTCCATGAAGCTCACCGGGCCGCTGGCCACGCCCATGGACGACTTGACCACGTCGCCGGCGGGACGCAGACGGCTGAAGCCGAAGCCGGTGCCGCCTCCTGACTGGTGGATCAACGCCATATCCCGCAGCGTGTTATATATGCCGTCGAGGCTATCCGGAACGGGGAGGACGAAGCATGCGCTGAGCTGCCCGAGAGGCCGACCGGCGTTCATGAGCGTCGGGCTGTTGGGCTCGAACTGCCCGAACGCCATCATCTCGTAAAAAGCGCGCGCCGACTTCATCACCTGCTCAGGCGAGGCCCCGTAGTCGGCGTCCACCGCGGCGATCACGCTGGCTACGCGCCAGAACATGTCCTTCGGCGACTCTATCGGCTCCAGATCCTCGTTCTTCTTCAGGTAACGCTTGGCCAGGACCGTTTCTGCGTTCCCGTTGAGCCGAGGCTCTGGCAGGTCGGCGGGAGGAGTGACAAGATCGATCGCGGCAGCGGCGGTGCCGGCTCGGGTCGCCGTATCGGGTGAGTGCATCGGGGCGCCTCGCTTTGTCCTTTCCGGTGGTTGGTTCACCGACGTATCGCTCTCTATCTTCTACCCCGGTTCCCGCCCGATCAGCCTTCGACCGATCAGCCTTCGACCGACCACCCGTGTCGCCTGGCGTACAGCGACGGACTACCCTGAGGTGCCGAGCACCCTGAAGACACGTCGCCCATCGATATGCACGTGTTGGTTGCGGCTCGGGCGGGACAAAAGTCCGGGCCACCCCGGAGCGGCGAAGCTGCCACTCAGCACCCCAATATCTTGGGGTGGCGCTACTATAACTACCCCAAATCTTGTGGTCAAGGCCTGTTGTGTAACAGCCAAGGCGACCAGCGATAACGGCTACAATTAAGGCTTCCGCTGCCGTTCGGCGCGCGTATTCTGGTCATTCGCCGTGGTTGGCCGGCCGCTCCCAGCGCCCCGCCCGGTGCCCTTCCTTGAGCTCTCTGTAGTGCTGCACCGTCATTCGGATCCGCCGACGGAGGTCGTTATCGACGCGACGCTGGATCCGACCAGGCACTCCAACCACCAGGCTCCCCGGCGGAACCTGCTTGCCCTCCGCCACGACCGCTCCGGCGCCGATCACCGAGCCCCGGCCGATCACGACGCCGGAGAGGATGACGGAGCCCATCCCGATCAGGCATTCGTCCTCAATCGTGCACCCGTGGACGATGGCCCGGTGACCGATTCCCACCCTCGACCCTATTATGCAGGGCGCGTCATGGTCGACGTGGATCATGGTCAGGTCGTGGACGTTCGTCTCGTCGCCAATCGTTATCGGCGCAATATCGCCTCGCAGGACGCAGTTGTACCAGACGCTCGCGTGCTCGCCCAGAGTGACGTCGCCAACCACGTGCGCCGATGGCGCTACCCACGCCGAGTCGGGTATCGTGGGGCGTTCGCGGGTGGTGAGATCGTCCAGGGTCACAGATCGCGCTCCGGTTGTCGGTGGCTGTTAACGGACGGCGGTCTCGCCTCGGCGCTTCATCGCGCTCGCTTGCCCGCCATGGATCGGAGGAAGTCCCGCACTCCCTCCACGATGCCGCGGGCGTGCAACTCCTGGAAGTCAGGATCCTTCAGGGCCGCCTCGTGCGAGGGCATCATCATGAAGGCGCCCTCGGTGAGGACCGACGGCATCCAGGCCATCCGGCAGACCGCCAGGTCGCCCCAGTACACGCCAAGGTCTCTAAGCCTCATTGTGCGGATCATCCCCTCCTGAACCGCCGCCGCCAGCACCGCAGAGTGGGGATGATAGTGATAGGTGCTGGTCCCCTCGCGTCCGAACGGGCGCACCCCGTCCGGCAGGGCGTTGTTGTGAATAGAGATATAGAGCTCCGCGCCGCGCTCCTGGGCCGCCAAGGTGCGCTCGTACAGACCCATGGGCAGGGTGTCGTTTCGGATCAGGATCGGCTTGGCTCCCTCGGCCGTGAGCAGGCCATGAAGGAGCCTCCCGATCGCCAGGTTCGCGTCGCCCTCGTAGTAGCCGGTGGGTCCGTAGGCGCCGGCTTCTGGATGACCGGGATCGATGGCGATCCGTCTCTCCCGAAGCGGGCTCTGGGGATCCACGGCGGGAACGCGGTGAAGCTCGAACAGAAGCTCGGACCCTCCGCCTGTCAGCGGCCTGTAAGAGGTTCTGTACCCCCAGACGGGCTCGGCAAGCCGTATAGTCAGTCGATAGATCGGACCGGGTAGCTGCATCCAGCTCACCGACTTCACGGCACGGGAGCCGCGGCCCTGCGCCACCCTGCTGGTGTTGCCGTACGCGCCGAACAGCGTGACGTGAAGCGTGTACGGATCCGGCTCATCCACCTGGAGGGGGAGCGCCGAGGCCAACGGAATCCGGAGCTCGATCCGGTCGCCCGAGACCTCGAACCTGAGATCGCCGACCACGCCCGCCGGCTCCGGTGTCCCCTCGGGCAGGAGCTGGGCGTCGTCCGATGCCACCCAGGCGTTGAGGCTTCCGGTCAGCCGAAGACGAATCCGGTCTCCAAGTCGGCCATCGACCGCCGATCTCGTGCCATCGGGAAATCGCCACCTGTAGGGCCCGAAGGCAATGGGCCGGCCGACGACGATCCGGTCGTTTCCCGCAGCATCGCTGGGCGGCTCGAGCAGCTCGACGACCGGAAGGGTCTCGGGATCCAGTATTCGCAGGGTGCCCTCGGTCTCCGCCCGGGCCGTGTCCGTTCCATCCGTGGCCGCATACTCGAAGGCCAGGGGTAAGAGCTCGTCTCCCAGGTCGCACAGGTCGGCCGTGCATGCCGCCGCGTGGAGATCGGTGGCCGCCAGGGTGGTACCGTATTCTCCCGCTGTCGGACCTTCTTCCAGCGGGATCCGTGTGGTCCCCGTTTCAATCCACGCCTCGACGCCCGGGGCGGCCCGCATCGACAGCGTCACGGACTCATCCGGAAGCATCCAGCGTTCGACTCCGTTCTCGACGGACGCCGTATCGATCCAGGCGGTGCCCGGCTCCCCAACGAACGCCACTCGAGGCAGAAGCACCGGGTGGCTCAGTGTGTCTTCTTCCCCTCCGCGTCGCGCCACCAGCCGGTACCATGCCGTATCACCCGCGGTGGCTTCGGGAACTCGGAGCCAGGCCAGAAAGGACCCGTTGGGCTCCACGTCGACGAACGCTCCATCGATGAGCAGGGTAGCGTCTCCACTCCCGACGCTCCCGAAGATGAAGTTGGAGTCGGCAACGGCGATTCTCTGGAGGGAGTCGGGATACTCTACGTGCAGCGCGAGCGGTCCGGTCACATCCGGGATCGGGGGCAGCGCCGTCCGCAGCACGCCCGGCGGAACGGGTCCGCCGTCCGGTCCCGTCGCCCCCGACGCGCAGGCAGCGGCAATCGCCGCGATGAGGAGGGCGGACCCCGAAGCGAATGGCTGGCGGCTGTGTCGTCTGTTGTGCCTGCTCAACGGAACGTTCTTCTCATGTTTCGGTTCGCTGCCGTTCTGGAAAAGGCTCTCTTCGCGGCGACGAGGCCGGCCAGGCCGGCCAGGGCCACCAGGCCGGCCACGGTCGCCATCCGCCACTCCAGGAGGGCGGCGCCTCCGATGGCGAACATGCCTCCGAACAGCAGGAGAGTCGCCGCGGCGGTTCGGACGAGGTCGTGACCGAGCGGAGTCACCGGCTCGATGCCCGTGCGACTTCGCATCCGCTTCCACCCAGGTCCACCGGGGCGTACCCGCCGGTAGAAAGCCTCCAAGGTCTCATCCGATTCGGGCCGGGTAAAGAGCATCACCGGGATCCAGATCGCCGCGGCGCCTCCGGCGCTGATCGCCAGACGCAGGCCGAACCCCATGTCGGCCCACCACGGAAGATAGGTCGCGAGCGCAATCAGGAAACCGCCCAGCATCGCCGCCAGCTCGGCCGCCGCGTTCACCCGCCACCAGAACCACCTCAGGATGAGCACCGCTCCGGGCCCGGTGCCGATGGCGATCATGAACCGGAACACGGTGCCGATGTCCTGGGCGAGGAACGCCGCGGCGCCCCCGGCCGCCACGATGAAGACCGAGGCGAGACGCCCGAGCGCCACGAGGCGCTTCGGGCTCGCGTCGGGCGCCACGAAGCGGGCATAGAGGTCGTTTACCACGTAGCTGGCGCCCCAGTTGATCTGGGTCGAAACCGTGGACATGAAGGCGGCGAAGAAGGAGGCGACGACCAGTCCCAGCACTCCGACCGGAAGGTATCGGAGCATCAGGAGCGGGTACCCGAGCTCCGGATCCGCCAGGTTCGGGAACACCACCACGGCCACCAGCGCCGCCAGGATCCAGGGCCAGGCTCGCAGCACGTAGTGTAGGAAGTTGAACAGCCAGGCCGCGCCTTCCGCGTCGTCTTCGGTCCGGCAAGCCGACATGCGCTGCACGAACTCGCCTCCCCCGTCGGAGCGGCGCCACGCCCACCACTGGATCCCCAGGTAGGCCAGGAAGGTGCCCATCGGAAGGTCCGGCGACCCCGGCGGCGGGACGACCTTGAGAACATCCGAGCGCCCCACCTCGACCAGCTGGCGCTTGAGCTCTGCCACGCCCCCGATGTCGGCGATCGCGAACCCGGCTACCAGCAGAGCACCGACCATCGCCAGCACGAACTGGAAGAAGTCGGTGGCGACGACGCCCCACAGGCCGGCGACGCTGGCGTAGATCATGACGAAGACCGACAGAGCCGCGACGATCCATAGGCGCTCGTCGCCCGGCAGCCCGTCGAACACCCCGAACGCCTCGATCACCTTCCGCATCGCCAGCATCACGTAGCCGATGGCGACGCAGTTGATGGGAACGGCGAACAGGAACGCTCGGCTTGCCCTCAGGACGGCCGCCGGGCGGCCCCCATAGCGGATCTCGGTGAGCTCGGCGTCGGTGACCACCTCGGCGCGACGCCACAGGCGTGCGAACAGGTAGATGAGCAGGAGGTGGGAGAGGGCAAACGCCCACCACTCCCAGTTGCCGGCGATGCCGCGCCGGGCCACGAGGCCGGTAACGTAGAGTGGCGTATCGACGCTGAAGGTGGTGGCGGCCATGGAAGTTCCGGCGAGCCACCACGGCAGAGATCGGCCGCTGACGAAGAAGTCGACCAGGCCGCCGCTAGCGCGCCGGGCCAGGTAGAGGCCGACGGCCAGGGTGCCGAGCAGATAGGCGGCGACGATCGCCCAATCAAGCGGGCGCATCGCGTCCCCGCTCGGTGCCCCTCTTCACGCGCTGCTCCGGACCAGCTCGTCCAGCCTGCGGGCCGCCGCACGTTCCATCAGCGGCTCGTTTCCCCAGGCGCAGAGTCCGGGCCGGTCGAGCTCCTCCAGCAGACGGCGGTGGCCGAAGACGATCGGAAACGTGGGCTCGTGGGCCAACGCCCCCTCGACAACAGCGCGGCCGGTGGGCGTCAGATAGGCCGTTCCCTTCCAGGCCTGAGGTGTGGAGGCGATCAGCACTATCATGGGCATCCCTTCGGCGGACCCGGGCGGCGCGAGCGTCCAGCCCGCCGACCGCAACTCGGACCGGAAGATCTCACCGAACGGCCCACGGGCCGGCTCCTCCCGATCGTCCCAGATGGCGGCCACCGTCACGGGCGCGCCAGCCGACAGCCATCCCGGCGGGTCCCCGCCGATGGCTGTCGTGCAGCCTACGGCGATCGCCTCGGGAGCGAGCGAGGGCTCGAACGGCGTGTCGGCCGGCCTGCCGAACCTCTCGCGGAGCTGGTCGCTCAGCGCCCTGGCCTCCTCGAGCCGCTCCGCCACTGCGGCCGATTCCGCCGCAGCCGCCTCGACCGCCTGGATCGCTGCCGGAAGATCCGGAGGGTAGAGGAGCAGGTCGCAACCCGACGCAAGCGCGGCCACGGCAGGATCCGATGCCTCCTCCGGCGCTCCTCTTCCCCTGACACCACTCATGTTGAGGGCGTCGGTGAGCACGAGTCCGGCGAAGCCGAGCTCGTCGCGCAGCAGCCTCTGGAGAATTGCCTGGTTCAGGGTTGCCGGGCCGCCGTTGCCGAGAGCCGGATAGGCAACGTGGGCAGTCATCACGCACGCCACCTGGCCCGCGACGGCGCGAAACGGGAGCAGATCCTCTTCGAGCTGCGCTCGCTCGGCCGGCACCACCGGCAACTCGGCGTGCGAATCGACCGTCGTCCGGCCGTGACCCGGGAAATGCTTTGCACAGGCAGCCACGCCCTCGGCCTGGCAGGCCCCGATCCATGCCGCCCCCAGGGTCGCGACCCGCTGCGGGTCCGGACCGAAGCTCCTCGTGCCGACGATCGGGTTGCGTACCTCCACGTCGAGGTCGAGGACCGGCGCCAGCGCCAGGTTGAGTCCCAGATCGAGGGCCTCGCGGGCCGTCCAACGGGCAGCTTCCGTCACAACGGTCGCCGCCTGCGGGTGCGATGCCAGGCCTGCCGGTGGCGGAAGTACCGTAAGGCCCTGAAAGTGTTGCCCGGCCCCGCGCTCCAGGTCCGCCGCCATCCACAGCGGCCGGTCGGCGGCCTCCCGCAGCTCCTCCACCAGGCGGGCGGCCGACTCTGCCTCCGCACCGAAGAACAGGAATCCGCCGACGTCGAGTCCCAGGGCTCCGTGCGCCCGCCGGCGGACCGCGTCCAGCGGCTCCAGATCCAGGCGCAGAGCCTCGAGGAAGATCCGGCCGGCGCTCACGCCGGCGTCTCCTTGCCTAGAATCCTCGGAGCGGCGGCGCCCGTGGCCCAGGTCAGGTCGATCGGGATGCCGAGCACGTGCTGCCGCGCCAGCAGGGCGAACGCTGTCGCCTCACGCGCGTCGGCGCTCCAGCCCACCTCGTCCAGGACTCGAACCGAAGCATCGAGGTGCGACGCCACCCGCCGCCGGATCTCGGGGTTGCGTGCTCCGCCCCCACTCAGCAGCACCTCACCGATCTCGAAGTCGATCCAGCGATGTGCTTCGGCGATCGAGCGGGCGGTGAGCTCTGTGAGGGTGGCCATCAGGTCCGCCGCTCTCTCGTCGCGGTTGGCCTCGAGCCACTCCTCCAGCCGGGCGTCTCCAAACCGCTCGCGGCCGGTGCTCCGGGGCGGTTCCTGGCGGAAGAACTCGTCGGCGAGCCATACATCGAGTGCCGACGGCAGAACCTGACCGGCTGCTGCCATGCCGCCGTCCAGGTCGTAGCGCACGGCGCCATCCGTGAGCCTCTCGATCGCAGCGTCCACCAGCGCTACGCCGGGTCCCGTGTCGAAAGCTAAGGGGCGTTCCTCCGAGCCCTCCCGCGGCAGGGCGGTGACGTTGGCCATGCCGCCGATGTTCTGGATCGCCCGGCTCAACTCCGGGGACGAAAGGAGCATCAGGTCGAAGTAAGGCGTTATGGGCGCGCCGTGGCCGGCGGCGGCCACATCCCGAACCCGGAAGTCCGCGATCACCGGGACGCCCAGCCGCTCTGCGATCACGGCGGATTCGCCAATCTGCAGCGTCGCGCCCTTCTCTCCGCGCTCCGGCGGGCGGTGCCAGATCGTCTGGCCGTGACTACCTATCGCGACCACATCGTCCGGCGCGACTCCGGCCCCGGCGAGAAGGTCTTCCGCGGCGTCCGCGAATCGGCTCCCGAGATCGAAGCCCAGGTCGCAGACCGCGTCGGCGCCGGACTGGCCTCGAACGGCCCTCCCGAGACGCTCGCGCAGGGCCGCGTCGTAGGGCTGGGTGACGAACGCCTCAAGCCGGGCGCTGGACGGGCGCTCGTCCGTTCCCGTGAAGGCGACCAGAGCAGCGTCGACCCCGTCGAGAGAGGTACCCGACATCAGTCCCACGAACAGCCCCTCCGAGCGTCCGCTCATTCTGCCTCCTCGAAGAGCGCTCGGTGCAGCCGCTCGCCGATCCGCTCTACGTGAGCCTCGTCGTGCTGGGCAATCCCGCGCAGGAACTGATAGCCAGTAAACGTCTCCGCACCCAGGCGCCTGTGGCGCTCGAGGAGCGAAGGGCCGACAGCCGTTAGCACGGCGAGCGTCTCCTCGCGCTCGGCCCTGAACTCCGCCTCGAGCTTGTCAAGGTCGGCACTCTCGTGCGCCGGGCCGGGGGCGCTCTCGTCGTTCCAGTCCGAGAACACCTGTTCGTCGCCTGCGGGCCAGCTTTCGAGCCGCGGCCGGATCGCCTCGCGCTCGTAGCGAATGAGATGATCCAGGTGCCAGGCAATCTCGGCGCCTGAGCGGCACACGGTGGCGGAATCGCCGCGGAATCCATCTCTTCGCTCATCCCGCGTCGCACCTACGGCGGCCGTCACTCTGGCTGGAACCGCAGCCAGCCGCTCCAACAGACGATCCCACCCCTGGCAGTCGGTCTGTGGATACAGCGAGAAGTAGTGTACCGGCGCGCCCTTCTGGAAGCGCTCCAGGGCGTCGCCCAGGAAACCGTCGCAGGCGTCGAGGCGCCTCTCGGCCATGAAACGGCCCACACCCATCTGGCGCATCGCGATGGCGGTCTTGACCGAACCTCCGGCGGCAATGAGCAGGGCGCGGGCCTCTTCACGATCGGCACCGGTCACGGCGCTCACCATGCGGAGGCTCCGGTCGACCAGCTTCCGGCTCACCGCCCGCAGGTCGACCATCAGGTTCCCGTACACCTTCCCGAGCCGGATCATCACGCCCGTCGTCAGGGTGTTGAGAACCAGCTTGGTGGCCGTACCGGCCTTGAGGCGGGTCGAGCCGGCGATCGCCTCGGCTCCGGTCAGCGGCGTCACCAGACGGTCAATTCGGGCGACGACTTCCTCCGCAGGCGGCGTGCAGGAGAGGAATCCCGTCCCCGCGCCCGCTTCGGCCGCTGCATCGAGCGCCGCGCAGACGAAGGGTGTGGTACCGGAGGTTGCGATCCCGAGAACGAAATCCGGCGGGCGGACGCCGGCGTCCCTGATGACCCTCGCGCCGGCCTCCTCGTCATCCTCCGAGCCCTCCTGGCTTCGCACCAGCGCGTCCGGGCCCCCGGCTACGATTCCCCGGACCATCTCCGGGTCGGTTCCGAATGTCGGCGGGCACTCGGCCGCATCTAGCACGCCGAGCCTTCCGCTCGTTCCGGCGCCGACATAGAAGAGCCGTCCCCCGCGGCATATCCGGTCCGCTACTTCTTCGATGAGCCCCGCGATCGCTGCCTCCTGGGTCGCTACGACCTCGGCCACCGCACGATCCTCGGCGTTCAACATGCGGACGATCGCCAGCGGTGCGGCCCGGTCGATGCCTGCCGTCCGCGGGTTAAACGCCTCGGTCAGCCGAGGGTCCTCGAGATCGAAGGCGGGCCGTTCGTCGCTTTGCCGGTCGTTCACGCGGGAGATACGTTGGCCGCTGTTTGCAGGGACTCGTCGTCGAGGGACGTCCTAAGCTAATGGCGGATTCCGTAGCCCGACAGAAGAGCGAGGCGCAGATCAGGGCCGTCGCCGGCCGGCTGGCCGAGGTCCACCCCGTGAGCCTCAAGGTGCGCCGCGACCCGCTGGACGAGCTCGTGCTCACGGTTCTCAGCCAGAACACGTCCGACACGAACTGCTATCGGGGGTGGGAGGCGCTCCGGGAGCGGTACTCGGACTGGAATGCGGTGCTGGGGGCGCGGGGCGGAGAGCTGGAGCGGACGATCCGCCCGGTCGGCCTCGCCCGGCAGAAGGCGGAAACGATCCTCGCAGTGCTCGCGCGCCTGAGCCTGGAGCGAGGTGAGCTGTCGTTGGATCACCTCGAAGAAATGAGCGACGGGCAAGCTCTCGACTACCTGACCGGTTTCAGGGGCGTGGGCGTGAAGACCGCCGCCTGCGTCATGTGCTTCGCGCTGGGCCGCGACCTGATTCCGGTCGACACGCACGTCCACCGTCTGGCGGTCCGGCTGGGACTCGTTCCCGAAGGGGCCACGGCGGCGCGGACACACAAGATCCTGAACGAAGACGTGCCGCTGGAGCTTAGATACGAACTCCACGTGCTCCTGATCCGGCACGGGCGGTTGGTGTGCAAGGCACGGCAACCGCGCTGCGAGGAGTGCGTCTTGGCGGAGCTCTGCCCACGCGTCGGGCTCGGCGGCGAGCCTGCCTCTCGCCAGTAGCAGAGCAGTGGCTGGCCGTACATCTTCTTCGCTCCGCGACAGCAACGGCGGCTGGAGCGATGCCAGCTCATCAGGCCCGCGACAGTAGCCGCCCGAAGGAGGAGTCATGGCACTGCCTCGCCGTAAGGTACGGATCGTGGCCGCCTGCCTCGCCGCGACCCTAATGAGCGTGTCGCAAGTCGGGGAGGCGCAGGAAGCGCAGGTCGGCGGTGCGGCTCACCAGGAAGTTCAGCCCCGCGAGGTCCGGATTGGCCTCTACCTGGCCGACCTCGTAGAGATCTCCGGGGCGGACCAGTCCTTTTCCGCGGACGTCTTCCTGCTTGCCAGCTGGGACGATCCGGACCTGGCGGACGCCTCCGCCGGGATGCGGACTCTCAGCCTCGACGAAATCTGGCGCCCACAGTTCGTCATCCTGAATCAGCGAGGGGTCAGCCCGTCGATGCCGGAGGAGGTACTGGTCACGCCCGAAGGCTCCGTAAGCTACCTGCAGCGGTTCAACGGACGCTTCTCCGCACCCATGGACCTCAGAGAATTCCCCAGGGACCGTCAGGTGTTCGGCGTATGGGTGGTGACACCGCGGCGAACCGGTCCGCAGTTCGAGCTCGTCCCCGATCCATCGGTTGCCCCGTTCAGAAACGCCGAGTTCTCGATCAGCGACTGGACGGTGGAAGACCTCACCTTGGAGCAGGCCAGCTTTCGCGCTACCCCGAGCGGCCCCGAGAATTCGGGAGTGAAGCTGTCGGTTCAGGCGAAGCGGCGGGTGAGCTACTACATGATCCAGGTCCTGATCCCGCTGGTAGCGATCGTGATGATGGCCTGGGCGGTGTTCTGGATCGCGCCGACCGTCGTGCCGACCCGGGTGGGCGTCGTGGTGACGACCATGCTCACGCTAATCGCCTATCGCTTCATGTTGGCGAACCATGTACCGCGGCTTTCGTACCTCACGCGCCTCGACTGGTTCATGCTCGGCGCGACCGTGCTGCTGGTGCTTACGCTGTTCGCGATGGCGGGCACGTCTTACCTGATCAGCCGGGAGCAAGAGGCGGTGGTGAAGAAGATCGATCGCACGGGGAGGGTGCTCTATCCGCTGGTGTTCGCGGTCTATTCGCTCGTCGTGTGGCTCGGTTAGGGGCGCGCGGCGACTTAGCGACCCTCGGCTGCAAACGAATAGGGCGGCCACTCGCCGGCGACCGCCCTTCTTCGCGTACTCCTAGGACGGAACCCAGGCCCTACGGCGCATACCAGATCGGCGACGTGTAGGCCCGCTCCTGCGTGATCATCGGTACCTCGTCCGGCATAGTGATGCCGTAGCGCACCTGCTCGTAGGCCGTCCACCGAGGCGTCGGAATCTCGAGCACCCGCGCATAGTACACGGCGCGCTGGGCGGGATCGAAGTCCGGGTCTGTCCACACGGCAATCAGCTCAGGAGCGCCTATCGTGTTGGTCCATGTGGCATTGGCCACGTCCACGGTGTTGCCCACCGGCGGGAGCTTGCCGTCTGTGCCGGGCTGACGGTCGCCGGACCACACGACGTCGTACACCTTCTCCATCCGCGCGCCGTCGGAATCCAGCCAGCCCTTCACGATCTGGATCCGGTCCAGGTTGCCCGAGAGGGGATCCTTAAGGGCCGCCACCAGGAACGTCATGGTCTTGCCCTCGGGAGCCGCGCGGAGCGTCGCGCCCATGGGAGCGCCTTTCTCGTATCCGACGCTCGCCGGGAGTCGGGTCTGGGCGTCGGCCGCCGTGAAGTCCCACCCGCCGAAGAAGCGAACGAGCATCCGCGGCCCGGTCGTGGCGTAGGTCTCCTTGCGCATCATGGCGTCGAAGATCGCGCGCCGCGTGTTCTCCGTGGCCCACACGGCCGCATATCCCGAGGCGGCCATCGACCAGCTCGTGTACTCGAGGTCACCCATCTTGGCCATCGGATGCAGGTAGCGCTCCGCGCTCGGCTCGGTACCCGAGTGCTTACCGAAGAAGTTGTCCTCCCCGGCCGTGGCGAGGCCGGTGTGGCTGTCCGTCGACCCGATCATGCCGAACTGGTACGGGTTCACCCCGAGTTCGGCCTCGGCCTGCAGTCCGACCTGCAGACCCGAGCGGGCGTACTCGTACGGCAGCATGTCGTTCTCTTTCGCCTCGCTCAGATCCAGGTTGCCCTGGTCCCACGTCTCGTAATCGGCAAAATCGTCGTTCGGTGACAGGAACGGGTGTGCCTCGCCGTCGCCCTTGATCTGAGTGGCCTCGTAGAGCGGCTCCCAGCGGGCGCGGGTCTCCGCGTACTCGAGGTCGATCGGACGGTCCGTAAACGACTCGATCCACGGAAACATGATCCCGTTCGACAGGTTGCCGTTGTGTGCGATCGCGAGAGCCTGGCCACCGGTCCGGTCCTCGTACATCTCGAGCCACTTCCACAGGTCGCGCGGGTTGTCGCTGCCGAGAGGCTTCAGTGTGGTGTAAGGCTCTACGAGTCCCGCCTTGAATCCGTCATCACGCAGGATCACCACCCGGTGCAGGTTGGCGCCGCCTGTGTTGGAAGTCCATTCGTAGCCGATGAACGCCGTGAAGTTGCCGGGATCGTTGTATTTCTCGGCCGCGTCGATTGCCACGTCCCACGCCGCGCGGTACGCCGCCGTGCCGGGCAACGACGCGAGGGCCGGGGGAAACTCATTGTTCGAGAAAGCCACGATCACCTCGACCGCGGCGTTCACAGCATCCTGCCCGCCGGCCTGGACCATGTCGTACCAGCGGCGGCCGGTCGGATCCGCGAGCATGTCGCGATCGCCCGCAAACAGCTTCGGGAAGAAGCCCATGTTGTCCGAGTGGTCCGCCACCACCAGGAAGTCGAGCGGCCGACTGAGCCTCACCGGGAGGCCAGTGGACGAGGTGAGCTCTTCGCCACCGGCGAACCGGTACGCGTCCTCCGGCAGGAGCCGGGCTCCGAATGCGCCCGCATCCATCGACATGCCGGTGTGCAGGTGCGTATCACCCCAGTACACCTCGGTCGGGAAGTTGCGGCCGGCGTACGGCGAGTAATGGTCAACGGTCGGGAAGGCGCTCTCGACCTCCTCGTGGGGCGCCGGAAGGCCGGAGGGATCCTGGGCAAGGGCGATGCCGGCGGCGGAGAGTAGCGCCATGCCTGCGGCGGCTACGGCGACAGATCGGCGTTTCATGTTGCAGCTCCTGGGTTGGGCAACGAGTGGACGCGAGCCGGGAAGCTATCGTCCGATCACGAAGATCGCCCTGACGTCGGACCGGGGGCTCATCCGCCCCACAGGTACTGGTACGTCAGAGCGATCGCGTCGAAGTCGGGTCCGCGCTCCAGACGAACCCCTGAATTCAGGACGAGCTTCAGCGTGTGGCCTTTCCCCAGCGGAGCGGCCACTGTCCCGCCGAACCGGAACGAAGAAATGTGATTGTCCCGCTCAATCCCTTCGATCACAGAGCGCCCTCCAACGCCGTAGCCAACCCCGAGCGAGAGCCACCATCCACTTCGCAGCGACCGGATAAAGTGCGCTTTGGCCGTGAACTGGGGGCGTTGCTCCAGCTTCCGGCCGCCGACGAAGTCCGAGTTGTCCGCAAACAGCCAGACGGCTCCGGCGCCTTCCAGGATCCACGGCCCCATCGCGTGCGATACTCCGACCTGCGTCCGAAACGTCCACCGGTTCGAGCCGAGGTTGATCAGCTTGGACGGGTCGTATTGACCGAGAGGTATGACGATCTGGAGCGAAGCGCCCACGATGGTCTTCTGCTCCCAATCCGCCCAGCGTGCCCTGCCGAGAGCCGGCGACCCCACGAAGTTCACCGACATTCGGACCTGAGGATCCCTAAGCCCGGTGGCGGAACGGGCCGTGTCCTGTCCTTCGAACGGGCCTGTCCAGTCTCCCGTGGCATACGGAACCACCGCATCCACTTTTCCGGCCAGCCCGAAGACGTCTATAGACCTCACGTAGCCGCCGAGGAACGTGTGCAGGTTCGCGTTCAGCCCCTCGATCGGGACAGCCGGATCAAGGAGGATGTTCCCGCTCGCGAACCCGTAGGCGGCGAGCACGAAGCTCGAGCCGACCGGCACGTTCGTCAGGAGACGCGGCTCCAGCTCCTGGGCGAGGAGTGGAGAGGGCCATGCAGATATCAGCAGGGCCCCGAAGATCGCTCTAAGGCCCCGCGGCCGGGAGCTCACCTCGGTCCCTTGATCAACCTCACGCTGCTCCGGAAGAAGCGGCGCACCGCCGGATACGTGAACCAGGCCAGCTCCCAGAAGATAGGCGTAAACACGAAAGGCAGAGTGAACAGGGCGGTGGCGGGCTCGGCCGTGATCCGCCGCCGCACCGCTCTGGCTTCGTCGTCCGTCACGTCCTCGTGAAGGAGTCGACGGTTCCGCGCCGCGTACGTCCACATCCAGGTCGAGGACAGACCGAGCAGCAGGGCGGCGACACTTTCGAATCCTCGAGTCCAGGCCGAAGCCGAGAGTTCGGTACCGACGCGGATCGAGAACAGAAACAGCAGCACGAAGAAGAGCTGGATGATGGCGCGCACCGCGAACTTCACGTCCGCCCGCTCGACCAGGCTGAACAGCGTGTTGCTCTGCAGCCAGTAGATGATCAGCACGGCCACTCCGATCGCGATCAGCACTACGGTGAGACCCTCGGCAGCCAGGAACTCCTGCCAGGAGTGCCAGTTCCACGCGGGCTCATCCGGGCGTGGGAATAGCATGAACACACGCCATATGGCGATGCCATACACGACATCGGTCACTGTCTCCAGGCGCCTGAGCTGGCTCGTCTCGCGGCGGCGTCCCGCCAGGGCACGGCTGTCGATCGTCTCCATCACGTTCGGCTGATTCACCTTCGAACCCTCCCCGGCGCGACGCGCGAGTTGTGGCTAACCCACCGGCATGCTGTACGAGACGTTCACCCGGAACTTGTTCTTGGCCGCGGCGCCCGGCCAATCGTCCGTGGCCAGCTCGGTGGCGTACTCGACGTAGAAATTCCAGGAATTGCCCGGGTTGACCAGCACGTAGCCGAGCCGAGCGCCGATCGGGACCTTCCAGCCGCCGAACTCCCAGCTGTACTGGGCCACCAGGTCGTTTGTCCCGAGGTACCAGCCCTTGCCCAGCTGGAAGTTGATGAACGGGTTGATGATCAACGGATGAGCACCGGTTTCGATCTCGTCCGTGACGACGGGCACCGGCTGACTGAGGTCCACCACCGTTCGCCTTCCCCATAACTGCTGCACGAGCAGGCCCACCATCATCTTGTCGTTGAAGAAGCGCTGGATGACGGCGCCGGCCAGACCGTAGGACCACTCACTCGAGCCGACCTTCGCGCTGCCAGGAATCACTACATCGGGTCCGAGGCCGGCCCGGCCCGTGCCCCAGTCGAAAGGCAAGATCAGCGCGAACAGGTCCGTGGGACTGATTCCCCATTCGCCGTCCTTGTTCTCGCTATACCGGGCCGTGAGGCGAGGAAGAACGCTCACACCGTCGATCTTGATCGGAGCGACGATGCGGAGCTGGGCGTATCCCTTGTTTCCTTCAGGTCGCAGCTCCCCGCTCGCCAGCGTGTCCTGCCGATAATCCGGCATCGCCTGGTACGCGAACTGGAAGGACCAGGCCGCCGCCGTGTTGTCGAGCGCCGCGGATTCACGGGACTGCTCCTGGGCCGCAGCGCTCGTGGGCAGCCAGACGCATAGCAGAAGGCCGGCAGCGATGATACGGTGACACACGCTCACGTTCGTCATCTTCTGTTTCCTCATGGTGTGTACCAGATCGGGCTGGTGTAAGCCCGCTCCTGTAGCGTCTTGCGAAGAGGCGACTGGCGATCACCCGGACGCAGGCAATCGCCAATCTGCCATCGTCGTTCTTCGCCCCTACTTGTTCCCCGCGCGGGCGGCCTCCAGGCTTCTCATGATTGCGTCGACGCTGAAGCTCCCGGGTGTCTGACGCGGCGGGAAGTCCAGAAACGACTCCAGAAACTGGGCGGTGATCACGCCCGCAGCGCTCAAGACATACATGCGCTTCGTCGCCCAGAGGCCATAGCCGATGGATTCGTGCATGGCCCTCTCGAAGGGGTCCGCACGCAGATCGACTACAGACGGCCAGCCCAGCGGTGTGTAGGGGTTCTTCCACACATCGAACCCGTGGGCTTCTTGGATCATGAAGTGGACCTTGAAGTCCTCGTGGCGAACGGCGGCCAGCTCACCGACGTCGGTGAAGTAGAAGATCTCCTGGCGCGGCCCGTCGCCCTCGCCGCCGGACGTGAAGTAGTCGAGCATGTTGTAGCCGTCGAGGTGGACGTTGAACGTCTTGTCGCCGGCCTGATGCCCGTCGAGGAGCTTCTGCTTGATGTCGGGCTCACCGGCAGCGGCCAGGAGCGTGGGCATCCAGTCCATATGGTGCACGATGCCGTTGACCATCCCTCCGGCCGGAATTTGGCCGGGCCAACGCACTGCGGCAGGCACCCTGAAACCACCCTCCCAGGTCGTCGCCTTCTCGCCGGCAAATGGTGTCGTACCACCATCGGGCCAGGTGAAGACCTCGGCGCCGTTGTCGGTGCTCCACATCACGACTGTGTTGTCTGCAATTCCGAGCTCATCGAGCAGGTCCAGCAGCACGCCCACATGGCCGTCGTGCTCCACCATGCCGTCGGGATAGATGCCGTGACCGGTAACACCTTCCGACTCGGGCTTCAGGTGAGTGAACACGTGCATGCGGGTGGCCGCGAACCAGACGAAGAACGGCTGGTCCTGTGCGTTTGCGTTA
>JBDGYE010000001.1:0-74308 GCA_039584255.1 Gemmatimonadota bacterium
GAGGGGATCCTCGGCGGGGACGTTCCGCGAGATAAGTACCTCTCCGGAGCCGCCCTTGGTGCCCTGCTCAGCGCCAGCGGAATCGGAGGGCTGGGCGTGCTGGTCGGGCTCGGGTTCTACCTTCCGTTCAACATCGTGCTCACCTACACCATAGGGACGCTGCTGCGGGTGTTCACCGACTGGCGCGTGGGCAAGCTGTGGAGCGAGGACGTGGGCATTCCCATCGCGGCGGGGCTGATCGTCGGCGAGGCGCTGGTGGGGGTCGTCTACTCCCTCTACATCGTCTTCGGACAGCCGGCGTGAGGAGGGCGAGATGAAACTCTTCGGTTATCTGCTCGTCACGGTCGGCTTCCTCGGCGGGTCCTTCGAGGTCGTCAAGCAGGTGGAGGGAGTGAACACGGCCGCCTTTCTGATGTGGCTGGCGGTCGGGATCGCGGGCGTGATCCTCGCGCAGCGGGCGCGCAAGGCCGAGGCGACGGATACGGAGGTCATCACGTCCAACATCCGGACCATCGAGTCGAGCCTTTCCAAGGTTGCCGCCGACGCCGAGAAGCTGAATGCCGAGAAAGAGAAGATCAACGTCTACGACCTGCGGCACCGGATCGACGAGCTCTTCCCGGCGGACCTCACGAAGTTCGTCGATGCCCGGGAGAGCATCGCGCACAGCTATGGCCTGCAGGCCTACTCGGAGGTGATGAGCCGGTTCGCCGCGGGAGAACGGGCCTTGAACCGCGTGTGGTCCGCCTCGACCGACGGGTACATCGACGAGGCGCACGCATACCTGGACACGGCCACCGGTCACTTCGAGGACGCGCTGGCGGCGTTCCAGGACGTCAAGGCGGGCCGGCCGGTGATGTCTGGAACGGAGCCGGCGGTGTAACGACGGCGCAAGACGGGCCCGAGCCTCGCCGAGCGGGCTTCTACGCGCCCAGCCGCTCCGGGTTCAGCTCCTCAAGCTCCGGTACCACGAACAGCCCGTCCTTCCGGACCAGCACGTCGTCGAACCACACTTCCCCACCGCCGTACTCGGATCGCTGGATCAGGACCAGGTCCCAGTGGATCTGGCTCCTGTTTCCGTTGAAGGCTGTGTCGTACGCGTTGCCGGGGGTCAGGTGGAGGCTGCCGGCGATCTTCTCGTCGAACAGGATGTCCTTCATCGGCTCCATGATGTGGGGATGGAAGCCGAGGGAGAACTCGCCTATGTAGCGGGCACCTTCGTCCGCGTCCAGCACCTCGTTCAGGTGCTCCGAATCCGTGCTCCTGGCCTCGACGATCCTGCCGTCCTCGAACCGGAAAAACACGTCCTCGTGGGTCACGCCCTGGTAGATCGTCGGCGTGTTGTACTGGATCGTCCCGTTGGCGCTGTCTCGCACGGGAGCCGTGAAGACCTCTCCGTCGGGGATGTTCCGCTTGCCGTCGCAGGGCATGGCCGGGATCCCGGCGATGCTGAAGGTCAGTTCGGTCCCTGGACCCTTGATGTCCACGCGGTCCGTGGCTTGCATGAGCTCCCGCAGCGGCTGGAGCGCCTCCGACATCCGCTCGTAGTCCATGTTGCAGACGCGGAAGTAGAAGTCCTGGAACTCCTCGGTCGACTTCTGTGCCAGCTGCGCCATCGATGGGCTCGGCCACCTCAGCACGACCCACTTCGTGTCCGGCACCCGGATCTCCATGTGGACCCGCTTCCAGATGTAGCGCTCGTACAGCTTCTGGCGGTCCTGCGGCACGTCTGACAGCTCGGAGACGTTCGGGGCGCCCCGCACTCCGATGTAGCCATCCATGGCCCTCATGTACGTTTCCTCGGAGGCGGCCATGATGTCGAGCTGTTCCTCCGTCGCGTCGAGCAGCAGGCGCCGGAGCACCTCGTTGCTCTTGAGCAGGACGTTGGGTACAACGCCGGCCGCGTGAGCGACGCGGACCAGCTCCTTGGTGAAGGCCGGGGGCGTGTCGATCGCCTCGATGAGTACTTTCTCGCCTTCCTCGAGCTCACAGGAATAGTGGATCAGCGTCTCGGCGAGTTTCGTGTATCGGGGGTCTGGCATGGTTCAGCCTTCTCGCGCTGTTGACTCGTGTGTCCGGATGACACGACAGCAGCCGGCCGGCGGGATCGTCTTCGAGCCAGCGGCTGTCGGGGCGCACCATAGGGTACCGTGGCGGGAGGCGATTCGAAAGATGGCGGGCTGCTACCGAACGGCCTCAGGATCGCCCGCTCTTCCTCGCGGCTACCCGGGTCTCTGAATCGCGCCCGGCCTGCCGACGACGCGGCGCAGGATGCCAATCTGACCCGCATGGTACGCCTCGTGGAAGGAGATCCCCGAAAGCAGGGAACCGACTGTTTCGTCGGGGTTAGCGGTCGGACTGAAAGGGGCGGACTGGGCGAGGGCTTCGGGCGTCAGCTGGCCCAACCCTTCCATCAGCGGCCCCTGCAGCTCGTCGAAGCACTCTACGAGTCGGGCGAATGAAACGGCCTCGTCCTCGGCGAGCGGGCCCTCCCGCTGCCCGTAGGCCGCGAACATCTCCTTTTCGTACAGGCTCTCCCTGCCCAGCATCGCCAGCGCCTCGTTTCGCGTCCGAACGATGTGGCCGAGCACCCAGTTCACGCAGTTCCCGGCGGCCACGGGATGCACGAGGCTCTCTTCGTGCGTGATTCCCTCCAGGTTCCTCTGGGTAACGAACTGCGTGATGCCGAACTGATGCTGGAGCGTCCTGGGGTCCATTCCTCTTCCTCCGTCTGGCTATCGTTCGCTCGTACGGACGTCGACGCCCGTAACCTCGCCAATCGCTTCGAGAACCCCGCGCGAATTCCTCCAGGTCGCTGGCTCAGGCCCGGCGCTGGCGGCGAGCCTCGTGGAGGCGGGTGGGCGCTCAGCGGGATCTATCGCGTCGCTTGAAACTACTCAATAATGGTGGCCCTTGCGGCTCCTGCGGGGCGGACGTATTGGGGAGCCACAGCGTTAGTGTCGACCTGAACGGAAGCGCATGCAGCACGACTCCATATCCGTAGTGGATTTCGGCGGGCAGTACGCCCACCTGATAGCGACCAAGGTGCGCCGCCATGGGGTGCTGGCGGAGATCCGGCAGCCCGAGGACCCGATCGAGGCCTTCGAATCCTACAAGGGGATCATCATCTCGGGCAGCCCGAGCCTCGCCTCGCACGGCGAGGACTCGCAGTACAACAAGGCCATTTACGACCTGGACGTACCGATTCTCGGACTCTGCTTCGGCCATCAGGAGATCGCGCAGCACTACGGCGGCAAGGTGGTCCACGGAGGGAGGCAGTGGGGCCGAACCGCTCTTCACCTCACCGGTGAGCACCCGATCTTCGCGGGACTCGGCCCGGTCGAGACGGTCTGGATGAGCCACTACGACTCCGTGGCCGACGTGGGACCCGAGTTCACCGAGCTCGGCTACAGCGTGACCGCGGAGGGCGGTATCGATCATCGATACGCCGCGGTCGGCTCGGACTCGCTACGCCGCTACGGGTTCCAGTTCCACCCCGAAGTGGACGACACTCTCCACGGCGACGAGATGCTCGCAAACTTCGTCCTCGAGATCTGCGGCTGCCGTTCCACATGGACGATGGATGCCTTCCTGGAAGAGGAGTTGGAGAAGATTCGCGCCCGGGTGGCCGACCGCTCCGTCTTCATGCTGGCATCCGGCGGCGTGGACTCGACGGTCGCGGCTACGCTTCTGACTCGGGCGCTGGGCCCCGAGCGAGTGGATCTGCTCCACATCGATAACGGGCTGATGCGGAGGGACGAGAGCGCGCAGGTGCTGGAGTTCTTCGCCGGCTTGGGCCTGGGCTCGCATGTGCATTTCGTCGATGCCTCCGATCGCTTCCTGGCCGCCCTCGACGGAATCATCGATCCCGAGGAGAAGCGCCGGGCCATCGGCGCGACATTCATCGAGGTGTTCCGCGACCAGGCGAGCCACCTGGGAATCGAGGGCCACCTCCTGGGCCAGGGCACGATCTATCCCGATACAATAGAGACGGGTGGGACGACGAGGGCCGACACGATCAAGACGCACCACAATCGCGTCCCGGTCATCGACGAGATGATCGCCCGGGGCCGCGTCGTCGAGCCGCTGGCAGAGCTGTACAAGGTCGAGGTAAGGGAGCTGGGCGAGAAGCTGGGCATTCCCCACGATCTCGTGTGGCGCCACCCCTTCCCGGGCCCCGGCCTGGGCGTGCGCTGTCTGTGCGGCGACGGCGAGGGGGATCGCTCCGGGTTCGAGACCGTGGAGCCAGCGGTGGCCGAGGTCGCCGACCGCTTCGGACTCGACGCCCTGGTGCTCCCGATCCGCTCGGTGGGCGTGAAGGCCGACCTGCGGGCCTACGAGCATCCGGTGCTTCTGAGCGGTAGCGCGAGCTGGGACGTGCTGCTGAAGGCCGCCTCCGTTCTCACCGCCGACGTACCGGGGATCAACCGCTGCATCTGGAATCTCGGGGACGGGTCGCCCGGCGAGGCGATTCCACTGCGCGCTGTGGTCACCCGCGAGCGCCTGGATGTGCTGCGGGACGCGGACCACATCGTCATGGAGGGCCTGCGCCACCACGGCCTGTACGACAGTGTGTGGCAGTGTCCGACGGTCCTGGTTCCCCTGGACCTCGACGCCAGAGGCGGCGAGCTCGTGGTCGTGCGACCGGTGCTCTCGAAGCGGGCCATGACGGCCGCCCCCGCCGAGCTGCCCCCGGGGCTCATCTCCGAGCTGCGCAGCGGGATCCTTGGATTGGCCGGTGTTTCGGGCCTCGCCCTCGACATCACCTCCAAGCCGCCCGGCACCATCGAGTGGGAATGATCCAGGTCCGCAAAGCCGTCGCCGTGCTCGCGCTGGCGGCGCTCGGTGTCCTGATTCTGAGGCTGGATCCCAGGGATCCGGGCGGCAGCCTCGACCGGACGGGGGCGGCGGTGTGGGTCCTCCTGGCTCCGCTTCTGATCACCATGGCGGGTCTGCTTCGGGAAAGGTACTGGAGCCGTTGGCTGGCCCTCGCCGCCGGGATCGCCGTCCTGCCGTGGGCGTTCGTACTCGTGGTCGCCCCCGGCTTCGGAATGGACATGTGCCCGCAGCAGATGGCCCTTGGCGCCTCCGCTCTGCTGCTCCTCAGCCTCGTGGGCCGGACGATGTTCGAGCGCTACGAAGGTCGCGCGGACCAGGCCGACTGGGCCGGGAGACGGATGACCCTCGTCCGGTGGACCATCATCTGCAACGTGGCATCGGTGCTGGCTCTGTATCTCTTCGTCGCCGCCTACGACTACCGTGCCGAGTGGCACCTGCTGGTTCCGGCCCTGCTCCTGGTCGTGCTCCTGCTCGGCCTCCTGATGCTGGCACACCAGAGGACAGCCGGGATCCTGCTGGTGGCATTGTGCTGTGTCCTGCTCCTTCCCGCCGGAGCCTACTTTGTGGCCACGGAGGCGCGAACGAGTGGGGAGGGTATTCTCTTCGCCGCGATATTCCTTCCCGGAATCCTCACCGGCTGGGCCACCCTGCTGGTGTTCGGGAAGCCGATGCTGCGCTACCTGAGATCAGGTTGACGGGCTTGAAACGAGGCTGGCCCAGAACGGCGGTCGCGGTCTTGGTCGCTCTCGCGCTCCTTACCGTCCTGCGGTACCTGATGGAGCGCGGACCAACGCCCGTGGACGAGCCGGAGCGCCCGGACCTCGTGCCCTGGGACCTCACGGGATGCTGGGATCTGGAGGTCGGCCCCTGGCAGCCGGAAGGCGCCGGGGCACCCAAGTCGGCCTCGCCGGCCGGCGCCGCGTTCGTGGTTCCGCCGACGCGTGTGATGCTCGTCGCCGATTCCATCGACCCTTCGGGGAGGGCATCCACTACGTACCGCGCCGTTCCCATGGCGGGGGACCACGACGATCGGCTGCGTGACTATCTGAGGTGGCTCGTGCGCGCCGACACCCTGTGGCTACTCTGGTCGGACCGGAGCTCCGGGGCCGGGATCGCCCTCCTGTCTCACGCCGACAGCCTCGTGGGCCGGGCGCGATCGTTCGGCGACGGTGGTGCGCTGGATGCGACGGCCAGGGCCGTCGCCTGGAAGATCAACTGCTCGTCGCTGTACCTGGATCGAAGGCGGACGGGTCCGCGCCGCTGATCGCTAGGCGGGCAGTTCGCTCTCCGGGTGGTCGGGGTCGGGCCGGTACGGATGCGTACAAAGCCTAGGACAAACTAACGGGAGGCCCTGCCCATGACAGACGCCGCCGGCCTGCTACTCTTCCGCCGGAGAGATGCGGATCTCGAAGTCTTTCTCGCACACCCGGGCGGTCCGTTCTGGGCCAATCGGGACGAAGGCGCCTGGACGATCCCCAAGGGCCTGGTGGACGAGGGCGAGGATCCCTGCGGGGCAGCCCTGCGTGAGTTCGAGGAGGAGACCGGGATTCGTCCCGGCGGGGAGCTTCGCGCGCTGGGCAGCATCCGCCAGAAGTCCGGCAAAGTCGTTCACGCGTGGGCCTTCGAGGGAGAGGCGGATCCCGAGCGAATCACCAGCAACCTCGTCGAAATGGAGTGGCCTCGGGGGTCGGGCCGGCGGATCCGCTTCCCCGAAGTGGACAGGTGCTCCTGGTTCGACCCGGACACCGCGCGCCGGAAGATGAACCCCGCCCAGGCCGAGCTGGTAGACCGTCTCGAGGCGCTGCTCTCGGAACGGGCCTGACGCGAACCCGTCACTCGCCGCCGCGACCCTCCCAGCCGTCGGCCACCCAGTCGGCGACGGCCTGGATACTCGAGAGCACCTTGTCTCCGGCCCACTCGAAGGCGTTGCCTACGAGGGTCTGATCGAGGATGCCGGCCCAGGTGGCCACGAAGATCACCAGGATCACGACCAGCGCCGGCTTGAAGATCACCTTCACCGCTTCCCTGATCACCACGAACGCGATGATCGCCAGGAGGAGGAAGAAGACGATCGCTCCAACCAGAGACGAGGGAATCGTCACGCCATCCACAACTCAGGGCCTCCGAGAGTGTCGGTTCTCTCTTCGTCTCGGTACTGTAAACTAGGACGGTCACACGCCACACGGAGTTTCGCAATGAGACTGCTCCTGAGGCCGAAGGACGGGTGAGACGACACTACAGGGCCCCATGGAGCTCGAAGCTCGCGGTGACGACGGCGGCGGTCCTGGCGGTCGCCGCGCTCGTGGTCTTCACCGCAGGGACCCTTCCGTCGCTGATAGTGGTCGGCATCGTAGTGCTCGCCGCCGCCTTCGGCGTTCGCGGCTATACCGTTGCCGATGGCAGCCTCATGGTGCACCGCCTCGGCTGGGCCACCAGAATCCCGCTGGCAGGGCTCGAGAGCGTGGAGGCTGAGTCGGGGGCGACCATCGGCTCGGCCCGGGTGTTCGGGATCGGAGGCGTGTTCGCCTTCGTCGGCCGGTACCGCAACGACATCCTGGGCACCTACCGGGCCTATGCCACCGACGGAATGCTGGCCGTCGTGCTGTACTTCGGCGACGAGAAGATCGTCGTGACGCCGGACGCGCCCCTCACCTTCGCGGATGCGGTGCGTGTGGAAGCCGGGCTCGAGCCCGAACCGGACTAACCATGCTTTCGATGCGAGCGCTGATCTCCTTTGTCCTGTTGGGCGTCTCCGCCACCGGGATCTTCGGACAGGAAGCCGCCCCGCCGGCGGATCCGGGAAGTCAGGAAGCGGCTGTCACGCCGAGCGCTGAAGCCAGCCGGGCCCTGGTGATGCGATTCTACGAGGAGGCGTGGCAGCGGGGCGACTTCGAGATCGCCGACCAGCTCTTCGCCCCCGACTACGTCTACCACGGCGAGGGGGAGCCCGTAAGCCCGGGTCCGAGCCACGGCGATATCATCCGCCGTGCACACGAGGCGCTCGAGAACCTCGAGGTGGCGGTAGACCACATCCTGGTCGAGGGCGATCTGGTAGCCGTGAGGTCCCGGCTCCGGTTCTCACCACACGGCCTGGCCCTGCTCGTGTGGCGGCTCGCCGGGAACGATCTTCCGATCAACGTGAACGCCGCGAGCGTCTTCCGGGTCGAGAACGGCAGGATCACGGAGATGTGGACCACCTCGGACGGCGTCACCCGGTGCGTCGAGACAGGTATCGTTCAGGTGTACGCCATCGGAGGCCTGCTCTCCGGGCTGTTGCTGGCTTTGCTAGGGCTGTGGGTCGTGAGGCGCATCCGGCGGCCCTGGATACCGACAGGCTGATCGGCCCGCCGAGGTCGTCTCTCAGCCCTTCTTCTCGCACCACTCGCGGGCGTTCTGGAACATCCGGATCCATGGCGAGAAGGGAAGCGCGCCCCGGGCCGCGGTCCGCCTGGCGTCCTCCCGCAATCCGTCCGGCGCCCACCCCCATTGCCAGGCCAGGAAGCTGCGCTCCGGGTGCGGCATGATGGCCAGGTGACGTCCGTCGGGCGAGCAGAGGGCAGCGATCCCACGAGCGGATCCGTTGGGGTTGAAGGGATAGCGCTCAGTTGGCTGCCCTTCTTCGTCCACGAAGCGGACGGGCGCGAGGCCCTCGGCTTCCACCCGCTCCAGGATCGACGCGTCCGGGAAGAAAGCCTTGCCCTCGCCGTGAGCCACCCAGATACAGAGGGTCGCCCCCGCCATCTCCCTCAGCATGATCGCCGGGCTCTCCTCGATCCGGACCGAAGCGAAGCGCGACTCGAACCGCCCGGAGGCGTTTCGGACGAAGCGAGGCTGGGTTCGGTCGGAGATGCCGCGCCAGGGCACCCAGCCCAGCAAGGCCTCGAGCTGACACCCGTTGCAGACCCCGAGACTGAAGGTGTCCGGGCGGGAGGCGAAGTCGCTGAACTGCCGCTCCAGCTCCTCGTGGAAGCGGATCACCGCAGCCCAGCCCTTGGCGGAGTCCAGGACGTCGGCGTAGGAGAAGCCGCCCACGAAGGCCACTCCCCGGAACGGATCGAGCGTGACCCGGCCGGCCAGCAGATCCGACATCGCGACGTCCCACGGCTCGAACCCGGCGGCGAAGAAGGCCGAGGCCATCTCGCGGTCGGAGTTGCTGCCCTCTTCCCGGATGACGGCCACCCGCGGCCGGGTAGCGCGAGCGAGGATCAGGGGCGCCGTCGGACCGTAGTCGAAGGGAACGTGAAGACGCGGAGCCGTGCGGTGGCGCAGTCCCGCCCGTTCCTCGTCGACGCAGTCCGGGTTCGCCTGGAGACGGTCGAGCTGGAAGCTCGTCTCTTCCCAAACGTCCCTCAGATCCCGCAGGTCGGCTTGCAGCACGTGAGTTCCGCCGCTCAGGATCGACACGGCGGTGTCGGGGGTCGTGCTGCCAATGATGGCGCAAGGAACGTCGGCACGCCCGAACCGCTCCAGTACATCACGCTCGCGGTCAGCCGCGACCTCCAGCACCAGGCCCAGCTCCTCCGCGAACAGCTGGGCGATCGGGCCCTGCGGTATGGCCGGGAGCTGCACCTCGATCCCGTGCCCTCCGGCAAAGGCCATCTCGAGGAGCGTCGTCACCAGACCTCCATCGCTCCGGTCGTGGCCCGCGGCCACGAGGTCTTCGTCGATGAGCCCCTGGGTGACGGCGAAGGCGCGCTTCAACAGCGCCGGGTCGTCCAGGTCGGGCGAGTCGTCTCCCACCTGCCCGTAGACATGGGCGAGGGCGGATCCTCCGAGTCGGTGCCGGCCGCCCCCGAGATCGACGTACAGGAGGCGTCCCGAGCCCGGGAGCTCGAGGTCGGGCGTCACCGTCTTCGTGATGTCGGGGCAGGTCACGTACGCCGAGATCACCAGCGAGCCCGGCGCCTTGACCGTTTCGTCCTGTGCGCCGCGCGGCCCGGGCGCGATGGCCGCCATGGACAGGCTGTCCTTGCCCCCGTCGATGGCGATGCCCAGATCCAGCAGTACCTCCGCCAGCGCCGCCGCCGCGTCCGCCAGCTCCGCACCTTCGCCCGGGAGCTTCGCGGCCCACATCCAGTTTCCCGAGCACTTCACGTCTTCCAGCGCGCTGACCCGGGCCCAGACCAGGTTGGTGAGCGCCTCCCCGACGGTCATTCGTGCCATCGCCGCCGGATCGAGCAGACCCTTGATGGGCTGCTCTCCGATGGCCGTGGCTCCACCGGTGACCGAGAAGTGGCTCTGGGCGATGACCGCCACGTCGGCCACCGTGAGCTGGAATGGTCCGGCGCATTGCTGCCGGGCCACGAGGCCCGTGACGCTCCGGTCCACCTTGGTGGTGAGGAAGCGCTTCGATCCCACCGACAGAAGTCGCAGCACCCTGTCGAGCGCATCCCGAACGGTCAGGCTGGCGGGCAGCTCGAGGGGCTCGGGTGCGGAGCGGATCCGCTCGAGCTCGAAGGTCTTCTGGGGCATGTCGCCGAGCACGGCGTCCAGATCCAGGTTCACCGGCGTGCTGTCATCGCGCTCGTCATGAAGAACGATCCGTCCGTCGCCCGTCACGCGGCCCACGAACGCCACCGGCACCTTCTCTCGCTCGGCGAGTGATCGAAACAGCCCCTCCTGCCCGGGCCGAAGCAGAAGGGCGTCGTTCTCCTGGTACTCGGCACCCCAGATCTCCAGAACGGAGAGCGTGTCGTCCCCAAGCGGGATCGCCCGGGCCTGGATCCTCGCGCCCGCGGGCTCGACGATCTCCTTCAGGACGTTGCAGTTCCCTCCGGCTCCCTGGTCGTGGATGCTGACGACCGGATTGTCGTCGCCGAGCTCGACGCAGGCCCGGAGCACCCGGTTCACCTTCTGCTCCATCTCGGCGTCGCCGCGCTGGACGGCGTTGAAGTCCAGCTCCGCCACGTTCTCGCCCTGAACCATGCTCGAGGCCGCGCCGCCCCCCATCCCGATCCGGTAGGCGGGTCCTCCGATCTTCACGACCCACATCCCCGGCTCCGGGGAGTGCTTCGCCGTGTGCCGGGCGTCGATCTGCCCGATCCCGCCGCTGAACATGATCGGCTTGATCCACTCCCGGCGCTCCCCGCCGGGGAGGCGGAGGCCGAACGAGCGCGTGTACCCCTGGATCACAGGCTCGCCGAACTTGTTTCCGTAGTCGGAGGCACCGTTGCTGGCCTCGATCTCGATCTCGAGGGGCGAGGCGAGGTTGTCGGGGTAGGCGAAGCCGCCGTTCTCCCAGGGCAGCTCATATCCCGGAACTCGGAGGTTGCCGACGCAGTAGGCGGCCGTCCCCGCGACGACCAGCGATCCCCGGCCGGCCGCGTGAACGTCCCGGATCCTGCCACCGGTGCCTGTCTCCGCACCGGGGAACGGCGCCACGCCGGAAGGGAAGTTGTGGGTTTCCGCGGTGAAGATGATGTGGTAGTCGGGCTCCGCGGCCACGAAGCGCCCGGGCTCTCCCGGCCGCTCGGGCAGGATCGTCCGGATCCGGTAGCCCCGGATGGCACTGGAGTTGTCCTTGAAGGCGATGACGCTGTTGCGAGGGCTGGCGTCCAGCGGCTCCCTGAGGAGCTGCATGAGGTGCTTCGGGCTCTCGATGCCGTCGATGATCAGCCGGCCCTTGAAGAACCAGTGCCGGGAGTGCTCGCTGTTGGACTGCGCGATGTCGAACAGCTCCACGTCGGTCGGGTCGCGGCCGATCTCGTCGCGGAACAGGCGCGTGTAGTACTCGAGGTCCCACTCGTCGAACGCCAGGCCCATCTCTCGGTTCACCCGCTCGAGCGCATCCCGGCCTTCCTCGAGCACCGGAACCGTCCCCACGGGAACCGGCTCGATTCCGGTCTCGAAGGTCCGGAGAGGCTCCGGATACTCGCACTCGGTCATCCGGTCGTGGACCTCGGCCAGAATGACCCCGACCTGCTCGTCCGTCATCGGCTCCGGCGTACGGAGCAGGTAGCGGCGCGAGCGCTCGATGCGCCGGATCTTGTCCAGCCCGCAGGCATGACAAACCGAGACGGCGTTGGTGGACCAGGCCGTCGTGAAGCTCATTCGCGGCCCGACCTCGAGCAGCGTGCTCCCTCCGTCCTCCTGGCGCAGGAAGCTCGCGCTGCCGAAGCTCTCGGGCTCGAAGGTCTCGGCGAGCAGCCAGGTGAGGATCCGCAGCTCGTCCTTTGTCAGGTCGCCGCGGGCCTCGACGTTGAAGCAGAACTCGGTGTCGATGGCTGCCACGGAAAGCTCGCGCTCGCCGATCCTCCAACGAAGGGCGCCCACCGCCGCCTCGGTCAGGGCGGGCGAGCGATAGAAGTGCAGGAGATCCATCTGCGCCGGGAGTTCAGACTTCGGTTGCCGTCTGCGTGGGACGCGAGCTCTTGCAGGGGTCATAGGATGGACCGGAGGATGCGTCAAGGAGAGCCTGTCAGCCCGGGAACCCCAGCCGGCGTGCCACCGCCGCCTGCCGTTCATCAGAGGTGATGAACGGCAGTTCCCGCGGGCTCTCCGCCAGGTACAGCGCGCAGGCCAGATGCCACAGGTCGGCTCCACGAAGATAGCCGGCCGACAGCACGGTAGTGATCTCCCGGCTGAGCGGTCGGTCCGGAAGCACCCATGTGATCGAGCCCAGCATCGGTTGGTCAGGTGCGACACCCTCCCGCAGGAAGGCGGTGAGAAGCTCAGCCTCCAGGAGATTAGAGGCCAGAAGGCAGTCGAAGCTCTCCAACCGACGGGCAAGAGCAGCGCCGCCCCGCTCTCCGAAAGCGATGGCCACCAGGCAGGAGCTGTCGACGTAGGCCGGCTTCATTCGTCGCGCTCGGCCAGAAAGCGCTCCAGGGCTCCCGGGCGGCGCGCGATGCGCACAAAGGTGCCCCCGCCTGCTTCGCCTCCCTGCAGGATGCCCTCCTCCCGGAACCGCACGAAGCGTTGCTCGAGTGTCGCAGGCTCCGCGTCCACCGGGCGGATCTCTGCCACGGGCCTTCCTCTGTGTGTTACGGTGATCGTTCTTCCCCGCCGCACGAGACGGATCACCTCACTGAACTTCGCCTTCGCCTCGTAGATCGAGTAGGTTGTCATGCTACAATCATCTATACACTAGTCAGACTAGTCAAGTGGCACCGGCGGTGTTGTGGTGGCACGAGCGGCTGACCCCGCCTGACCCCGTGGCGTACGACCTGCCCGCGTCTAGTCAACGTCCGGCACGGGCGCGCTGTTTTGCTGGATGTCTTGAAGTTCCTCACCCTGGAGGCGAAGGAGTGAAGGCAATGCGAATGGTTCTCTTGGCGGGTCTGGGCGTCCTGACGCTCGGCGCGTGCGGACCCACAGATAATGGTCAGGAACAGGTCCCGGAGCGAGCGGAGGCGGCCCTCGGTCTGGGAATCGATGCCGACGGGATGGACGCTGAGGTCAGGCCCCAGGACGACCTGTACGGCTTCGTGAACGGCACCTGGATGGAGCGCACCGAGATCCCGCCGGATCGATCGAACTACGGAGCGTTCATCGAGCTCGTGGACGGGGCGGAGGAGGACGTCCACGAGATCATGCGCGAGGCGGCACAGCAGGACGCCCGCCTGCCCGGCTCCGACGCCCAAAAGGTCGGCGACTTCTATAGGAGCTTCATGGACACCGCCCGCGTGGAGGAGCTGGGTCTCGAGCCGCTGCGCCCGACGCTGACGCGAGTAGACGGGATCGAGAGCCGCGAGGACCTCTACGACGTGATGGCGGAGCTCGAGGTCCTGGGTGCACAGAAGCCCTTCGGCCTGTGGGTCAGCCAGGACGCGCGGGCCGCCGATCGTTACATCACGTATCTGAGTCAGTCGGGTCTCGGCCTCCCCGACCGGGACTACTACTTCAACGAAGACGAGCGCTTCCGGACGTTTCGCGACAAGTACGTACAGTACGTCGAGGACATGCTGGAGCTCGCGGAGACACCGGGTGCCGCCGACGCGGCCCGGCGCATCATGGCGCTCGAGACGCGGCTCGCCGAGAACCACTGGACGCGCGTCGAGAACCGCGACCGCGAGAAGACCTACAACAAGGTCACCCTCCAGGAGATGGCCGACATGGTACCGGTCATCGACTGGCCCCGGTACCTGGAGGAAGTCCACCTCGACGAGGCCGACGAGCTGATCGTCCGGCAGCCGTCGTATTTCGAGGCGATGGCGCAGATCCTGGCCGAGGTGCCGCTGGATGACTGGAAGGCCTATCTGCGCTTCAAGGCCCTCGACGCGTTCGCTCCTTACCTCAGCAGCGACCTCGTCGAGACCCGGTTCGACTTTCGTCGCCGCACCCTGAGTGGCGTCGAGGAGAATCGAGACCGCTGGAAGCGGGCGGTCACGGCCGGTGACGATGTGCTGGGTGAGATCCTGGGCCGGATGTACGTCGATCGGCATTACCGGCCGGAGGCCAAGGCGCGAATGGACTTCATGGTCGAAAACCTGCGAACCGCCTTTCGCCAGTCGATCGACGGGCTCGAGTGGATGGGAGACGAGACCAAGCAGCAGGCCCAGGGAAAGCTGGCGAAGTTCAACACCAAGATCGGCTACCCCGAGAAGTGGAAGGACTACTCACAGCTCGAGATCCGGGAGGACGAGCTGCTGGGCAACGTCATGCGGTCGCGCCAAGTCGAGCACGACCGGGTCGTGAAACGTCTGGGGCAGCCGGTGGACCGGACCGAGTGGTTCATGACACCGCAGACGGTGAACGCCTACTACAGCCCCACCATGAACGAGATCGTCTTCCCGGCGGCGATCCTCCAGCCCCCGTTCTTCAACGTGGAGGCGGACGACGCGGCCAACTACGGGGCGATCGGGGCCGTGATCGGTCACGAGTTCAGCCACGGCTTCGACGACCAGGGCCGCAAGTCCGACGGCGACGGCAATCTGCGCGACTGGTGGACCGAGGAGGATGCCGAGGGCTTCAAGGGCCGGGCGCAGCAGCTGGTCGACCAGTACGCCGGTTACAGTCCCATCGAGGGGATGAACGTGAACGGGGATCTGACCCTGGGCGAGAACATCGGCGACCTCGCCGGACTCACCATGGCCTACCGCGCGTACAGGCTGTCGCTGGAAGGCGAGGAGCCGCCGGTGATCGACGGCTATACCGGCGACCAGCGCTTCTTCATGGGCTGGACCCAGGTGTGGCGTCGCAAGTACCGCGAGGATGAGCTGCGCCGCCGGCTGGTGACCGATCCTCACTCGCCCGCCGAGTACCGCGCCAACGGTACGGTTCTGAACATCGACGCCTACCATGAGGCGTACGGCACGCAGCCGGACGACATGATGTGGAAGGAGCCGGCCGACCGCGTGACTATCTGGTAGCTTTCGTCCCGAGGCCCACAGGTTCAGGGGAGCTTCCGTAGAACGGTCGATTGCCCGAACTTTCCCCCGCGCCGGAGCTGCTTCCGGTGCGGGGGATCACCATCAGCAAAGGAGAGAGGATGCGCTCGCACACCGCGGCGGTTCTCGTATTCCTCCTGGCGCTTGGCGCCGGTACGGCGCATGCCCAGGACGCCGAAAGGGATCTAGGGTGGATGTTCAGCGCTGAGTTCTCGGGTGTGTGGACGGGCGGCAACCAGGAGACCTTTACGCTGGGCCTGGACGGTACTGTCGAATACGTGTGGCCCAGATCTCTGGTCCGCTTCCGGGGTGGGGCCGTGACGACCGAATCCTCCCTCAAGACCCGGACGGCCGTCGGTACGGGCCAGGATGACTTCGTCCTCCAGGAGGCAACGGTCACCGAGAAGACGGCCGAGGCCTACTACGCACGTGGTCTGTACGAGTACGACGTGAGCGGCCGCTTCTACCTGTTCGGCGGCGTCGACTGGCTCCGCAATACCTTCTCGGGAATCGACAGCCGATTCCTGATCGCCGCCGGTGCCGGTAACACGTGGAAGAACACGGACGAGTTCAGGTTCAGGACCGGCTACAGCCTCACGTATACCTTCCAGGAAGACGTCGTCAAGAACCCGTTCATCAAGACCAACTTTCCGGGCCTGAGGCTGGACTACGACTGGTTCTGGAAGCTCACCGCCTCGACCGACCTGGAGAGCATCCTCATCGCCGACTTCAACCTGGACAACACGGACGACATCCGGCTGGACTGGTACAACGCCCTCCCCATCTCCATCAGCTCCAAGCTGGCCTTCAAGCCAAGCCTCAGATTGCTGTGGCGCAACGAACCGTCGCTGACGGCGGTGCCGCTGTTCGACGCCGGCGGCAACGAAACGGGAACCACGGTCCTGGCGCCTCTGGAGAAGCTGGACAGCTTCCTCACGATCGCGCTGGTGGTGACTCTGTAGAGCGAGGCGTCCCCTGCTCCTCCGCTCTCGCCGCGGCGGCCCGGCAGCTTCAGGCGTGGGCCCTGCCGATCCAGGCGGCGACCAGTCTGAGAAGCTCGTCCACCTCCTCCGGCTCCAGTTCCTCCAGCCGGCGGTCGGACGCAAAGGTGGCGTCGAGCAGAAGCCGGCCGGCTCCCTCGCTGAAGTCCGACCTGCCCGATCCCTTGTCGAGGAAGCGGAGCAGGTCCTCGCCGGCAAGGCCGGACACCCGCTCGGGCCGGGACTGCAGGGCGACCGCCGTCTTCTTCACCAGCTTGGGGACCTGCCGAAGCGCTACCGCACGGGTGGCTGGTTCGCGTGCCATCCTGCGGATCCGTCCCAGCTCCCTGTAGGCCGTGCTTCGGTAGTAGAAGGCGCGCAGGCGCTCGCCGATCCAGGTGAGGACGAGGAGCGCGAGAAGCACCAGGAGCCCAGCCACGAGCCACCCCCGCAAGCCGTCCGGCAGCCAGCCCGGGAGCTCGATGTCGGGAAGACGCTCAAGGAGCTCGTCGGCCTCCTGGAATCTGATCGACATCACCTTCTGGAACCTCCGTTGCGCAGAGACACTCGTACCACCTTAACCGACAAGAGCGTGTGGGTCACGGCCCACCGTCGTCGCCTCAGTCGAGAATCTGCGCCGGAGGCGCCCTGCCGCTAGGGCCGAACCGCGACGCCGGCCGTTGCCCGCGCGCGTACATCCGGTCTAATCTCGGGGAGCGTCCTATCCCGCGCCGATCCCGAGAGCAGGAGGCCCGCCATCCTCAAGAGATTCAAGGAATTCGCCGCCAAGGCCAACACGCCGGACATGGCCGGTGGTAGTGAGGGCCTTCAGCAGGACGAGGGACGCCGCCGTTTCCGCCGGCCCCGGCTCCGCCTGGGCAGGAAGGCGAAGCGCGCCGGACTCGTGGCTCTGCTCTTTCACCTGGCCGGCTTCGCGCTCTCGATCCACTCGGTCATGAGCACTCGCACGGCACAAGGCGCCATCGCCTGGGCCGTGTCGCTGAACACGGTTCCGTACGTGGCGGTGCCGCTCTACCTGGTCCTCGGGCGCGGCAAGTTCAACGGATACGTCACCGCCCGCCGGCAGGGCGACCTCGAGGTCGAGTCCGAGGCGGAGGGGGCCGAAGCGAGCGTGCAGCCGTTCATCGCGACGTTGGGCGCGGACTACGCATCTGTGCGGGCGGCGGAGCGTCTGGCCGAGCTTCCGACGCTTACCGGCAACGACGCGGAGCTCCTCGTGGACGGCGAAGCGACCTTCGCCAGCATCCTGGAGGGAATCGCCGTGGCCCGGGACTACGTGTTGGTCCAGTTCTACATCGTCAAGGACGACGACATCGGACGCGCCCTCAAGGAGGTGCTTATCGAGCGGGCCCGGGCCGGCGTGCGGGTCTACTTCCTGTACGACGAGGTAGGGAGCCACAAGCTGCCGAAGCGGTACCTCGAGGACCTGCAAGAGGCGGGAGTCGAGGCCCACAACTTCCATTCGCAGCGCGGGCCGTGGAACCGGTTCCAGATCAACTTCCGGAACCACCGCAAGATCGTGGTGGTGGACGGCTTCCAGGGCTGGGTCGGTGGCCACAACGTGGGCGACGAGTACCTGGGGCGCGATGCCAAGTTCGGGGCGTGGCGCGACACCCACGTTCGCGTCGAGGGGCCGGCGGTCCTGGGCCTGCAGCTCTCGTTTCTGGAGGACTGGCACTGGGCGACGGAGGAGGTCCTGGAGCTGAACTGGACCCCGCGTCCCTCAAAGACGGGCGACATTCCGGTGCTCGTCGTTCCCTCCGGGCCGGCCGATGCCCGGGAGACGGCCACGCTCATGTTCACGCACGCGATCAATTCGGCCCGGGAGAGGATCTGGATCGCGAGTCCCTATTTCGTGCCTGACCACGGGGTGATGAACGCGCTCCGGCTCGCGGCGCTCAGGGACGTCGACGTCCGGATCCTGATCCCGAACGACCCGGACCACTACCTGGTCTACCTGGCAGCCTTCCACTACTACGAGGAGATGAAGGATTCGGGCGTCACGGTCTATCGATATACGGACGGCTTCATGCACCAGAAGGCGATGCTGGTTGACGAGGTCTCCGCGGTCGGGACGGCGAACTTCGACAACCGGTCCTTCCGCCTCAACTTCGAGATCACGGCCTTCTTCCTGGATCCGGGTTTCACGAGCCAGGTCGAGGCCATGTTCGAGGAGGACTTCCGGCGATCGCGTCTGATGACGCCGGCCGACCTGGACGACAGGCCGTTCTGGTTCCGGCCGGCCGTCCGCGTGTCGCGGCTTACGGCGCCGGTGCAGTAGCGACGCGAGCAGGGCGCAGGAGGCCTCGGGGTTAGCGCGCCCCGATCGGAACGTACCAGATCGCCCTGAACTGCCACGAGCGGTTTCGGACGCTGGAGTCCTCGAAGATGTCGGACAGGCCGATCGCGTAGCGGATGTCGATCCCCAGAGACGATCCCCCGAGGTCGCGCGCGAAGAATAGGCCCAGCGGAATCGACCAGTCCGTTGTCTTCTTCACTGCCAGGCTGGTGTCATCGCAGTCCTGCGAGCCGGAGGTGGACTTCACCTTGCAGGAAATCTGGAAGCCGAGCGAAATGCCCGCGTAGAGTCCGGACTCCCAGCCGGAGAAGCTGTTGATGTAGCCTATGGTGAGCGGGAACTCGATGTACTGAAGATCGAGGTCCTGAATCTCGCCCTGCGAGAACGCCACCCTGTTCCCGCCCTTCTGCACCCAGTTAGCCTCGAACGCGATGGACGTAAGGCGGGCCGGGCGGTACGAGCCGAATGCCCCGGCCATTCCTCCCCACGACCAGTCGCCGAGGGTCACGTCCGAACCGCCGACGCTGTTGTACGAGGCGCCGCCGGAAAGCCCGAGGCTGAACGAAGACGTCTGGGCTTCCGCCGGTGCTGAGCCGGCGAGGACGAGTGCGAGTGCGACGACGAACGGCGCAAAGCGTTTCATGTATTCCTCCATTAGGGGTCCCCGCGTCTGGTGTAGAACGCCCATCGGGCACCGAATGTGGCGGCTGGGTGGCCCTTTGTCACCCCCCGGTCTGGCCGGGAGGGGGGTTTCCACATATTATGTGTCCACATGTTATGTGTGGGAGGACTTATGAACATTACACTTGCCATCGATGACGATCTGGTGAAGGCCGCGCGCGAGGTTGCAGGTGCCATGGGAAAAAGCCTGAATCAAGTCATCCGGGAGTACCTCGAGCACCTCACCGATCGGGGCCGGGTCGAGCGGGACATGCGAGAGCTGGAGCGGTTGTCCAGGGAGAGCGGGGGACACTCTGGCGGGCGACGCTGGTCTCGCGAAGAGATCTATGACCGTTCGTAGCTTTCTGGACAGCAATGTCCTGATCTACACGGACGACGTCGATTCGCCGGGGAAACAGAGATCCGCGCTGGACCTGGTCAAGGCAGCGATTGCTGGCAGCTGGGGTGTCGTCTCAACGCAGGTACTCCAGGAATACTTCGCAGTCACTGCAAGTAAGCTCGGCGTATCAGCGGAGGCAGCGCGGGCCAAGGTCGAGATCTTCGGCCGGCTGGACGTCGCCACGATCGACATGCCGACGATCCTGGGGGCCATCGACATTCATCGACTGCACGATGTCAACTTCTGGGACGGCCTGGTCATCTACACGGCCCGGGCGGCAGGCTGCCGCATCCTGTACACGGAGGATCTCCAGCACGGCCGTCGATTCGACGGACTGGAAGTCGTGAATCCGTTCGAATGAGGCTGCCAGAGGCCCCTGCCGACGCCAGCCGCCTCCACTACCCGAAGAACCTGCCGAGTCCTCCGAGAAGCATCTGGACACCGATCGTAGCGAGGAGCAGCCCTCCGATACGGGCGATCACCGCCATTGTGGCAGGCCGGATCTTCGTGAACACCCCGCTCAGCAGCGCGTAGGCAACGAACGCGATCAGGGCCACGACTCCTGCTCCGATGAGTGCCGCGGTCACGCCCTCCGACCCGTCTCGGCTCGCGGCGATCGTGATGGTGGTCGTCATGGCTCCCGGACCGGCGATCAATGGCAGTGTGAGTGGAATGAGCAGCGCGTCGCCCTCCACTGGACCTGCCTGCCGCTGCTCTTCCCCTTGGGTCTTGCTGGCTCCGCCGCCGTAGAGCATCTCGAAGCCCATCAGCGCGATGATCAGGCCTCCCACCACGCTGAAGGCGTTCAGGTCGATACCGATCAGGTCCAGCAGCTGCCGTCCCGCCAGGGCCGTCCCACCCAGGATGAGGGCTACGTAGAGCGCTACCCTTCCCGCGGCCCACGTCCGGTTCCGGGGTGGGTCGGCGATGGCCTGGTTGAAGAACATGACCTTGATCGGGTCCATGGGGGACGTGATCACCACCATGGAGATGATGGACTGGACGAGGAACTCGACGTCTATGGCCAAGGGTGAAACCCTCCTAGACGGAAATGTCCCACTGGATCCGGACGTTCGTGCCGCCCTCCTCGCCCTGAACCGGATCCTTGAAGTTCAGATACGAGACCTCGGCCGTCAGCTTGTTGCGGTGCCCGTTGAAGAACCAGTTCACCGCAAACGAGAACTGCTGCTGCAGGTCCGTCGGCTGGTCCAGCCGGGGGTCGTAGAAGGCGTAGCGAACGGCCAGCTCCAGCGGCCTCGGAAACGCCTCCCATGCGTGATGGAAGAAGTATCCCGCCTGGACGTAGTTGCCGACCAGGGTTGAGACCGTCCCGTTCACCGTGTCGTCGATCTCCTTCCAGTGGAACTCCTGTTGCCACGAGAAGCCGCGGTACTTGAAGGCGGTCTCCGCCATCCACTGGTAGACCCTGTACTGCCCGTCCTCCCCATCCTCGAATCCCTCGAGCTGTCCTCCGCCCGCGGTCGAAAAGCGGGTGAAGCGGCTGCGGTTGGTGTTACCCGCCAGGGCGACGAGTGCCGCGGGCTTCTCGCTATGCGCGATGTCGGAACCTGAGAAATCGACCACCCGTCCGAAAGGATTCCACTGGCCGCGCACCGACCACATCATGTGTTCGTCGTCGTTGCTCGTCGCACCCCGACCAATGCCGGTGAACACGCCGGCCCAGTGGCTGAAGTCGGCGACCCCCTTGCCCTCGAGCCGACCGTACGCTGCCACTCCGACCTGGCGATCGACCGTGAACGGCCGGGTGATGATCGAGCGTTCCGACATCTGCTGCTTGCCCGACGAGATGATACGCTCGCGATTGTAGTGCACCTTCCACTGCCCGACCTTCAGCTTGAGAGCCGGCAGCTTCTCGATCATGAAGCGAAAGTCGAGCAGGGCCCCGGCGGCCAGCTCGTACTCCATGTAGTACTTGAGCCACGGCCGGTAGCCGTGCCCACCGATCTTGGCTCGCGCCCGGTTGATCTTGAACGTGGCGTCGTCCGGTCCCGAGAGGGCCTCGAAGGTGACCGGGCTCGCGTCGTAGGGATAGGCGAACCGGAACTGGATGCGCAGCTCGCCGTGAAGCAGGAAGTTGCCGTCGGAGGTCCCGACCCAGAATCCCTTGTCCCCGTAACCGCCCTTGATCGAGGGCTCCTCCTGGGCGGCGCTGTCCTGAGGGGCGGAATCGTCGGGCGGAGGCTCTCCCTCCTGGGCGACCGCGAGCGGGCACAGCGACAGGATCCAGCCGAATAGCAGGGAGGCCGTCGCCCACGCGGGCGCCATTCGTCGCGCTCCGATCATCTGATCACTGGCTCTAGCGTCGCCGGGCGCCGCTCCGGCTCCGCCCTCCGGACGACCCGGAACGCTGGCTGTTGTAATTGTTCGTCCTCGTCGATCCCCGACTCCGCGAGTTGCTGCTCCGCTCTAGATTCTGGCCGGTGGACCCGTACCCGCTCTGCGGTCGCTGCTGCGAGGGCTGCTGCTGCGGCCGGGCCCGCTCCGGCTGCTGCTGCGGGCGCTGGCCCGCCTGCCGGTCGCCGGCCGCGGCACCGGATCGGTCAGCCGTACTCGCCCGCTCGCGCTCCGCGTCGCGGTTGACGGCGTCGTTGCCCTGCCACCCGTCTCCCGTACGCTGGTCCCAGTTTCCGTCGTTGTTCTTGCGGTAGACGTTCCCGTCGCGGTCGGAGAACACGTTGTTGTCCCGGCCCTCGGCCACCCGGCCGCGCGCGTCGGCCCGCGCACGATCCGACGGGGCGTTGCGCGCCACGTTGTCCTGCCGTTTGTAGATGTTGTTTCGCTTCGCGGCATTCGAGCCCGCCCGGTAGCCCGCCCGGTACCCGGCTCTGGCTCCGCGATTCCACCCGCGGTGGTAGCCTCGCCTGTACCCCCGATAGCGAGCCGGTCCCCACCAGCCTCCGCGGTACCACCCTCCGCGTCCGATATAGAACGTGAAGGGGCCGGTGCTGTAGCTGAACCCGAAGCTCCAGCCGAACCAGGGATTCCAGCGTACGTGGAATCCCCAGGTGGCGGGGCGGGGGTAGTAGTAGCGGCCGTACCAGCCCGGGTAGTACCACCCGGTGCCATACACGACGGTCCCGTGATACACGTAGCTGTGCGTGTAGCCGGGGTAGTAGCCCACGTACACCACCTCCGGCGTCGACTCGTATACGTACACGTACGTTACGTTGTGCGCCGGGCTTTCGAGCGGGATCTCGTACACCTCGTCGGGCACCTCGGTAGCGACCGTCCACGGGCCCTCCGGATCGTCGGCCTCGTACCACACGGCCTCGTGGCAGGCGTAGTACTCGCCCTGCACTTCGATCACCTGTTCCCCCGTGTTCGCGGCGTAGCTCATGCTCGTGCCTTCGATCGGCTCGAACTCCGGGTCTCCGTCGTACTCGACGTCGATCGTGGCGTCACGCTTGATCGCCGACGTCTGCGGAATCTGGTTCTCCATCACGGCTTCGTTCGCCTGCTCCGTGCCCGGGACCGAAACGAGGATGTGCCCCATATCGGACTCGAGCGGGATCTCAGCGAAGCGGTCAGCAAGCTGGTCGGCGGGAACGTTCACCCACGGTCCGTCGAACGACTCCGACGTGAACCAGCGTCCGGAGAGGATCACGAAGTAGCGTGCGGACTCGAGATCGAGCAGAACGTCGCTCTCGGAGTTACTCACGTACATGAGGTCGGTGCCGCTGATCGGCGTGTACTCGGGCTCTCCCTCGATCACTATGAGCTCCGTGGGCTCGGTCGCGACAAAGACTGCGGGTGGCGGACCCGGCTCCTCTTCCTCCACGGCCTCTCCCGGGTCGACCCCTTCGGGCAGCTCGTCGGCGGGGATTTCCTCTTCCGGCAGCGGTTCGGGGGCCAGCGCCGCCACGTCCGACGGAACCTGGTCGCTGAGAGCCCACGGGCCCTCGTACTCGGGCGCCGCGTACCACTGGTCCTCGCCCGCCCCGAGGTAATACGTACGCGAGTTCCGATCGAGGATGATCGTGAAAGCCGTGTTCAGGATCCGCATGTGCTCCGAGCCCTCGACCTGCTGCATCCGGGGCTCGCCGTCGATCGTCACGAGGATCGCCGGCTCGAGCGAAAACAGGATCACCGGCGGCTCCATGTTCAGGCCTTCGGCAGCCCTCCGGCGGGTCTCGGCCAACTCGAGGTCGGTGAGGAGCCGGTCCATCGCGATGTCCAGCTCCCAGGCCGGGATCTCACGCTCGAGAAGGCGGGCGAGCGCCTCCTTGTGTTCCTCCGTCGCGGCGGGGAAACCGACACGCGTCACGGCCAGGTCGTCGATCGTGGCCATGCGGGTGTCGCGGTCCGTGTCCAGCCGCGCCTCCAACCACACCGTGCCGAACACGGGCTCCTGGTCCGTTGGCGTCACCGAAACGGCCGCCCGCCCGGCGAGCTTGTTGCCCTCGAAGGTGTCGGACTGAGGCTGGTAGACGACGACCGTCCCACCATCGACGGTGATCTCCCGCGGCCAGCCCTCGGCGGGTTCCTCCTGAAGCATCGCGAGGCCGGCGCCGGCGCCCGTAGCGACCAGCACCGCGGCCACGAGGGCATTCATCGATGGGCGACTGTTCAACTTTTGAAGTAGCGATGCCATGGGGATCCGACCTTTCCCAGATTGCTATATGTGGGGGAAGCCAAGATAAACGCCGCGGCGTTCGCGCGCAGGAACAACGGCAAATCTTGCAGGAAGGCCTAGGGACTCCAATTGTGGAAAGCACGCAGGCGCAGGAAGAGCTCGTTGAACGAGCCCTCTGCGAAGAAGCGTCCCGCCTTCTGCCAGGTGGCCTCCAACCGCGCTCGCCAGGCCGGGCCGATTCCTCGCTCTAATCCGGCGACCACGCGGATCTGCTCCTGCGCCTGGCCTTCCTGGCCAGCCAGCCTCGCGAAAAGCTCCGCGCTCAGCAGGACGCGCCACATTCGATCCCGCCTGAGCCACGCGCCCCATTGATGAGACGCGCGGATCCGGTAACGTAGACGCAGCGAAATCTGGGAGTCCCAGGTCTCCGTGTTGAACTCGAACCGCTCCTCCAATCGCAGCACGTGCTGGAGCTGGAACGGAAGCCTGGGCCACACCGCCGACACACCCTGCCATGGACGAACCTCCCAGCGGTTGGCCGTGTCCTCGTTCCAGGTGAAGAAGCTGCCGATACCTCCCTGGATGACGACCCTGTCGCTTGCCGCATAGCGCACGTTCGGCCGGATGACGAGACGGTGCCAGCCGCTCGACTCGAGCTGCGTCCGGTATCCCACGTCGCCGAAGAGATCGACGCGCTCCGATATCGCGGTCGACGGGTTGTAGTCCAGCCACAGCTCCGGCACCACCTCGTCCTCGCTCTGCGCGGCCGCCGGATCTGGGGCAAGGAACGTGAGCCCGACAAGAGCCGGGAAGAACACAGAGACGCGACGCACGGCAGTGCTCGGCAACGGCGTCACCCGTCGGTGAGAAAGACCACCAGACGGTCGACCAGTTCTCGGCGTCTCTTCTTCGAGAGAGCCGGATACATCTTTCCCTGCCAGGCCATATAGCAAACGAACGTGCGTGACCTGAACTCCCTCTCGTCACCGGTGATGCCCAGTTCCGCGAGTGCCTGCTGCACGTAATCCAGCCGCAGCCGGATCACCCTGTTCACGCGGCGCGCCACCTCCCCGTCGTGTTCAGCCCAGGCGAGGAAAGCCAGATCGTACCCAGAGAGATCGTGCTCCAGGACCAACTCGGCGATTCGGTGCAGCCTCTTCCGCGGTTCTACCATGCGCAGCTCGGGATTCTCGGAGAGAACCTCGGTATACTCGTGAGCCCAATACTCGAGCATCTGCATGAAGAGGTCCCGTCGGTCCTTGAAATGCCAATAGAATCCGCTCTTGGAAGTAGCCAGGTCGCGCGCCAGTCGCTCTACTCGCACTCCCCCAACTCCCTCTTCACCGAGGACTCGCATCGCAGCCTCGAGCCACTCTCCTTTTCTCTTTCGTTTCTTCCCGCGTACGCTCACCGCATGACTCGCTGGTCGGGGCATCTGACGGCTTGTCCGCTCTTCGGACGGACGACCCAAGAAAGCTAACCTGCTTGCACCGCGAGTGCTCCAAGTCCTACGGCACCGCCTGCATGACTGGACGCAAACGTCTCCGTACAGTAATCTATACGCCGCCGTCTATCGGGAATCGACCGTTCTCGGTGAACCTTGCGTCAGGTTGCATACCCCCAATGGACCAGTCTGACGCCTCAGGATGTGGAACGATCGGCAGTCGGACGTCACGGAAGACGGAGGGTTACCCGTGAGGCTATCCAGTCGAATTCTCGTCTGGTGGGCACTCCTGATCGTCGTCTCGCCCGGGGCGTCACTCGGTCAGGAGCACGACGCGGAGGGTGCCGAGGCCGAAGAGGCCTTCCACAAGAACCACCTCTCGCTGTTCACCGGCGGCACGACCGAATCTAGAGACGGCTCCACCAGCACCTACTTTTCCCTCGGGCTCGACTACGAGCGCCGGATCAGTGAGCTCATCGGGCTGGGGGTAAGTGGGGAGTTCGTGTTCGGCGGCGAGGAGCGGGAGGCGCTCGCAGGCCTGCTCTTCAACCTCCACCCGGCGGGCGGGCTGGTCCTGGCCGCTGGCCCCGGACTCGAATTCGCCAAGGAACGCCACGCCGAGGGCGAAGTGGAGGCACAGCAGGAGGAGTCGGGGACCGAGACGCACTTCGGCTTCCGGGTCGGCGTTCTGTACGAGTTCGAGGTGGGCCAGCGGTATTCGATCGCCCCTTCGATCTACACCGACTTCATCGAAGGCAAAGAGCCGACGTTCGTGTGGGGATTGGCGTTCGGGGTAGGCTTCTGAAGGCAACAGTTGGCTACCAGGAATCTCAAGAGGGAGGTCGGGCGATGCGAAAGTTTCTCGTGATGCTTGGCGGCCTCGGCGTTCTGGCTCTGGTGCTGGCAGCGTACGACCTGGGCCGCGCCGACCAGGAAGCCGGAATCGACCGGCTGACGGCGCCGGCCCTGTACGCCGCCGACGCGAACACCATCATCGGGCTGGAAGCCGGCACCACGCTGCCCCAGGAGCGGCAGACGATCACACGCACCGGCACGGTCGAGGATCGCGACGTCTACTATCCGGGCACGGAAGCGCTGGGCCCGGATGAGATGCGCGTCACGGCCTGCGGAACGGGCATGCCCAACGCACGGCCCAAGCAGGCGGCGGCATGCTGGCTGGTCGAGCTTGGCAACGGCGACAAGTTCCTGTTCGACATCGGGACCGGGTCGGCCGAGCGCATCTCGGCGCTCAAGATCCCCTACGACTTCCTGGACAAGGTATTCGTCGGCCACCTGCACTCCGATCACTTTGGCGACCTCGACGCGCTGTGGGTCGGCGGCGTGGTCGGGAACCGGGTGACGCCACTCAAGGTGTGGGGGCCGAGCAGCGAGACCCACGAGTACGGTACGGCCTACGCACTGGAGCATCTCGAGAAGAGCCTCAAGTGGGACGTGGACACGCGGTTCGGCAACACGGACACCCGGGGCCTGTTCCTCGAAGTGACCGAGTTCGACTACCGGGGGATCAACGAGGTCATCTACCAGGAGAACGGGGTCACCATCCGGACCATCCCCGCCATCCACATCTACGACGGCCCGGTGAGCTTCATCCTCGAGTGGAACGGGCTGAAGTTCGCGTACTCGAGCGACACGTTTCCCAACAAGTGGTGGATCGAGCACACCAAGGGCGTCGACCTTGCGGTCCACGAGTGCTTCATCACCCCGGAGGCCCTGGTCGCGAAGCAGAACTTCACCCCGGCTGCCGCACTCAACGTGGGCACGCAGATTCACACCTCGCCGGCACAGTTCGGCAAGGTGATGGCCGAGACCCGGCCGCGCATGGCGGTCGGCTATCACTTCTTCAACGACTTCGACACGCAGCCGGGGGTCCTGCGCGACATTCGGCGCTCCTACGATGGACCGCTCGCGCTCGCCGTGGACTACATGGTGTTCAACGTGACGAAGGACGACATCAGGGTGCGGATGGCGGCAGTGGACGAGGACATCTGGCCGATGCCGTCGGCGCTTGGAAACGCTCCGCCCGATCCGGCGCTCCAGCGCACTCAGTTCTCGGACATGATGCTCGGCGGCAAGGTCGTGCACCGCGACATCCTCGAGGAGATCTATGCCGAGATCAACGACATGTACGGGACGGAGATTCCCGTGCCGTAGAAGTAGCCAGTACTCGTCGTGCGTGCCGAGATTCCTCGCGCCACGGTGCAGCTTCCGCCAGGTCGATCGGAAGCGTAGCCAGTACGCGAACTAGAGGGATGAGATGAAGCTCAACCGATTCCGACTGATGACGCTACTGCCGTTGGCACTGGCCGGGTGTGCCGGTGAAGGGACGGTGAGCAAACCGGAGACCCGCCCCAACATCCTTCTGATCGTCGCGGACGACCTGGGCTACAGCGATGTCGGAGCCTTCGGCGGCGAGATCCACACCCCTGTTATCGACCAGCTCGCCTCAGAGGGCCTGCGGTTCTCGGGGTACCACGTGCTGCCCACATGCTCTCCCACACGCTCGGCCCTGCTGTCCGGCAACGACAACCACGTCGCCGGCCTGGGCGTGATGGGCGAGTTCATCTACCCGGAGATCGCCGACCTTCCGGGCTATTCCGGTCACCTGGCCGACGAGGTCGCCACGATTCCCGAGATCCTGCGCGAGGCGGGCTACCACACCTACATGGCAGGGAAGTGGCACCTGGGCGAAGAGGATTCACAGAGTCCGTACGCGCGCGACTTCGAGCAGACGTTTACGATGATGAACGGCGGGGGCAGTCACTGGGCGGACATGCGGCCGTTGTCGCCGCCGCAGACGATGATCTATCGGAGGAACGGGCAGCGGATCGACGAGCTGCCGGAGGACTTCTACTCGTCGAAGAACTACACGGATGCGCTGATCGAATTCATCGACACCAACAAGGACGACGGGAAGCCGTTCTTCGCTTACATGTCCTACACCGCCCCTCACGACCCCCTGCACGCTCCGGCCGAGTACGTCGCGAAGTACCGCGGCACGTATGACGAGGGATGGGATGCGCTCGCACGGAGGCGGCTCGCGAGTTTGCAGGAGCTCGGCCTCGTGCCCGCCGAGGTTGCCGAGCTTCCCTCCAACTTCATGACGCGACCATGGGACAGCCTTCCTCCTGACGAGAAGGCGATCCATGCGCGGGACATGGAAGTCTACGCGGCCATGGTCGAGTACATGGACATGTCGATCGGGCGCCTGCTGGACTACCTGAGAGAGAACGGGCTGTACGATAACACGCTGATCGTCTTCTTCTCCGACAACGGAGCGAACGGGGCACACGCGACCGCGTATCCCGGCAACGCCGACGGCAGTTACCTGGCTACGTTCGACAACGCGCTGGACAACCGCGGCCTCCCCGGCTCGTTCATCGACATGGGACCGAACTGGGCTCAGGCCAGCTCCGCACCTTTCAGGTTCTTCAAGAGCTTCACCACGCAGGGCGGGATCAGGTCGCCGATGGTCGCCAGGCTGCCGGGGACGATGAGCACCGCCGGCCAGTGGAACCACGCGTTCCTCCACGTGACGGACATCATGCCGACGTTCCTCGAGATCGCTGGTGTCACCTACCCGCAGACTCTAGGCGGAAGATCGATCCGGCCGCCCATCGGAAGATCGACGGTGCCGATCCTAACCGGCGAGTTGGAGCATATCCGAGAGAACGAAGGGGTAGGGTACGAGCTGTTCGAAATGAGAGCGTACATCCAGGACAACTGGAAGCTGCTCCGTCTTCCGGCACCCTTCGGCACGGGCACGTGGCAGCTGTACGACCTGGCACTCGATCCCGGTGAGATTCATGACGTCTCCGCGGAGAACACCGACTTGAAGGCTGCATTGATCCGATCGTGGGATCAGTACGCGCGCGAGAACGACGTCGTGGATCACGAAGGACGGTTCGACGCAGCGTACCGTGCGGCCTACGGAGACCACTGAGCCGAGGCGGCCAGATACGGCGTAGACGGGAATCGCCATAAGATCTCCAACGGGCGACCGAACGGAGCGAGGGAAGTGCGAGCTAGATCTTGTAGCGGGACCTGTCGCTCTTCTCTCGCTCCTTCGCTGATGGCCTTCTGCCTTCTGGTCGGGCCACTGGTCAGGCCCGGCGCCCTCCGCGCCCAGGACGACAGCTCCACCACCCAGATCTGGGCCAACGTGACGCTCGGTATCCCGAGCGCGAATCCGAAGTGGTTCTACGAGATCGACTTCGAGCCGAAGGTACAAGTAAGCGGCCCGGAGAAGTGGACGGGGATGACCATCAACACGCTGGCTTCGCTTCGGCCGCTTCACTGGCTGGATCTGACGGGGGACGTCAGCGTCGATTACACCGTACAGAGCGACGACCTTCAGACGTTCTCCATCGTTCCACGGATCGGCGCGGCGCTTCACATCCTGTCCAACATCCGTGAGACTGGGTTTATCTCCCAGAAGGTGAAGCGCCTCGGCCTCGCAACCCTGCTGCGCCTGGAGTGGCGGAACTTCTGGTACTCGGGATCGGCCGCCGAGCAGAGCTACGAATCCTCCCTCGTGGCGGTTCCGGATGCGTTTTGACGTGCGCCTCGGGTTGAACCGGGCGGATCGGTCAATGCCGAAGACGTGGTACCTGTTCGGCGACGCGGAGGCGTTCGTGAACCTCGGCGACCCGACCGCGGAGACCTTCAACTCCAGGTGGCGGGTGCGCATCGGGCCGGGCTACCGCCTGAACCGGGGCTGGCGTTTCGAGCTGCTGTACATGTTCGAGGAAACGCGCAATACTCTCGAGGGAGACTTCGAGCGGTCGAACAACGTGATCGATTTGAGGGCCGGCTACAACTTCTGAACCGAAAAGGAATGCGAGCATGACATTCAAGACCGGTGTGCTGGTGGGCGTGATAGCGACCCTCGTCGCGGGCGCCACCGTCGGCTTCGTGATGACGCAGGAACGTGATGCGCTGGTGAGTGCGACCGAGGCCCGCGGGCCCGCTGACGCCTACTACCCGAACTCCGAGACCCTGGCGCCCGACGAAATGCGGGTCATCTCGTGCGGCACGGGCATGCCGACGGGACGCGAGTCCCAGGCCGCCGCCTGCTTCCTGGTGGAGCTCGGGAACGGCGACAAGTTCCTGTTCGACTCGGGCACGGGCTCGCACGTCCGCGTCGCCAGCCTGGAGATCCCGTACGACTTCCTGGACAAGATCTTCATCAGCCACCTGCACACGGACCACTTCGGCGACTTCGCGGCCTACTACATCGGCGGCTGGGTCGGCGGCCGCAGCGTGCCGCTCAACGTGTGGGGACCGAGCGGTCCGCGTGAGGACCTGGGGACCGACTACGCGCTCACGCACTGGAAGGAGGCGCTGGCCTGGGACCGCCAGAACCGGGTCGGCCGGCTGCCCGCCCCCGGCGGCGAGCTCGTGATCCACGAGTTCGACTACAAGGGTGAGAACCAGGTGGTGTACGAGGAGAACGGGGTGGTCATCCGGTCGTATCCGGCGATCCACGGCATCGACGGTTCGGTCAGCTACCGGCTCGACTGGAACGACCTGTGCTTCGTGTTCGGCGGCGACACGTATCCCAACCAGTGGTTCGTCGAATATTCGCAGGGCTGCGACCTCGTCGTGCACGAGGCGATGATGGCCGTCGAGGACTACATCGCTAAGTACAAGTTCCCGCCCAGCCTGGCGCTCGAGATCGGCGTGGGGATCCACACGTCGCCGGAGTCGTTTGGCAAGGTGATGAGCCTGGTCCGGCCGCGGATGGCCGTGGCCTACCACTTTTTCAACGACTTCGACATCCAGGAGCGCGTGGGCCTCGGGATCCGCAGCACGTACGACGGGCCGATCACGCTGGCCACCGACTACATGGTGTGGAACGTGACCAAGGACGACATCAAGGCGCGCGAGGTGGTGTTCAACGAGAACGTGTGGCCGCCGCCCGCCGCGTATCCGAAGCCCGAGATGGACACGTCAGGCATGATGTTCGTGTCCGAGGAGATCGGGGCCCGGAAGCTGGTCGAGGCCTTGGACGTGGACGAGACGATCTACGCGCGCATCAACGCGGCGTACGGGACGGACTACAAGCTGCGTCGCTGATCTCCAGCACTCCTTCCACCGAGGGCGGACGCCACCGAAGGCATCCGCCCTCCATCACGACGCTTCCCTACGGCAGGTCGGGCGACGGGAAGATCCTGACGATCGGCGGGCAATTACTTGGCCGCAGCCTTGCGAGCCTTCTTCTGGCGCGGCCGGACGACGTCGAGCACGGCTTCCGGGTGGAAGGCTGCGACGCGAAGCAGAACCCTGGCGGGCCCGCGCGGAATGCGACGACCTTGCTCCCAGTTCTGGAGAGTCCGGACGCTGATGCCCATGAGAGAGGCGAACTTGGCCTGCGACAGCCCGTACCGCTCGCGAATGGCCGCGACATCCGCTTCCGGGATCTCGAAGGTACGAGCGGCATGTGCACGCTCTCGAAGGATGCTACTGCCCTGACGGACGCTCTCCTCGAGTTCCTGGAACAGTTCGTCCTTCACTTGTACTCCTCCTCTACGATCCGGCGCAGGATCTTCTTCTGATCACGGGTTAGATCGCTGCGCTCGCTCTTCGCGAACATCATGAGCAACAAGATCGTATCGTAAGCCCTGGCCCAATAGTAAATGACGCGAACGCCGCCGCTCTTGCCGCGACCGGAGCCACGCCACCGTATCTTCCGCAGACCGCCGGTACCCGGAATGAGTGATCCCGCCTCAGGGTCCGCGGCGAGGCGCAGCTGCAGAAGACGATAGCTCTCCGCATCGAGCAGGCTCTGCGCCCGCTTGGAGAAGACCGTCGTCTCCTTGATCAGCATGATGAATATACGCCAATGACGTACATAAAACAAGCCTGCGGTTTCGGTCCATGCGCCTGCCTGATTCTGCGGGAACGCAAGGATGGTGGACGCTACCGTACCTTCGTGACTCTAGGCGAGGAGATTCAAGAGAGGTTCAACCAGGCTGGTCGGCTCAGAGCCCGGGGGGACCGGATACGCCACGCAAGGGCGCGGAGGCACCGGAGGCTTCCCTAGCAGCCACCGCCGACCCACGAGCACCCGGTAGATGATGTAGCCGGCAGCGGACGCCACCGGAGGCGTCCGCCCTCCATCATGACGCTGCTCTACGGCAGTTCGGGCGAGGGAAAGACCTTCTTCCAGTCGTTCTTCATGCTGACCACCGTCCACCCGCGCTCCGGCGCTTCGGTAAGCGCCACGTCCAGTCTCCCCACATGCGAGTCGCGATCGTAGGCGGCTTCGCGCTCGTCATCGTCGTGGTGGACGATGAGGCCGAACGCCGTCCGTTCTCCAGGAGCCGCGTACTGCAGCATCTGGAGGTCTCCGTCCGAGTTCCCGGCGGCGAAGATGGGCCGACGGCCGATGTACCGGTAGATGCCGACCGGCTTGCCGGCCTTGTCGTCCACGAAGTTGATCTCGGGCAGCTTGTGCAGCGTCGGGAACCCGTCGTCCATGCTGAACTCGAGCGCCCCCGAACTGCCCACTACCTGCTCCGGTGGTATTCCGTACGCATCTTCGGCGAAACTGCGCATGAAGTCGATGCCGCCGCCGGACACGATGAACGTCTTGAACTCGTGCGCCCGCAGGTACACAAGCAGCTCCACCATCGGCTGGTAGATGAGCTCGTCGAACGCGACCCCGTACCGTGGGTGACGCGCGGTGGCCAGCCAGTCCTTGAGGACGGCTTCGAACTCGTCCGTCGTGAGGCCAGAGTGAGCGGTCATCACGACCTTGAGTACATCCTGCAGCTCGAACGTCGCCAGGGCCTCCCGATCGTCCTCGAGTACGGCCCTGAACGCTTCCTCCTCGCGCCACTCGGGGTGCTCGTCCGCCAGCGCCTTCACCCGGTCGATGGCGAACTGGACTTGGAAATACATCGGCTGCTCGGACCACAGCGTCCCGTCGTTGTCGAACACGGCGATGCGTTCGGCAGGTGCCACGTAGTCGGACGAAGCCGGATCCGTGACGCGGGCCACGAAGTCGATGATCGCCTGCTTCGACGCGCCCTCGTTCCAGGATCGAAGGGACGGCGCCGGCGCCGCCTCGGAGATCTGGCTCAACTCGGAGGAGGAGTCGGCGGGCCGCTCGGTGCAGGCGCTGAGACCTGCGAACGCAGCCAACAGAACAAAAGCCGGAATTCGTTGAATTTGCATTGGTGCCTTTCTTCTCGAGCGCTGAGTCTGAAGCGCAATCCAGCGGAGTGGATGAATGCGAAGCGGGCGCCACTCCGGGCGCCCCCTATCGCTACCTGGCATTCAGCACGCCGTCCTCAATTCGTCGGCGGTGCCAGCTTCTCCATCACCTGCTGCAGGCTGAAGCTCGCCGCCTTCTGCCGCGGCGGATACTCCTGGAACGTGGCAAGGAACCGCGCAACGTAGGATTGCGCAGGGACCATGAAGAACACGTGGTCGAGGACCCAATCGAAGTAGGTGTTCGAGGTAGTCTCGGCCCGCTCGTACGGATCGCGGCGCAGGTTGAACATCAGCGGAGCGCGGAGCGGAACGAACGGCTCCATCCAGACACGGAAGGTGCCAGTGGCCTTCTGCTCCATGAAGATCAGCTTCCAGTCGTTCCAGCGCAGCGCCGTCAGATCTCCGTCATCCGAGAAATAGAAGATCTCTTCACGGGGGCTCTCGTCTGTCTGGCCCGTGAGGAGCGGCAGGATGTTGTAGCCGTCCAGGTGCACCTTATAAGACCGGCCGAGTGCAGACGACTGCCAGCCGTCCAGCAGGTCCTCCTTGACGTCCGACTTGCCGGCGGCCGCGGCGAACGTCGGCAGCCAGTCCATGTGGTGCACGATCTCGTTGGTCACCGACCCGGCCGGGATGTTGCCTGGCCAGCGGACCATGGCCGGCACGCGCCAGCCACCTTCCCAGTTCGTGTTCTTCTCGCCCCGGAACGGAGTGGACGCGGCATCCGGCCACGTGTTGTAGTGCGGGCCGTTGTCGGTCGAGTAGAACACGATCGTGTTGTCCGCGATGCCCAGCTCGTCGAGCAGGTCGAGGAACTTCCCGATGTGCATGTCGTGCTCGACCATTCCATCCGAGTACTCGTCCTGCCCCGAGATCCCTCTCAACTCTTCCTTCACGTGCGTCCGGAAGTGCATGCGCGTGCCGCTCCACCAGACGAAGAACGGCTGGCCGCGCTCGTGAGCGTCCCGGATGAAGCGGACGGCGGCCTCAGAGGTCTCGTCATCCACGGTCTCCATCCGCTTCTTCGTCAGCGGCCCCGTGTCCTCGACGCGCTGGGTGCCGTCCTCGTTGGCCCAACTGTGGATGACGCCCCGCGGCCCGAACCGCTCCCGGAAGGTCCGGCCATCAGACGTGATCAGATCGCCGGGATAGTCCTCGAGCTCGGGCTCCTCCTCGGCGTTCAGGTGGTACAGGTTGCCGAGGAATTCATCGAACCCGTGGTTCGTCGGCAGCATTTCGTCCTTGTCACCCAGGTGGTTCTTCCCGAACTGCCCGGTCGCGTATCCGAGCTCCTTCAGGACAACCGCGATCGTCGGATCCTCCACCTGCATGCCCAGATCGGCGCCCGGAAGTCCCACCTTCGAGAGGCCCGTCCGGAACACGCTCTGACCCATGATGAAGGACGAGCGACCGGCCGTGCAGCTCTGCTCGCCGTAGTAGTCCGTGAAGATCATGCCCTCGCCGGCGATGCGGTCGATGTTCGGGGTCCGGTAGCCCATCACGCCCATCGTGTAGGTACTGATGTTGGACTGACCGATGTCATCACCCCACACGACGAGGATGTTGGGCTTGTCCTGCGCGGCGGCCGGGGCGGCAAACAGCAATGCCGCGCAGCTGCCAAGGAACCATCGTTTCATTCTTAGACTCTCCGTCTGATGTGACGGGGACCGCTGGATCGCGGTCCCCGAGGCGTGTAGCCAGGTCTGTGTTTGGGCGTCAGTCCGTGATCTTCTTCAGCGCGTCCTTCAGGGAATCCCACTGTCCCTTGGCCCAGCCCTTCATCTCCTCGAACGTCTCATGCGCCCGCACCAGGGCCAGTCGCGCCGCGACTTCATCCCAGTCCACAACGTTCCAAAATGCCTCGATGTAGTCCGGGCGTCGGTTCTGGTAGTTGAGGTAGTAGGCGTGCTCCCACACATCGAGACCGAGGATGGGCACCGCGCCATCGGTGAAGATCGGGTTGTCCTGGTTGGCGGTCGAGGTCACGATGAGACCGTCCGAAGCCGCGCACAGCCAGGCCCATCCGCTCCCGAACCGGGTACCGGCCGAGGCGCTGAACTGCTTGTGGAACTCCACGAACGACCCGAAGGACTCGTCAATCGCCTCGCCCAGCAGTCCGCCGGGCGTTCCCCCGCCATTGGGACTCATGTTGGTCCAGAAGAGCGAATGATTTACATGTCCCCCGCAGTTGTTGCGGACCGCCGTGCGGATGCTGTCCGGGATCGGGTCGAGATTCAGCAGCAGCTCGAGCGCCGTCAGGTTCTGCAGATCCGGGTGACCCTCCAGGGCAGCGTTCAGCTTGTTTACGTAGCCCTGGTGATGCTTGGTGTGGTGGATCTCCATGGTGCGTGCATCAATGTGCGGCTCGAGGGCATTGTAGGCGTACGGCAGTTTGGGCAGAGTGTGGCTCATCATGCTTCCTTTCAGATTGCGTCGCTCGAAGCGAAAGATCGATTGTCGGGCCGCCTAATCTGCACAGGCGGCCCGACTGAATTCAAGTTCAAGTCCTACGGCACCTCAGGCGACGTGTACACCTCCCGTTCCGATCCTGCGAAATCTCTACCCGATCGGTACGCCGAACCCGAGCATGAACGACCACACGCGGCTCTTCACGCTGACCTCCGAGGCGTCAGACGAGTCGTTCAGGTTCGTGAGGCCCAGGTTATAGCGCACGTCGAGCTGGACCGTCAGTCGGCTGTACAGGAACTCGAAGCCGCCTCCGAACACCAGGCCGTATTCCGTCTTCTTCGTTTCAAGCTCGCCGTCGAGCAGGGGATCGTCACAGTCCAGGCTCAGGCTCACGCCTTCATCCTCGCCGGTTGCCTGGCACCGCATCTCGAAGGCCACGGACGGCCCGGCGTACACCATGGGGTAGATCGGGCTCTCCCTCGAGCCGAGGCGGGCCATCAGGAGCATGGGGAGCTGGATGTAGTTCAGGTTCAGCTTGATCGCCGGGTCGTCGTCGCGCGACTTCGCCCCACGCTGCGAGTACAGTACCTCGGGCTGGAAGGCGAACACGCTGCCGATCCCGAACTGAGCGAAGATCCCGGCGAGGAAATCCGTCTGGCGGTCGAACCCGAAGTCGGGGTCGGCGGGATCGTCCACGCTCAGGTTGGCGACGTTGAGCCCGCCTTTCACGCCGAGTGTGGTTTGCGCACCCGCATCGGCGGGAGCCAGTGCGATCACCCAGGCGATCGTCAGCAGGGCCTTTGTATACCGCATGCTGCGACTCCCTCCGGTTACAGGGCTACCTTGACCCAACGGGCCATCTTCCACGTAAACCCCGTGTAGTAGGGCAGGTACTCGTTCAGCTGCTCCACGGAATCGAGGTAGGTGGCGGCTCCCGCGATTCCTATCGAATCGAAGAATCCGTTCATCGTGGCCCGGCCCGACAGTGCTACCGCGACCTCACCGTCCATCATCATCGACCGGTAGTCCTGGTTCGACGACCCGACGACGAAGTAGCCGGCGGACCGCGCCGCCAGCTCCGGTCCATACTCCTCATGCATGTCGCGGACCATCTCGAAGAACGGATCCGCCAGCGTGAGGTTCAGCTGGCGCACGTCGCGGTATTCCCGCCGGGTGACGTGGTCCAGCGAGCGCTGGATGATGAACTGGCGGGCGAACTCCGCGAACGCGGGAGACTGGAGGACGATGTCGAGCACCTCGCCGGTCACGAAGAAGTTGGTCTTGAGATGCAGCTTGGGCCGGACGACGCCCCCGAGCTCGTCCGACAGGTACTCGACTTCCCGGCCTTCCACGGCCTCGGCGAAGATCTTGTCCGCGTTCTCCATCACCGACATGAGGTCCGGGCCGACGGGCAGGACCTCCTGAAGCCAGGGATTCGATCGGAACCCTTCGGCGAAGGCCTGAATGCGCCCGGGCAGGTTGCCCACGTCTACATCGGTGTCGTACAACCCCGACTTCAGAAGCCCACCGACAGCCTCCAGCTCCGACCCGAGCTCGTGCTCGGCGATGATCAGCCGCTCGAACATCTCGTTGGCCCGCGACAGGGTCGCGAAGGCCTGCCCGGGCGCGTTCGCCTGCGAGGGGTGGATGATGAAGACGCGCACGCCGCGCAGGGCGCTGCCGGTCAGCATGGAGGCCCACAGCGGGCTGTGGAACAGCGAGTCTGGATCGATGATCACCGTGCCCGGCGGCATGAGCGTATACAGGACCGCCTTCATCACGTTGATCGGCTTCATCAAGTAGCCGGTACCGTTGTGCAGCTGGATCGCCCTGGGCCTCACGCCTCCTTCGACCTGCGCCGCGTACTCCTCGACCTTCTCCCAGTAGTCCTCGGCGAAAGGTTTCGCCCGGAACGGCTCGGGGACCTCGTCCTCATCGAACCCCTGGCTCTCGAGCAGGGCCCGGGCCTGGTGCTTCACCTCGAGGGCCGCCGGGCCGCTGAGCACCAGCGCCCGGTCCTCCCAGTTCGGACCGATGTAGTGCTCGCCGACGCCCATCCCGCTGAACGTGGCCGAACCCCGGTACGGATCCTCCTCCGTGATGTCGTAGAACGAGATCTTGCGGTGGTCCCGGATCGCGTTGTCCGGCCATCCCCGGAGCGGGAGATACGAGTTCGCCCAGTACGAGATGTCGGCCGGGTTCGTGACGCTAACCTGCACCTTGATCCGGTTCTTGAGCCACTCCTCGCCGTACTGCCCCGCGCCCGCCTGAAGCCGCTCCGAGCTTGCCACGGCCTCACGCAAGTCCGCCTGGGCCACCGTCAGCGAGTCCACCATCCACTCGAACCCGTCCGGCAGCTTGGGCAGGTGGTCCAGCGGCTTCTCGAGGACCGTCAGCCAGCGACGGGACTTCGCGATCTCGTAGTAATGTTGGTCGATGAAGATGAAGTAGGTCGGCATGTGGCCCACCTCATCGTACTCGCGCACCCGGTCCGCCAGGACCTTCAGGTAATTCAACGTCATATGGAACGAGACCAGGTCCGGCTCGCCCTGTGCGTTCTTGCCCTTGTAGTCGTGAATCCACAGGACGTGGTAGTCCTCTGCCCGCTGGATCCCCATGTACAGCTCCCACTGGAACTGGAGCCCGAGAGCGTAGGACGCTCTGTTTCCTACCGAGAACTCCTCTCCGGTGGCCCGCTCGATGATCGCGTCGAGCTCGGCCTGCGTGTCGTGCTCCTCGGGCAGCAGGCCGTACTGGAGCGGGAGCCACACCAGCCGGTCGTCTCCCCACCATTCCTTCGACTGGGCCCGGGCCGCCTCGACCTCGTCGAGCACGGCCTGGAAGACGCGGCGCACGGCCTCGATCCGATCGGCCGGCACCGACGCGCTCGATTCTGCCCAGTCGGTGAATACCTGCATGGCTGCAAACGCCAGGCCGTTCGTGGTGTCGTTCTTCTTGTGCACGCCCAGGAGTCGGTCGTACGGAAGCAGGACCTCCTCCAGCAGGATCGCCCGCGCCATTTCGGCCGCCGCTTCGCCCGCCGGGGTAGCCCGGCCGAGCGAGACCGCCGCACCCGAGATCGCGATCGAGAAGGCCCGCGCGACCTCCGCATGGTACGCCCGGGTCTCTGCCTCAGCGCCGTGCGCACCTCCGAACAGGGGATCGGACGCAGCGAGCCGGGCCTGGATCTGCCTCGTGTCCTCGGTGAACGCGGCCACGGCCTGATCCCTGCGGCGGGCCGCCTGATCGAAATAGGGGACCGTGAGGCGGTTCACCCAATAAGAGGTCTCCCGCACGTTGGCGAGGGCAGGCTCGAGCGCCGGGTCGGAGAACCCGACAGGAGCCAGGTCCGGACGATCGGGTGAGACGGGGTACGCCATGTGGTTGGGCCGGGTCTTGCCGGCCCACTTCTGCCCGATCGGGAAGCTGAATCCGAAATTGAAGGAGTTGCCACGCGCGGGAAGCCAGTCGACGGTGACCAGGCCGCCGCGCGCGATGACTCCGCCGCGCCGGAAGGGAATCGACGCGCGCAGCAGGAACGGGAGGCTTCCGTCGCGGAAGTTCCAATCGACACCCCCCGAGAGCCAGATCGCCGGGATGCTGTAGAGGAATCTGGCTCCCCCATCGATCTCGCTGCCCCGCACGCCGCCGTACCCCTCCAGCAGCAGGGCCCCCAGCGCGACCACCGGGCTCAGGAGGTCCTTCCGGATCCCTGCGTTCAGGTAGGCCGTGAACTCCGACGCTTCGTCCTCGAAGTAGCCCCCGAGCGAAAGGCCCGCCTGGGGCTTGAGGGACAACGGCTGGCCCATCGAGACCGTCATGCCACCGTCGTCGGGGGAGAGCATCTCCTGAGCGCTGGCCTGAGGGGCGGCGATCACGGACGCGACGAGGAGGACCCCGGTCATCACTCGCATGCTATTCACCCATGGTTTTGGGACTCCTATCCAATCCTCTACCGGACCCCTCCTCAATCGACCCCCACCTCGAACCCGAACAGCGCTCGGAATCGGCTCCAGACGAACTTCGCGGCGAAACCCTCGTCGGGTCCCCCGAGGACATCTGTCACGCGCTGTGCGGGCTCGCTGCCCCACCCATAGCCGGCCCCGACTGTGAGCCGGGCATCCTTCACCATGAAGTCCGCCCCGAGGAACGCGGAATACAGATCTACCGTGGTGAGCGACAGGTCCGCTCGCTCGATGTCCTCAGTCAGACCTGACCGGTCCGTCGAGAACGAGGCGTATCCGACGACCGACTCCTTGAACGCGTATTCCAGTCCCAGGGCCCAGTTGAATACCTCGTCCGGACTGGACCAGGTCGGGCTGCCGCACCTCCTGCGGTATCTGCTGTACGTATTCTTCTCCCTTCATCACGACGTACGGATCGATTCGGTCAAACCATTCGCCGCTCGCGTTCAGGCGGGCCTTGCCGATCTGCCAGCCAAGGCCGAGAGCCACCGACAAGGGCGACTTGAACTCGGCCGGAAGGTCCGTCTGGACCGTCGCGCGCAGCACGGTCGTGTCCGCGGTGAACTCGGCGTCATTCACCCCGAGCTCCCCTGACCCTGTGATGTGCACGCTGGGCGTAGTCACCGCGAGCCCCGCGCTGACGGGTCCACTGCTGAAGTAGCCCCCGATCTTGGCCAGCGTGCGCAGGGCGGAGTACTTACCCCCCGTGTCGCCGTGGGGGTGGTTCTGCGCCCCGTCGTGTGGGTGGCGCGTGCAGAGTGACTCCGGGCGCGTGTTAGACATCAGCCTTGGCCCGGGTTCGCTTTCTCCCTCGCTCTCGCGCAACGCGCTCGGCCAGGAAGACCTTGAGCAGGCTCTGGTATGGAACGTCGCGTTCGTTCGCGAGTGCCTTGAGTTCCTCGAGCAGGGCTTTCGGCAGACGGAGCGATATCGTCTGGGTAGATGGCTTGAGCGCCGGGAAGGAGCCCGAAACCGACTTCTCCCAATCGAAGAAGTCCACGACATCGTGTTCGGCCCAGAAATCCCGCTCCGCGTCCTCGGTGCGGAACTTCGGCATGCTCTCCTTCACCACGGGCTTCTTCTCACGCTCGCTCATACACCCTCCGCTCGCGACGGCTCATCGGTCGCGCTGAGATCACCCGGATCAGGGTTCCGCGGATCGTGAACACGATAGTCAGCAATCTGCCGTCGGCTGTCTGCCCCAGAGCCGCAAACCGTGGCTCGCGCTGGGAGTGTCTCGGGTCCGCGGCTATCAGTACGGGGCGTTGGAAGAAGACCTGCTCGCACTCAGCCGCCGAGACCGGGTGGCGCTCCCGGCTCTTGTCTATGTTTCCAGCATCCCACTCAAAGCCGGTGCACGCCGTGAGTTCCTTAGGCCACTCACCCATAGTTTGAGTATATAATCACCATATACGTCTGTCAACGGTGTTCTGAACATCCTTGCGGGGGTTGCTCTGCCTCCCGGATCACGACCCCAGCATGAGCCCCCCCTGAGTCCTACAGGTTGACGCCAAAATGTTTTCCATTATTGTTTAACTATAGTGTCAAACTCTCTGGACAGGATCGGGAACGTGACGACACAGGATACAGAGTCGCGAACGATGGCAGACTCCGAGGCGGCCGACACCGAGGCCCGCATCTTCGAGGCGGCGCTCAGGGTGTTCGCCCGCAAGGGCAGAGACGGGGCGCGCATGCAGGAGATCGCGGATGAGGCTGGAATCCACCGTCCGCTGCTGCACTACTACTTCCGAACCAAGCAGCAGCTCTTCGAAGCGTGCTTCACGCACATGTTCGGCCAGTTCATGGAGAGCTTCGAGGTGCCAACGGTCGAGGACGCCCCGTTCTCCGAGATCCTGCGGGGCTTCATAGACCACTACGTAGACAACGTCCGCGAGCACCAGGACATGGCGATGATGATCGTGGCGGAGAACCTGAGTGGCAGCACGCTGTTGGGCGAGCACCTGGCCCGTGCCTTCGCCACCAGGGGTTCCCCGCAGCAGCGGATGGAGGAGGCGATCCTGCGGGCGGCCGAGAAGGGCGAGATCCGGGCCGTCGACCCGAAGCAGACCATGCTTACCATCGTCTCGGCCTGCGTCTTCTTCTTCGTCTCGCTCCCCACGGTCCGGATGCTCAACCCGCTCGCCCGCGAGGACTTCGACGCCTTCGTCGAGGCCCGCAAGGAGCATGTGTTCGAGGTGGTCTACTACGGGCTGGCGAGCCGGGAGGTGTCCGATGCGTAGCCGAAGGCGTTTACGGGGCTCGGTAGTTCTCGCGGCGACCTGGACCGTCCTCGCCTCCGGCTGCTCCTTCGCCCCGGAACCCAGGGAGCCGGTCGTCGTTCGGAATCTGCCCGAGGGATTCGCGGCGGCTCCCGACAGCACACCCGAGGCGGCCCGCGAGGCGGAGCGCTGGTGGACGGTCTACAACGATCCGGTGCTGGAGCGGCTCGTCGACACCGCCCTCGCAGCGAACCTCGATCTGCGGGAGGCCGTCGCCCGCGTCGAGGAGGTGCGCCAGCGTTACCGGATCGCCCGCGCGGACCTGTACCCGTCGCTCGGGCTGTCCGCCGACGCGACCTACACCGACGCGCCGACCAACACCGGCTTCGCGGGCGAGATCGGCGACGGAGACGGGGACGGGGGCGCGCCGCCGGGAGGGATAGCCTTCCCGGATCGTTTCAAGTACTGGACCTACAGCGCGGCCCTTGGGTTCTCGTACGAGCTCGACTTCTGGGGCCGGGCACGAAACGATACCAAGGCCGCCGTGAGCGACTTCCTGGCCTCGGAGGGTGACTACGAGACTGCCCGCCTGGCGGTGATCGCCACGACGGTGTCTACCTACTTCGAGTTCGTCGAGCTGGAGCGGAGCGTAGAGCTCACCCGGCTCAGCGTCGACCTTCTCGACGAGCGGGCCGACCTCACGAACGAGCGCTACTACCGGGGACTGGTCACCACCTTCGAGCTGTACGGCATCCAGTCGCTGTTCCGGAACACGCAGGCCGCGCTTCCCGTGCTCGAGAGTCGGCTCGAGGAAGCGAAGGGCCGACTGGCAGTGCTACTCGGCCGCTACGCCGGTCAGATCGATGAGCTGCTTGGCGAGGAAACGGCCCCGGCCATCGTGCTGGACCCCGTACCGCCCGAGTTGCCCGCCTCCCTGCTCGAGGGGCGGCCCGACGTGTGGGCGGCATGGCAGCGCATGGAGGCTGCCCGCTACCGCATCGGAGCGAGAAAGGCGCAGCTCTACCCCGCGATCCGTCTCGACGCGAGCGTGGGACTTCAGTCGGGCGAGATCAACGACCTGTTCCGGGTCGACCAGTACTTCCTCAACCTCGTCGGCGGCTTGCTCCAGCCGATCTTCCAGGGCGGGCGGCTGCGCGCGAACGTGGGCGTCGCCGAGGCCCGATTCCAGGCTTTTGCGGCGGCCTACGTGCGCACGGTGCTCACCGCGTTCAAGGAGGTACAGACGAGCCTGGTAAACCTGGAGAAGCAGGGCGAGCGCTACGAGCTCCTGCGGCGTCAGCTCGCGTCGGCGCAGGGGTCGGTGGACTTCCAGCTCCGCTCGTTCCAGCGGGGAGTGGGTGACTACCTGGAGTACCTGGACGCACGGCAGAACCTGGCCAGCACCGAGACCAACCTGGCCACCGCCGAGCGGGCGCTGGCCGAGGCGCGGCTCACGGTCCATCGAGCCCTCGGCGGCGCCTGGGTGGTCGACGAGGATCCGAGCCAGGGCGTGCAGGATGCGTTCGAGCGCATGGATGACGTGATGTTCCGGTCCGAGGAGGTGGGGCGATGAGCGGGAGGAACAGATTCTCAGCCTGGTTCGGAGGTCTAAGCCCTCTCCTCAAGGCGCTTGTGATCCTGGGGGTCGGGGTCTTCGGCTTCGCGCTGCTCATGGTTCTGAGACCGCGCCCGGCTCAGCAGGAGCCGCCGCGCCGCCTGCCCCTCGTGGTGACGATCCCGGCCGACGTCCGGTCCGGGAACCTGACGATCCGGGGGAACGGCACCGTGCGGCCTCGCAGCGAGATCACCCTCTCGCCACAGGTCGCCGGGCGGGTAGAGTGGGTAGCTCCATCCCTGGCATCCGGCGGCCACTTCCAGCAGGGGCAAGTGCTGCTCCGGATCGAGTCGGACGACTACGAGAACGCTGTCGAGAGCGCCGCCGCCGAGGTCGCCCAGCGCCAGGTGGACGTCCTGGAAGCCGAGGAACGGCGCGAGCTGGCGCTCGAGGAGTACGATCGGCTGCGACAGCGGGAGGGGATCGAGACCCCACCCGATTCGGGTGAGCTTGGCAGCCTAATCTTCCGCGAGCCCCAGCTCCGGGCGGCCGAGGCCTCGCTACGCCGGGCCGAGGCGCGACTGGAGGACGCCCGCCTGTCGCTGGATCGGACCCGGATCCGGGCGCCGTTCGACGGCGTAGTGCGGTCGAAGTCGGTCGACGTCGGGCAATACGTTGCCCCGGGCCAGGTAATGGCCGCGCTGTACGACTCGAACGAAGTCGAGATCGTCGTGCCCCTCACCGACTCTGAGGCATCGCTGGTGGAGGGGTTGTGGGAGACCGCGGCGGGCGATCGCGAGTCCGCCATCCCGGCCACGGTTCGCGCCGAGTTCGGCGGCCGGACCTACACCTGGGGCGGCTACGTGGATAGAGCCGAAGCGGCGCTGAACCCGGAGACCCGGACGGTAGACGTCGTTGTCCGGATCCCCGATCCCTTTTTGAGCGACGACTCGGGACGCCCGCCGCTGCTGCTCGGCACCTATGCCGACGTGGACATCCAGGGTGCCGCCGTGGGGAGATACCTGGTCGTTCCGCAGGCGGCCTTCCGTGACGGCCGCGAAGTCTGGGTCGTACGCGAGGACACGCTTCTCGTCATCGCACCCGCGGCCCTCATCCAGGAAGTGGATGGCGAGGTGTTCGTCGAGGCGGGAGTGCGGCAGGGCGAACCGGTCGTGGTCAGTCCGATCGACGTGGTTACGAACGGGATGACCGTCCGCATCGTGGAAGGCGGTGGGCCGTGAGCCGCGCCATCGAGTGGATGGCAGGCCACAAGGTGGCCGCGAACCTGCTGATGATCTTCATCCTCGCGGCCGGCTTCCTCAGCGTGTCCACCATCGTGACGGAGGTCTTTCCCGAATCCAGGCTGGACGCCGTCCAGGTCCGGGTCGAGTACCCGGGCGCATCGCCCGCGGAGGTGGAAGAGGGAGTCATCCAGCGCATCGAGGAGCGCGTGGAGTCGGTCGAGGGAATCAGTCAGATCACCTCGACGGCATCGGAAGGGGTGGGCGTCGTGTTCGTCGAGCTCAACCTGGGCGAGGACGTCACGCGTGCGCTGGACGAGATCAAGGCCGAGGTGGATCGCATCACGAGCTTCCCCTTGGATGCCGAGGAGCCGGAGGTCACGCAGGTCACGAACCGCACCCGGGTGATCGAGATCGCTGTGCACGGCGACGTTCCCGAACGGACGCTCAAGGAGCTGGCCAACCGGATGAAGGACGATCTCTCGACCCTGCCCGAGATCTCTTTCGTGCGCACCAGCGGCGTGAGGGACTACGAGATCTCCATCGAGGTGCCCAACGAGGTGCTTCGATCCTACGGGCTCAGCCTCGAGGACGTGGCCCGGGCCGTTCGAGCGGCGAGCCTCGACCTTCCCGGCGGCCGGGTAGACACGGCGGATGAGGAGATTCTGGTCCGTGTGGAGGGTCAGAACTACGACCGGGATGACTTCGCCGAGATCATCGTGCGAGGCGCCCGCGACGGGGCCACCCTGCGCCTCGACCAGATAGCCGATGTCAAGGACGGTTTCCAGGATGCCGACCTGATCAACCTCTATGACGGACAGCCGGCGGCCTTCGTCCAGGTCTTCCGCACCGCCGATGAGCAGGTCCTGGAGATCGTCGATGTGGTGGAGCGCTACCTTGACCAGGACCTCGAGCCGACCCTTCCCCGCGGCATCGAGGTGGCGATCTGGCAGAACGACGCGGAGCTGCTCGACAGCCGCCTCAGCCTGCTACGCAAGAACGGAATCATCGGCCTCGTACTGGTGCTCATAGCCCTTACCCTCTTTCTGGACCTCCGACTTTCGTCGTGGGTCGCGGTGGGAATCGCCCTCTCCTTCATCGGCACCTTCGCGGTGATGCCGTGGCTGGGGGTCTCCATCAACATGATGTCGCTGTTCGGGCTCATCCTCGCCATCGGGATCGTGGTCGACGACGCGATCGTCGTGGGCGAGAACATCTACAAGGAGCGTGAGCGGGGAACGGGTCCCCTCCAGGCGGCGATCAAGGGCACCCAGCGTGTCTCCGTTCCGGTCACCTTCGCCGTCCTCACCACGGTGGCGGCGTTCACCCCCCTGCTGTTCATTCCCGGGTTCATCGGGAAGTTCCTGAAGTTCATCCCCATGGTCGTGATCGCGGTGCTGCTGTTCTCTCTGATCGAATCGCTGTTCATCCTGCCGCACCACCTGTCGCACCTGCCGGAGGGAGCCCACGCACGGCTTCCCGGCTGGCTGTGGCCGGTGGAGCGCGTCCAGGAAGCGGTTCAGAGCGGCCTGCGGCGCTTCATCGACGGTCCGCTGGATCGGACGGTGCGCTTCGCCACCGAGCACTATGGCTTGGTCCTCGCGGGCTCTGTGTCGGTCGTGCTCATCACGCTCGGGGTCGTCGCGGGACGGTACCTCAGCTTTAGCTTCCTGCCCCGCATCGAAGGAGACCAGGTCATCGCGCAGGTGGAGATGCCTCAGGGCACGCCGACAGAGCGTACCCGGGACGTGGCGGCCTATCTGGAGCGGCTCGGCCGGCAGGTGGCCGACTCCTTCCAGTCCGAGCTGAGCGACGATCACCCGCCGCTTATCGAGGCGGTACACGTGAGCGTCGGCAGCTACCCCTCGGCCGAGGTGGGCCCGGGGGCGGGATTGCTCCCCGCCTTCATCGAGTCCCACAAGGCCGAGGTCGTCTTTCGTCTTCTCGAGGCGGAGAACCGCCAGATCAGCTCGACCGAGTTCGAGAAGGCGTGGCGCGCAGCCGCAGGCGATCTGCCCGGACCGCGCAGCCTCACCTTCTCGGCGCAGCTCATAGACCTTGGCGCGCCGGTTCAGGTGGAGATCTCTCACCCCGACACCGCGGTGCTCACGCGGGCGGTCGGTGAGGTTCAGTCGGAGCTTCGGGCCTACGCAGGTGTGTTCGACGTGCGCAACGACCAGGAGATCGGGAAGCGCGAGGTCGAGCTGCGACTGAAGCCACGCGCCAGGACACTTGGCGTCACGCTGGACGACCTCGGGCGACAGGTCCGGGCGGCCTTTTTCGGCGCCGAGGCGCTGCGCATCCAGCGCGGGCGGGAGGAGGTCCGGGTCTACGTTCGCCTGCCGGAAGACGAGCGGAACACGCTCGCCGACATCCGGCGGTACCGGATCGTCACGCCCTCCGGGGCGGCGATCCCCTTGTCGGAGGCGGCCGACGTCTCCTTCGGAAGCGCGCCTTCCACGATCCGGCGAGTGAACGGCCGCCGGATCGTAACGGTCATGGCCGAAGTGGACCGCTCCGTGATCACGGGCCAGGAAGCGAACACCGAGCTCACCGGGTCGATCCTGCCTGAGGCGCAGGCACGCTATCCGGCCCTGCGCTACGGCTTCGGCGGCGAGCAGCGCGAGCAGGCCAGGGCACTCGGCGGAATGATGCGGGGGTTCCTGCTGGCCGTGTTCGTCATCTATGCCCTGCTGGCGATCCCCTTCCGATCCTATGTGGAGCCGCTGATCATCATGGCGGCGGTTCCATTCGGCTTCGTGGGCGCGGTGGTCGGTCACCTGGTGATGGGGCTGGAGCTTGGGATGCTGAGCCTGTTCGGGCTGGTCGGACTGAGCGGCGTGGTGGTGAACGACTCCCTGGTGCTGCTCGACTTCGTCAACGCGGAACACCGGAGCGGCAAGCCCCTGCCGGAAGCGATCCTGACCGCCGCGAAGATTCGCTTCCGGCCCATCCTTCTCACCTCGCTGACGACCTTCCTCGGAGTCTTTCCGCTGATCATCGAGCGCAGCCTGCAGGCCAGGTTCCTGGTACCGATGGCGGTGAGCCTGGGCGTCGGTATCCTCTTTGCCACCGCGATCATCATGGTGCTTGTACCGGCGCTGACCATGCTGCAGCATCGGGTCACGGAAAGGGTTCGCGAGTGGCGCGGGCGTCGGGTCCCGGCCCCGGAGCCGGGAGCGGCGTAGTCGCGGGACCCCTCCAGCGCTCGAGTCCAACCGCCGGTCGGGCCGCACTGACGCGCAAGAGCACTGAGCGGCGCCCTGGCCGCCATCGGGCAGACGTTTGCCTATCCCCTTACATTGCCCCTCGCAAATCTCGAACGGCGAACCTCCTGGAGTGGAGCGACGAAGCATGCCTCCGACGTCGAAGCGGCTTCACAGGGAAGACTGGCTCAACCACGCTCTGGAGACGCTGGACAAACAGGGCGTCGAAGGCCTGTATGTAGAGCCGTTAGCCCGCTCGCTGGGCGTGACTCCGGGCAGCTTCTACTGGCACTTCGAGGACCGCCAGGCCATGCTCGACGCGGTGGCGGACCACGTCTCTCGATACATGCTGGAGGCGATGAGTCGGAGCGCCGAGAGCACCGAGGGAAGCCCGGCCAACCGCCTCCTGTCGCTGATGGAAGAGATCTCCCTTCAGGACCGTGGACGCTACGAGAAGGCCGTCCGGGGCTGGGCCTCGACCGACCCCAAGATCATGAAGATCGTGAAGGAGGTCGATCAGAAGCGACTTGGATACATGACCCGGGCGTTCGAAGAGATCGGCTTCGAGAGAGAGGAGGCCGAATGCCGCGGTATGGCCATGATGTTCTGCCACATGGGCGCGGCGACTTTCTCGCTCAGGAGGACGAAAGAAGAACGGCTGAGGTTCGCCCGCGACGTCCACGTGCTGCTCACCTCGGGGGCGCCCGGCCACACTTAGCCACGTCCTCGACTCCTAGACCTCCTTCTCCTTCCACCGCCCGCGCCGGAAGAGGTAGACTCCCAGAACCGCCGACAGCGAGTACGACACCGCGATCGCCCAGTACACTCCCTCCGGCCCGATCCCGCTCTCCCGCGACAGCACCCAGGCCAGCGGAATCTGGAACAGCCAGAAGCAGAAGAAGTTGACCCACGTCGGCGTCGCCGTGTCTCCCGCCCCGTTGAAGGCCTGCAGCATCACCATTCCCCATGCGTAGAAGACGTATCCGTAGCTGATGATCCGAAGTGCGCTCGTGCCTACGGCGTGGGTCTCGGGGTCGGACGTGAAGACTCCGACGATGGAGTCGGCGAACAGCACGAAGATCACGGTCACCACGGCCATGAACAGCATGTTCCATCCGCCGGTGACCCATACTGAGCGCTCGGCACGATCGGGCTTCTTCGCCCCCAGGTTCTGGCCGACCAGCGTGGCGGCGGCGTTGGAGAGTCCCCACGAAGGCAGGATGATGAAGATCACCACCCTGATCGCGATGACGTATCCGGCCAGGACGACGCTGCCGAAGGTTGCCAGGATGCGGATCAGTCCGACGTAGCTGGCCGTGGCGATGATCATCTGGCCGACACCGCCCGCCGAGACCCGGAGCAGCCGCCCGATCACGGACGGATCAAGGCGGACGTCCGCGCGACCGATCCGGAGTCGTCTCCCCCTCGAGAATCCCCAGAACTGGTAGAGCACTCCCGTGCTGCGACCGATCGTCGTGGCCACCGCGGCTCCCGTCAGCCCGAGCTCGGGGAAGGGCCCGATCCCGAGTATCAGCAGCGGATCGAGCACGACGTTGATCCCGTTGGCCAGCCACACGGAGCGCATGGCCATCGCCGCGTCTCCCGCACCGCGGTAGATGGCGTTGTTCAGGAACAGCAGCAGGATCGCGATCATGCCGCCGTACAGGATCCGCGTGTAGGTTGTCCCTTCCGCGACGGTGGCCTCGTCTGCCCCCATGAGCCGCAGCAGGTCCGGGGCCCAGATGATGCCGGCCACCCCGAAGATCACCGAGAGAACCACGCCCACGGCGATGGCCTGCACCGCCGTGCGGGCCGCCGCACGCTCGTCCTTCTCGCCGACTCGTCGCGCGACCAGCGCCGTTGTCGACATGCTGAGTCCGACGGCGATCGCGTAGATGATCTCGAGCACCGACTCCGTGAGGCCGACGGCCGCCAGCGCCTCCGCCCCCAGCCGGGCCACGAAGAAGGCGTCCACGACCGCGAACAGCGACTCGCCCGCCATCTCCAGCACCATCGGGATGGCCAGCAGAGCCACCGCCCGGTTCAGGCTTCCGGTGGTGAAGTCCTGTTCCGTGCCGGCCAGCGACTCGCGCACGGAGCTCCAGAGACCCCGGCCGGGGCCGTCGGATGCGCCGCTGTCATGGTGGGAGCGCTGCTCGCTCATGACTCCTGCTCGATGCCCGCTTCCGTCGTGCACCCCGTTTCTCCGGATGCACGAGTGCTCCACCTGCGTTCGGGAAGACCCACGCTTCGCGCCCGGGAGAACGGACGCGCTCCGGCGATCGGGCGACGAGCTGCCGCCGGCGACGGGACACGCGGGATGTCGGACGAGCGTTCGCGAGAGCCCGGAACAGATCCCGCCAGCCAGTCGTCGAGCCCGGCGGTCAGGTGTTCGGCCGGGATCGGAAGCCCGGTGCCGGTTCTACCTGCCCTTGCCCACGATCAACCGGAACTGCCACGAGCGGTTCTTGAACGTCGAGTTCTCCAGAACGTCCGACAGGCCCAGGGAGTAGCGGATGTCGACTCCGATGAGCGTCCCTCCGCTTGTCCAGCGCGCGAAGGTGAAACCGAGCGGCAGGGCCCATTCGGTGCTCTTGGCACGGTCGCAGTCGACGGACCCGCTCGCGCTGCACGCCACGTTGAACCCGATCCCTATGCCGGCGTATGCCCGGCCGCGCCATACTCCGTCGGCCAGCGTACCGACGCCACCGATAAGCAGAGGCAGCTCTATGTAATCCAGGCGCGTGTTGTCGCCGCCCTTCTGAACCCAGTTGGCTTCCAGCGCGACTACCGAGTTCCGGCTGGTGCGGATTCCACCCTGGAGCCCCGCGGTTCCTCCCCAGCGGCTGCTGGTGCTGAAACCGCCTCCGGCCAGGTCTCCCACCGTCGCGCCGCCGCTGAGCGCAATGAACTTGTTCCCGCGCTGCTGCGCGAGCAGGGGATTGGCGGCCCCCAGGAAGAGACAGGCTACGAACAGCAGCGCTGCGAGATTCCTCATGTTCTGCTCCTAATCCGGTTGACCGACGGGCCGGGCGAACGATGGCCGCTGAAGCTATGGGCCTTCCCCGAACGCCGCTATCTTGCTTCAACACACGGCCGGCATGGGGCCGCCCTCGAACCCTCGCAGCATTGCCACCGGAAGGTAGAAATGCGAAGACAGCTCGCCGCAGCGATACCCATGGTTCTCCTGTGCTCCAGCCCTCTCCTCGGCCAGGCCGAGCTTCTCCAGTCGGGCCCCATGGTGGGCTACTCGGAGATGTTCGAGGCGCTGCTGTGGGCGCAGACGAAAGGGGCCGCCGAGGTGAAGTTCGTCTACTGGAGTGAGGCCGACCCCTCCACGCGGTATCAGACGGAGAACATCCGCACGAAGGCCGACCAGGCCTTCATCGCCAAGACGGTCGTCGGAAGACTGGAGCCGGGCCAGCGGTACGGATACGAGCTCCACATCAACGGGCAGCCGGTCGAGCGGCCGTATCCTCTGCGCTTTCAGACGCAGCACCTCTGGCAGTGGCGCACCGATCCGCCCGACTTCCGGTTCGTCATCGGAAGCTGCTTCTACGTGAACGATCCCCCGTACGATAGGCCGGGTGAGCCGTATGGAGGAGGCTTCGAAATCCTCGACGCCATCCTCGACAAGAACCCCGACGCCATGATCTGGATGGGCGACGATGTCTACCTGCGCGAGTCAGACTGGTATACGCGGACCGGGATGTTCTACCGCTACACCCACACCCGGTCCTATCCCGGGCTGCAGCCGCTGCTGGGCTCGGTACACCACTACGCCATCTGGGACGACCACGATTACGGTCCCGACAACAGCGACTGGACGTGGAGGGAAAAGCGGACCGCACTCGAGACGTTCGACCTCTTCTGGGGCAACCCCGAGGTGGGGACTCCGGAATTCGGCGGCATCACCACGATGTTCGAGTGGGGCGACGTGCAGTTCTTCCTGACCGACAACCGTTGGCACCGGTCGCCCGAGCATCGACGCGAGCCCGGGCGCACGATGCTAGGCCGCGAGCAGCTGGACTGGCTGATCGACGCGCTCCGGAGCAGCCGTGCCACCTTCAAGATCGTGGTCGTCGGCAGCCAGGTGCTGAACCCGGTCCCGGGCTGGGAGGCCTACGCCACCTTCCCGGAGGAGCGGGCCGAGCTGCTGCGCCGGATCCAGGACAACGACATACGCGGGGTATTCTTCATCACCGGTGACGTCCACTACACGGTACTGACCAAGCTCGACCGCTGGGGCACGTATCCCTTCTACGACATGACGGTTTCGCCGTTTACGGCAGGCCCGGCCGACTTCGATCCGGACGGGTACGACAACTATCTCGCCGTGCCCGGGACCTTCTACCAGGACCGCAATTTTGCCACGCTGGACTTCGCCGGCCCCCGGGAGGACCGGTCGATGACGATCAAGGTGTACGACACAGCGGGCCGCGAGCTGTGGAACCGAACGGTGAAGGCGGTTGAGCTGCGGTAATGGGGCCGGCGCCGCCTGCCCGGTCCCGAATCCTAGACACCGGTGAGCGAGCCGACGGCCAGGAGCCGGAAAGGAAGGACCCCGGGCGGACGCGGTTCGCATCCGCCCGGGGAAAACAAGCGCCAGAGAGGCAGACTGACGCTTGTCGGAGCGAGGGTCTGCGCGGACTCCCCCTAGATTGCCCACGCTGTCGGCGGCAATTAGCGGGGCCGCGGAACGACCCTCCTCGCACCGCAGGAGCGGGCACCCTCTTCCACAGGGCACCCTACGGCCGAATCATAACGGCACACTTTCTCTGTGGTCAATAGGGCCGCCTATGGAGTAAGCCGGCCGCGCCCCGCGGTCAGGAGGCTCCGGGCTCGCGCAGCATCCCCCATACCTCAGGCCCACCGTCCACCGCGAGCTCGTCCTCGACCTCGAAGCCGAGGCGCCGGTAGAAGCGCAGGTTGTCGGCTACGCTTGTCTCCAGGTAGATGAGGTAGCCCGCGGAGTCGCACACGCTCATCACGGGCCGCAGGAGTGCCGTTCCGATTCCGCTTCGCTGGCGTTCGGGATCTACTCCGAGGACCGGCAGGTAGTAGTGAGCCTGTGTGGGACGCGCGGCGTTGAGCTGGCCGATCTGACGCCGCACCGTATCGGTTCGCGACCCGAACATGCGCCGCATTTGCAGCGGGAGAATCAGCTGCGTGAACGGCCCGCCGTACGGAAGGTCGGGAATCGTCCACAGCGAGGCACCGGCCCGGTCCTCCGTGGTATAGGCCTCTCCGTCCCGTGAGTGAACCCGAAGCAACAGACGGAAGAACTGCCGGCCGTGCAGGAGCCATTCCTCGTCTCCGCCGAACATCCACCGGTAGAGGGGGTCGTTGCGAAACGCCTCCGCAAGAACCGCGGCCAGGGGACCGATGTCCCGCCACGACACGGGCCTGACTCCGAGCTCGCTCACAACCCCAGCCGCTCCGCCCACGCCGACATGGCAACGGCGAGCTCGGCGATCACCTCGTCGTACGAGCGACCGGCTCGCTTCGGAACCTTGAAGGAATGATCGCCGTCGTCGACTACGTGCAGCGTCGCGCGCTCGCCCAGCCCCTCGCACACCTCGCCGATGAGACCGACATCGGCCAGCCGGTCGCGGGTGCCCTGCAGGAACAGCATCGGTACGTCCACGCTCTTGAGATGATCGGCCCGGCCCGCCGACTTCTCTCCTGGCCTGTGCAGCGGGAAACCGAAGAAGACGATGCCCCGAACTCCCCGCAACGCCCCCTCCGAGGCGGCGGTCGAGGTCATCCGGCCACCCATGGACTTGCCACCGGCTACGAGGGGCAGATCTGAAGCGGCATCTCCGGCCGTTGCGACGGCCGAGCGCACCGTCTCGACGAGCACCGGCGCCCGATCCGGCGCCCGGCGATCGGCCTCCGTGTATGGGAAGTTGTAGCGCAGCATGCCGATCCGATGTCTCGCCAGATGACGGGCAACGGACTCGTGGAAGAGGTGCCGCATGTCCGCGCCCGCGCCGTGCCCGTACACCACGAGGCAGCGTGCATCGGAAGGGCGAGTCAGCAGCGCGGAGACCTCGCCGGAGCTCGGTCCGGCGAGGAAGCGCATTTCGGTCGTGGTCGTGTCGGTCTCGATTCGGCTACCTCGCGTTAGATCAGGTTTGCCCGAAATAGGCTGCAATCTACGACCGGCGCCCGCCGGCCGCGTCCCCTCCGGACGGCTCGTCGTCCGCCACGAATTGCGCGCCGTCCCACCGTGCCTGCGTGGCCCGGAGCGACCTTCCCTCGAGCTCGAAAAGCCACAGGCCCTCGCGGCCGCTGATCGTGGCACTCCCGGCGCAGTAGATGGTGGGTCGGATGTTTGCCAGCCGAAGCCGGAACGTGCGATGGATGTGGCCGCACAGGATGGCGCCGTGGCGAATCGTCGCACAGGCAGTCAGGAAGTCCTCGGCATTCTTCATCCGGTGATCCAGGCGGTCCGGCCGGCCGTCCGCGCGGCGGGGGGCATAGTGCGTGACGACGAAGACGAAGCGATCGAGCAGCCTCGGGTCATCCAGGATCCTTCCGAGCGCCTCCAGCTGCGATGCAGGTACGCATCCGCTGGAGAGCCAGGGCGCTGGATTCGGGCGTGCACTGTTGACTGCGACCACTGCTACGTCCTCCCCCACCAATCGCACGAGGGGCCAGGGTCCGTCCACCCGGTGCTCCGGGGCGTCGGTTTCCAGGAGATCGCCGAAGTGACTCTCGAAGCGGTGCTGCCGCAGGGTGCCGAGGGTGTAGAGATCGTGGTTTCCGGGGACGTTCACATAGCCGGCCGGCGCAGCCGTCAACGGCTCCACCGCCTCGCGCGCTGCCGCGAGCTCGGCGTGCGTGCTGAGATTCGTGTAGTCGCCGCTGAAGATCACTAGGTCGGGCTTCTGCTCCCGGAAGAGGCGGACCAGCGCCTCCATCTTCCGGCTCGCCCCCGCGAGCTGGCGACCTCTGGCCCGCAGCAGGTTCAGCAGGCCGATCGCCCGCTTGCTGAACAGGTCCCCAAGCGGGACCCGCCGGATGCCCAGCCCCAGGTGGATGTCACTGAAGTGCAGGATCCTCACGGCGTCTGGCTCTCCTCGTGAATCGGGCCCGCGTGGTCATGGCCGGGCGCTCGGGCCACCTTACCGACAGGCGACGTCGCGGCTATTGTTCGCCCAGCATGAAGCTCGCGAGCATATCCGCAGCGGACCTGCGCCGGGCTCTACCCATGCCCGAGGCGATCGAGGCCATGAAGTCGGCCTTCGCCACGCTCTCGCAGGGACTTGCCGCCGCTCCCCAGCGCGGCGTGGTTCCGGTGGGCGACGCTGACGGAACCACGCTGCTCATGGGTGCATACCTTCCGGACGAGGGTCTGGCGGCGAAGACCGTCTCGATCTTTCACCGGAACCCGGAGCTTGGCAAGCCGGCGGTGACGGGACTGGTCCTCGTGCTCGATCCGCGGACGGGCGAGCCTCAGGGCCTCATGGACGGCGGCCCCCTAACAGCATGGAGGACGGGAGCGGCTTCCGGCGCGGCCACTGACCTGCTCGCCGTTCCCGCGGCACGGGTCGGAGCCGTGGTCGGCGCCGGCGCCCAGGCCCGGACCCAGGTCCTGGCGATCGACGCCGTCCGTGAGCTGGATGCGGTGAAGGTGCATTCCTTGGACCGAAACCAAGCAGAGCGCCTCGTCGCCGAAATGCAGAACGACACCCGCGCACAGCTCGAAGTCGCGGGATCGTCGGCCGAGGCGGTAGCGGACGCCGACGTCATCTGCACGGCCACTAGCTCGGCCACACCTGTCTTCGACGGTGAGCTGCTCAAGCCGGGCGCGCACATCAACGCGATCGGGACGTTCACGCTCGATAGACGTGAGCTGGATTACGTCACCGTCGATCGCTCGCGGGTGTTCGTGGACCTCGTCGGTGCGGCCCTCGAGGAAGCGGGCGACCTGATGGCGGCGGTCGAGCACGGAGTCACCGGCAGCGAGGAATGGACCGAGATCGGACTCGTCGCGGCGGGCCTGGCGGATGGCCGACAGACGCTTGACGAGATCACCCTCTTCAAGTCGGTCGGGCACGCCGTCCAGGACGTCGCCGCAGCCTCACGTGTGCTGCGGGCGGCCCGGGAGATGGGTCTGGGCCACGAGATCGAGCTCTGAGAGATGCCTTCCTTCGAACCGGCGCCCGACTGGCTGCGGATAACCACCATCGATGCCCACACGGCGGGCGAGCCGCTCCGGGTGATAACCGGGGGATGGCCCGAGATTCCGGGAGCCACCCTCCTCGAGAAGCGGCAGTACGCCCGCGAGAACCAAGACCACCTGCGCCGGGCCCTGATGTGGGAGCCCCGGGGCCATGCCGACATGTACGGCTGCATCCTCACCCCCCCGGTCACGCCGGACGGCGACGTCGGCGTGCTGTTCCTTCACAACGAGGGATACAGCACCATGTGCGGCCACGGGATCATCGGCCTGGTGAAGGTAGGTCTCGAGGCCGGCCTCCTCGATCTGCCGGTCGAGCCCGCGCCCGAGATCCGCATCGACACGCCCGCCGGCCGGGTTACCGCAGTGCCCCACCTTCGTTCCGCCGCCGGCCGCCCACGAGTGGACGCGGTCTCGTTCCGCAACGTTCCCTCATTCGTCCTGGAGCCGGATCTCCGGGTCGACATTCCGGGTCTGGGGACCGTTAGCTGCGACATCGCCTTCGGTGGCGCCTTCTACGCCTATGTCGACGCGGCCGACGTCGAGCTCGCGCTCACACCACAGCACTACGCCCGCATCGCAGACACCGGAATGCGTATCAAGAGGTCCGTCATGCGCTGCTACGAGATCGTGCACCCCGACGGCGAGGCGGACCTCAACTTCCTGTACGGGACCATATTCGTAGAGCGGCTCGACGACCCGGACGGCTCGGGCTCCCACAGCCGCAACGTCTGCGTCTTCGCCGAGGGCGAGGTCGACCGCTGTCCGACCGGGACGGGGGTCAGCGGTCGTGCGGCCATTCACCACTCCCGTGGAGAGCTCGCTGCCGGCCGGTCGATCACCATCGAGAGCATCATCGGAACCACGTTCGATGTGCGCGTGGTGGACGAGACCAGGGTCGGAGGCCTGCCGGCCGTGGTGCCCGAGGTAACGGGGGCGGCCCACATCACCGGGCGGCACGAGTTCCTCGTTGACCCGGCGGATCCGCTCGGGGATGGCTTCCTCCTGCGCTGAAGGAAGGTAGAGCGATGCATGATTTACGTGACCCTGGCGGCGACTCGGATAACCGGCTCCTCTCCGGCACTCCGATACCCTTCGCCGGCTGCTTCGCCGACGAGCCCGACCAGACGCTTCCCGTGGCCTTCGTCGGCCTCCCGTGCGACAGCCAGTCGTCGTTCCGACGGGGCCCGGCCGCGGCCCCGGGGAGGATCCGGCTCGCCTACGACGGACGCTGCTACAACGCCACCACCGAGCTCGGGACGGATCTGGAAGGGCTCGTATCGGACGTCGGCGACTGGTTTCCGGGGGAGGGATGGGAAGAGACGTTCGAGGAGTACCGTGCCCGGGCCGAGGGCCTGTTCATGTCGGAACAGGTGCCGTTCTTCGCCGGCGGCGACCACGCGGTGACCGTTCCCCTGGTCGCCGCCCTCGAAGTCCTCGACGAGCAGGTCCACGTGATCCAGCTGGACGCCCATCCGGATCTGTATCCCGAGTACGGCGGTGACAGAGGGTCCCACGCCTGCGTGGGGGCCCGGATTCTGGAGATGGAGCACGTCGCCTCGCTGACCCAGATCGGGATCCGCACCCTCAACGCGCCTCAGCTCGCGGAGGTCGGCAGGCACGGCGGCCGGCTGGGAGTGTTCGAAGCGCGAGACATGCCCGTGCGGATGGCCGAGCTCGGTCACATCCCGAAGAATGCGCCGGTCTACGTGACGGTAGACCTCGATGCCTTCGACCCCGCCTTCGCTCCGGGCGTCTCCCACCCGGTCCCGGGCGGCTTGTCTCCGCGGCAGATCCTGCGGCTACTCCAGGATTCCGAGTGGGCGCTGGTCGGGATGGACGCCGTCGAGGTGAATCCGTCCCGGGACGAAGGCGACCGGACGTCGATCCTGGCCGCGCGTCTGCTTCACGAGGGGATGGGGCTGGCCGTGGGAACGGGGGACTGATCCCGGCTGTTGTCGGCCGAGGGCGACGGAAACGGCTACCGCTGCGGCACCGTGGCCGCCACACTCCTGGCCTATTGCAGCCTCTCGTACAGGCCGTTGAACTGAACCTCCCAGCTCTCTCCGCCGTCGCCCGACGTTCTCCAGATCTGCCTGACGTCGCCGCCGTCCAGCGGCGCCCACGAGATCTCGTGCATCACGGGCGATCCGTTACGACCGGGCCGCTCTCCCCTGAGTACCATCTTCCCTTCTTCGAGACCTCCGTACAGCTCGAGAAGCCGACCGACGGTGTCGACCCACGTCTGATGCCACCGGCCACGACCCCCGTCGTAGATGTTGAAGCTCTTTCCCGTGAAGGCGCTCCCGGCACTGCTCCACTCCTCCATCAGGACACAGCCACCGAGGATCGATGTGATTCTGTTCGTTCCGGCCACGTCGCCGTCGGCGCCGGTTACCTGCCACTCGCCAAGCCAGAAATCGAACTGCCGGTACTCCTCCTCCGTGCACCTCGCCTCCTGCGCTGCCACTGACGACGGAGCGACGCCGACAGCCAGGAGCGCCAACCCCACCATCACCAGGCCTCTGAGCCCGACCTTTCTCTCTTCCCGCATAGCACCTCTCTTGTGTGTCGGAACGCGATGCTGCAGCCTCGTTCTATCGAGCAACGCTTCATCTACCGAATGTCGCACCCCAGGATCCGTTCGAGTCTCGAATAAAGGAAGAGCGGGCGTGTATCCCTTCCAGGTAGGACCCCGATCGGGCCTCCGCAGCGAGTGAGGAAGCACTTGGAGCCGAAACCCGATTCCGAGAGCCGGATGGTTGAGCAAGTGCTGGTCGAGAGAGCGCAGGCCGGAGATACGGAGGCCTTCGGAGAGTTGGTCGGCCGCTACATGAGGCGCGGCTATTTCGCCGCTCTCGGTCTGGTCGGCTCCCACGAGGACGCTCTGGACCTCTCGCAGGAGGCGTTCGTGCGCGCCTTTCGCGCTCGCAGCACGATCGATCCCGGCCGGCCCTTCTATCCATGGCTCTACCAGATCATTCGCCGCCTGTGCTTCAACTTCGTGCGCGACACCCGCACGCGCAGAAGGAAGTTGGAGGCGGCCGGCGGCTGGCTGGCGGACGAAGTGGGGAACCGGGCGGCAGGGACGAATCCGGAAAGGGAGGCGGAGCGAGCGGAGCTGCGCGAGCGCTTCGAGGCGGCGATCGGCGAGCTTCCGGAAGCGCAGCGCGAGGTCCTGGTGCTGAAGGAGTTCGAAGGGCTCAAGTACCGGGAGATCGCAGAGCTTCTGGACATACCGATCGGCACGGTGATGTCGAGACTCTATGCTGCGAGGAAGAGCCTCGCCGCCAGCCTGGGAGATGTCTCGTGAACGGAGACCGCTACAGCGAGGAACGCGTCCGCGAGCTGCTGATGGGAGCGCTCGACGGCGAGTTGACACAGGAAGCGCGGGCAGAGCTCGAGAGGCTGCTGGCCTCGGAGCCCTTGTTGCAGGAAGAGTGGAAGCGACTCTCGCGGGTGAAGGAGGTGACGGAGAGCATGAAGCTGAGAAAGCCACCCGAGGAGACCTGGGACGGCTACTGGAACAGCGTGTACAGTCGGCTGGAGAGAAGCATCGCCTGGATCCTGGTTTCCATCGCGGCCATCGTGCTGATCTCCTACGGAGGGTGGCACGGCGTCCAGGACCTTCTCGCCGACGCCGAGTTGCCGTGGTACATCAAGGGAAGCGTCCTGGCCGGAATCGTGGGGCTGGCAATGCTCCTGGTCTCCGTCGTCCGACACAGGATCTTCGTGAGCCGCTCAGACCCGTACAAGGATATACAGCGATGATTATCACGCCTTCCGCGGACATTCCCGGTTACCGGGTGGTGAAGTCGTTCGGCCTGGTACGGGGAAACACGATACGCGCCAGACATGTGGGGAAGGACATTCTGGCTGGCTTCCGCAACATCGTGGGCGGCGAGATCGGCGAGTACACGAAGATGATGGCTGAGTCCCGGGAGCAGGCCATCGACAGGATGACCGCCGAGGCCGATAAACTAGGAGCCAACGCCATCATAAACGTTCGCTTCATGACATCCTACGTGATGGGCTCGGCCTCCGAGATCCTCGTGTTCGGGGATGCGGTGATCGTGGAGGAGGAACCGGAGGTGTCCGGGTTCTGACCGGATCGTCGCGACCCTTTCACCACCGACATAACCAGAGAACCAGGTCTGTAGGGGCCCGCGCGTCGCGCGCGAGAACCGAAATGGAGAATACGATGCTGAAGAGGGCACTCGCGACGCTCATGCCGGCGACCTTCGGATGGCTTCTGCTCGCTGCTTCGCCGGTGGCGGCACAGGAGTCCGGGTCGGCGGCAGGCGACTGGGAGGGGAAGATCTCGGCCCAGGGAATGGAGTATCGCATCGCATACCACATTGCGGAGGCGGATGACGGCACTCTGTCGGCAACACTGGACAGCCCGGATCAGGGGGCATTCGGACTTCCGTTCGACAGTATCGAGACGGACGGCGAGTCCGTGAGGCTCAGCTACGCCGCGGCCGGCGCGGTCTGGGAAGGCACCCTGACCGAAGACGGCAGGCTCGATGGCGTGTGGCGGCAGGGAGGCAGCGAGATTCCGCTCGTCCTCCATCGGGTGAAGGATGAGACCGCCGAAGAGGGAGACGAAGCCACTGAGGCCGGGGGCGAAACCACCGAAGAGAAGGAGGAGGGATGACCGCCGGGGCCGTGGCCCTGTTCGCGGCGCTCATCATGGGAACGGGAACCGAGCCGACCGAGGCCCGTGCGGCCCGGACTCCGCAGGAGCCACAGCGGGGGATCGAAGGCCACTGGCTCGGTACGCTCCAGGCCGGGGTAGAACTGCGCATCGTCTTCCACATCGAGCGTGGAGCGGATGGCGCCCTCTCGGGGTCGATGGACAGCCCGGACCAGGGGGCCTACGCCATCCCGGCCAGCGAGGTCGAGGCGTTCGGGGATTCGGTGAGGCTTTCGGTGGCCGCCGTCGGCGGCGAGTACGAGGGCCGGCTGAGCGAGGATGGCTCGACTCTGGACGGGATATGGAAGCAGGCCGGCATGGTCCTGGATCTCGTCATGGAACGCTCGGACGCGGAGGCTCTCGCCCAGCCACGCCCACAGGAGCCCGAAGAGCCGCTCCCCTACGTGGCCGAGGACGTCTCGTTCGAGAATCTCGAGGCCGGAAACCGGCTTGCCGGAACGCTGACCCTGCCCGAGGAGCCCGGTCCGCATCCCGCCGTCGTTCTCATAAGTGGGTCCGGCCCGCAGGACCGGGACGAGACGGTGTTCGGCCACCGGCCGTTTCTGATCCTGGCCGATTACCTGACCCGGCGGGGGATCGCCGTGCTGCGGTTCGACGACCGCGGGGTCGGAGGGTCCACCGGCGACATCGCTAGCGCGACCACGGAGGACTTCGTCGGCGATGCCCTGGCCGGCGTGGCCTACCTGAAGGATCGCTCCGAGATCGACGACGCGAAGATCGGGCTCCTCGGTCACAGCGAGGGTGGCCTGGTGGCGCCGCTCGCCGCGAATCGCTCCCCCGACGTGGCCTTCGTCGTCCTCATCGCCGGGCCCGGCCTCGACGGCGGCCAGATCCTGGAGCTCCAGGTGGAGACGGTCAACCGCACGATGGGCGTGTCCGAGCAGGTGATCGCGCGCCGCGTCGCCGCGCAGAAGAGAATCATGGAGGTTATGAGGACGACGCCGGACGACAGCGCCGCTGCGGCCCAGCTGCATACGGTCTTCCGGGAGATCGGGGTCGCCGATGAGCAAACAATCGAGAATCAGATCCGCCAGCTTCTGACGCCCTGGATGCGGCACTTCATCACGTATGACCCCGCGCCGGCGCTGGAGGAGGTGCAGGTGCCGGTCCTGGCCGTGATCGGCGAAAACGACGTTCAGGTTCCCCCGGCGGAGAACCTGCCGGCGATCGAGGCGGCGCTTAAAGCAGGCGGGAATCCCGACTTCACGATCCAGGAGCTCCCGGGCCTGAACCACCTGCTGCAGGCCTCCGAGACGGGCGCCGTGACGGAGTACGCTCAGATCGAAGAGACGATGTCACCGGATGCCCTCCGGGTCATCGGCGACTGGATCGTCGAGCGGACGAAGGCCGGCGGCGGTTGATCAGGGCCGTCCTCCAGGACTTCCAGCGCACGTGGCCGCAGCTGCTGGCGGCCGACCTGCTGGCGCGCGCAGTCGCCTTCATCGTTCTGACGCCGTCGGCCGCTCTTATCCTCAGGCTCCTGATCCGGCGGTCCGGCAGCCAGGTCATCGCCGATCAGGACATCCTCCATTTCCTGTTGACACCTCTCGGGGTGGTCACGCTCGCGGTCGCGGGCGCGGCTGCACTCGCCATCTTCCTGGCCGCTCTGGCGCTCCTCATGACGATCGGCCTCGGGGCCACGCGCGATCGCCTCGTGAGCTACCTCGCGGCAGGCCGCTTCGTCGGGCGACGCGCACGAGGTCTGGCGAGCCTTTCCGTGCACGTAGTGTTACGCCTCCTTCTCGTGGCCGCGCCTTTCGCGGCGGCGATCGGTCTCATCTTCGTCGTCGTCCTCGGTCGCCACGACATCTATTTCTACCTGAACGTCAAGCCTGCCGAGTTCTGGATCGCAGCGGCGCTGACGGTCCTGGTCCTCCTCGCGGCGGCGCGCATTCTGGTGCCTATCGTCCTCGCGTGGACCTTCGCTCTGCCGATTCTCCTGTTCGAGGATGCCACGGCGCGCCAGGCGCTGGCTCGAAGCCAGACGGAGACGCCGAATCATCGTCTCCGGATCGCGCTGTGGCTGCTGGGGTGGCTCGCGCTCACGACCGCCCTCGGCACCGTGGCCTCGGGCACGGTCCTGTGGGTCGGTCAGCGCGTCCTCCCGGTCAGCCAGTCGTTGCCTCTGATCGCGGCCTTTCTCGCCGGGATCCTGGGGGCGGTCGGACTCGTGAACCTTCTGGTATCGTTTCTCGGTTCCGCCCTGCTGGCCCTGCTGCTCACCCGGCTCTACACGACGCTCGGGCGCGGGGGCGCAACGGAAGCATCCCTGCCTTCCGACACCCGGCCGCTCGGGGCACGCGCCGAATGGAGCTTCCCGGGGAAGCGGCTGCTGTGGGGCGCCCTGGTTGCCGCAGTCGCCGTGGGTGTCGGAGCCGTGCTGCTGGTTCGCGACGTCCAGGTCGAGGATACGACGGAGGTGACCGCGCACCGTGGCTACTCCACCGTCGCCCCCGAGAACACGATTGCCGCTATGGAAGCGGCGATCGCCGCGGGCGCCGACTGGGTGGAGTTCGACGTCCAGGAAACGGCGGACGGGGTCGTCGTCCTGCTGCACGACAGCGACCTCATGCGGGTAGCCGGGCTAAGACTCAACATCTGGAACACCGCTCTCTCCGACATCGAGGACCTGGACGCCGGCAGCTGGTTCGGGCCTGAGTTTGCGAGCCAGCGCGTCCCGACGCTCGCTGAGGTACTGGAGATCTGCCGCGGCCGCATCCGAGCGCTTATCGAGCTCAAGCACTACGGCCACGCCGAACGGCTCGAGGAGCGCGTCGTAGAGGTGGTCGAGGCCGCTGGAATGAGCGCGGAAGTGGCTCTCATGTCGCTGAAGCACGAGTCGGTAAGCAGGCTTCAGGAGCTGAGGCCGGACTGGAACGTTGGCCTACTGGCGGCCGTGGCCATCGGCGACCTCACGCTCCTCGACGCCGACTTCCTGGCGGTGAACCACTCGATCGCGACGCCCGGTTTCATCCGCCGGGCCCACCGCCGCGGGAAGGCCGTCCATGCGTGGACGGTGAACGACCCGGTTCAGATGTCTGCGCTCATCAGTCGCGGCGTCGACAATTTGATCACCAAACAGCCGACTGTCGCGCGATCGGTCCTGGTACAGCGGGAGGAGCTCACGCCGGTTGAGCGGCTGCTTCTCCAGGTGGCGATGGACCTGGGCGTCGTGCCCGGACACGAGGAGGCGCCGTCGAAGCCGGAAGACGCTTGAGCGACGCCAGCCGGGCGGCACCGGCGGAGAGCTACTCCTGCTCTTCCTTCCTCCTCTTCTCTCTTCTCCCCTTCAGGCTGCGGTGGATCTCCAGCGCCTGGCTTTCCAGGTAGTCCACGATGACGTCGCTTCCGCCATCACCCAGCAGGTCGGCCGACTCCGGCCGCCCCCCCGGTCGAATCGAATAGAGGCTCAGCCAGCCCTCGAAGCGCTCTCCGAGCCGGGCCACCTTCGTGAGGAGAAGGCCGCGCCGCTTCCCGCCGAGCAGCAAATCGCCGATCGCGGCCAGGAGCGCCAGCGGCGCCAGGACGATGTCCTTGAGCCCGTCGAGGGCGAGCTTGCCCTCGAACACCGCCAGGTCGCGGACGAGCTTCCAGCGGCTGGCGTAAGGTGGAACGGCCGGGAGTTGCTCCCCCCTCGGCTCGGGCGGTTGCGTCGCGTCCATCGATACGTCCTTGTTCAGCCGTGGGCGGCGGCCGCAACGCCCGCCAGCCCTACCTCGTGGATGTCCTGTCCCGACGGGTGCTGGAACACGCGCAGCCCGAACTCGGGGACAATGGCCAGGATGTGGTCGAAGATGTCCGACTGGATCCCCTCGTACTCGGCCCACCTGGTCGTCGCCGTGAAGCAGTAGATCTGGATAGGTAGCCCATCGGGCGTGGGCTCGCGCTGTCTAACCAGGAGTGTCATTCCCTGGTTGATGCTGGGATGAGCGCGCAGGTAGGCGAGGATGTACGCACGTAGAGTACCGATGTTGGTGAGCCGATGGGCGTTCACCGGGTCACCGTCCATCTCGGCCAGCGGCCGGTTCGCCTCCTCGAGCAGGTCCTCCTTCTCTGCGATGTAGCTCTTCAACAGCTCGAACCGCTTGAAGCGCTCCGCCTCCTCCTCGGTCAGGAATCGGATGGTGCTCTGGTCGATGTGGAGGTCGCGCTTGATCCGGCGGCCACCGGACTCGGACATGTAACGCCAGTTCCGGAACCAGTCGGTTATGAAGGCGTGGGTGGGGATGGTGGTGACCGTCTTGTCCCAGTTCTGGATCTTCACCGTGTGCAGCGCGATCTCCACCACGTCGCCGTCGGCGCCGTACTTCGGCATCTCGACCCAGTCACCGATGCGGATCATGTCGTTGCTGGCGATCTGGATGCTCGCCACCACCGACAGGATTGTGTCCTTGAACACGATCATCAGCACCGCGGTCATGGCGCCGAAGCCGCCCAACAGAACGAGCGGTGACTGGCCGAGGACGATCGCTACGATGAGCAACGCCCCCGTGATGTACAGGAAGATCTTGAGAATCTGCAGCCAGCCCTTGATGGGCCGATTGCGGGAGAACGGGAACTCCTTGTAGATCAGCTCGGCGGCGTTGATCAGCCCGTCGGCCGACCTCATCACGATGAACACGACGAGGACCATGGCCAGGTCTCGGACCACGTTCACGACGCCAGCCGGCAGCCCGGGAACCAACGTGATGCCGAGGTAGACCAGCGCGACCGGCACCAGGTGGGAGAGGCGCGTGAAGACGCCTGCGCGGTAGACGATGTTGTCCCAGTCGACAGGAGTGCGCTCGAAGATCCTCTTGAGCGCCCGGAGGATGTACCGGCGGGCGACCACGTCGGACAACCATGCCAGGGCCAGGAGAGCCCCGATGGCCGCTACGGTCTCGATCACTGGGTGGGCTTCGAACCAGTCGCCGACGGCCTCGATGAACTCCCGGCCCTGCGACGCCTGCACGTATGCATGAATCATTGGCTCCGCTCCCACGGCGCGGGTCTCAGAGTGGCAGGGCGTACCAGCGGTTGCACCCGAAATGTCCGGTATCGCCCAACGGTGCCTCCAGGGGGCGGAAACCGAAGTCCTCGTAAAGCTTTCGCGCCCTGTCCATCTGCGCCAGCGTCTCCAGGTAGCACATTCGGTAGCCCCTCTCTCGCGCGGCGTCCAGGCAGATTTCGAGCAGACGCCTCCCCAGACCGAGGCCCCGCGCCTCCGGCAGCAGGTACATCTTACGGAGCTCGCACACGCCGGCGCCGGCGCCCTCCAGAGGCCCGATGCCGGAGCCGCCGACCAGGCGGCCGCCGACCTCCGCCACGACGTAGGCGGCGACCGGTTCGGGGTACGCCTCGAAGATGGCGTCGACCTCCGGATCCGCGATCGAGTACCCTTCGCCGACGGCCCCGAACTCGGTCATAACCTCGCGGATGATGCGTCCCAGCTCCTCGTTGTCGGCCGCCCTTACGGGTCGGATCCGCGCCGCCGGCTCAGCTTTCCTCACCCCGCCCTCCTCCGTCGTCCTCCACCCCGGTGACCCTGGCCTCTCCGGGGACGATGATCTTCGGCTCGCCGGCCAGCTTCCGCTTTTCGTCCTCGACGAACTCCTCGACCTCCCGAGGGACCAGGAGGTCGTCCGCTATCGAAGCGATCTCCTCGGCGTTCCGCCACGCGGCCTCCAGCACCGCGAGCTCGCCCTCCATCGCCCTGCGCTCTGCCTCCTCGTGGGTCGCCATCTCGATGGCCAGGCGAACGTCGCCGGGCAGCTTGGCCAGGGAGCCTGCCGTGGCCTTCTCCAGCTTCTTCGGATTCTCTCCGGCCTTCTCGCGCCGCAGGCGCTCCGATTCACGCGTAGCCTCGGCCAGGAAGCTCTCCGGGTGGCCGATATCCTCGATTCGCCGCACCGCCTGTTCGATCGTCTTCCTGCTGCCACCGGACCGGTTCGCTCTTGCCATCAGCTTGCCCGCGACCTCCATGGCCTCGTCGCCGCTGAACACCAGGGGCTCGCCGTGCCCGCTGGTAAAGCCGCTTCCCCAACCGCTGGCATGGCGGATGTGGAGCTCCCAGGCGCCGGAATCGCCTGTCGGAACGAACCGTGAGCGCTCCAGATGCTTCAGTTGGACCTTGATCTTCTCGCCGTCCTCGGTGCGGAGCCGAGCGGCGATCCGCTCGTTGGAGATCCACCGAATCAGCTGCGTGTAGCCGTACCATCCGCCGCCGATCGAGATTCCCGCGGCCGCGCCTCCCACGACAAGCAGGCCGATTCCCGCGGCGCCGGCAGTGCCGTACGCCATCGAGCGCCTCCGACGCCTGCCGAACTGATCTCCGTACCGCCAGGCGGCGAACTCTCCTCGCAGCGGCCTGCCGAGCCGCACCAGCTCAAGGCCTTCCGGAAGGCGGGCGAGGCCGATGTTGTCCGTGGACACACGCAGCCGCGTGTCCCGGAACAGCCGCTCGCACTCTTCGATCGCCTCCCACCGGGCCTCCAGCGGGGAGAGGTTCCAGCGCTCGCAGCGCCTGCAGACGACCCACAGCCGGCCCTTCGCCCCGTCGAAGGCGAGACGCCGGCCCACGGGGAAGGTCTCGACCACCTCGTTGGTGCCCAGCGGACGGTTGCAGAAGATGCAGGTCGAATACATGGCGTCCAAGCTAACGCAGAGTGGCTTACACCGGGACGATCTGGCGCGATCTCGGCCGGATCCGCCCGCCTCCTTCGCCGGCCCGATCGGACCCTGACCCGCTGCGTTGCGGCGGTCGCCTCCGATCTCCGGGCAACAGCGTGCGTTGCGGGCTCGCCAATCCGGCCGTTCCCGACCGTAACGGCACGGGCCTGGTGCCCCGTTCGTGGCACGGATGATGAACCCCTCTCTTCAGCTGTCCTCAAGCAAGAACCGGACGAAGAGAGGCTACCGTGAAGATGAGTTGGATGCTGTTGCCGGCGTGTCTGATCGCCGCCGCCTGCGGATCTCCCGCCGACCGGGAAGTAGAAGACGATCTCGCCGCTGCCGAGGGAGCCCGGCCGACTCCCGCAGGCGACGCCCTGATGCAGCGGGCCCAGGCCCTGTTCGCAGCCGTTCCCGATGCTCCACCGCCGCTCGACGGGAACGAGATCACCCCTGCAAAGCTGGAGCTGGGCAAGAGGCTGTACTTCGATCCCAGGCTCTCGGCGAGTTGGCTCATCAGCTGCAACACCTGCCACAACCTGGGTTTGGGCGGTGTGGACCTGATGGAGACGTCGATCGGCCACGGCTGGCAGAAGGGACCACGCAACGCGCCGACCGTTCTGAACTCCGTCTTCAACATGGCCCAGTTCTGGGATGGTCGGGCGGCCGACCTGATGGAGCAGGCGATGGGGCCGGTTCAGGCGGCGGTGGAGATGAACAGCACGCCGGAGCGCACCGTAGAGACGCTGCGGTCGATTCCCGGCTACGTGGAGGCGTTCGGCGCGGCCTTCCCCGCAGATGATGATCCGGTCACCTTCGAGAACATGGCTCGAGCCATAGAAGCATTCGAGGCCACTCTGATCACGCCGGACTCGCCGTTCGACCGTTATCTCGAGGGAGATGCGGCGGCGCTCACCGCCGAACAGCGGGACGGCCTGGCACTGTTCATCGACAACGGGTGCGCCGCCTGCCACGGGGGATTGATTCTCGGGGGCTCCAGCTATCAGACGTTCGGTTCGGCCGCCCACCCGGGGCCCGAGCTTCTCCCGCCCGAGGACCGGGGCCGCTTCAACGTCACGGGCGATCCGGACGACGAGTTCGCCTTCAAGGTTCCGATCCTCCGCAACATCTCCATCACCGCACCGTACTTCCACACCGGCAAGGTCTGGAGCCTCAAACAGGCGGTCGAGGTAATGGGTAAGGCGCAGCTCGGAAGAGAGCTGACGGAGGAACAGTGCCTCCAGCTCACGGCCTTCCTCATGTCGCTGACAGGCCAGCAGCCCGCCGTGGAGTATCCGGTCCTGCCGCCCCACACGGCCGAGACTCCGCTCCCCACGCCGTCCGCCGGGTCAGCGGCCGGGAGCGACTAACGGCACGTCGCCGGGCGACGCCCCCGCGGCGCACCCTCGCGGGGGCGGGCACATCCCGCCTCATGCCGAGTACGGATGGCGATGCGAATCGTCTCGCTCTGCCCCAGCCTCACTGAGCTCGTCTTCGACCTCGGCCGCGGCAGCGACCTGGTCGGCGTCACCCGGTTCTGCGTGCATCCGCCCGAGGGCGTGAGAGGGATCGAGACTGTCGGCGGCACCAAGAGCCCCAAGATCGAACGGATCGTCGAACTCGCTCCGGACCTCGTGCTCCTGAACGAGGAAGAGAACCGAGTCGAGGATGCGGAGGAGCTTCGAAGTGCCGGGCTGCGTTGCCACAGCAGCCTGCCCAGGAATCCCGCCGACACGTCGGCGATGGTGCGCTCCATCGGCCAGGCGCTCGGCCGCGAGGATGAAGCCGAGGGGATCGCCCGGGAGATCGACCGGCGAAGCCACAGGGTACGCGAGTCGGCCACGGGCAAGAGGCGCGTCCGGTTCGCCTACCTCATATGGCGGCGTCCCCTGATGACGGCGAGCGGCGACACCTTCATCAGCTCGCTACTGACGCAGGCCGGCGGAGACAACGTGTTCGCCGGGCATGCCAGGCGTTATCCCGTCGTCGAGCCCCAGGACCTGGTCCGCGCCAGGCCGGAGGTCATCCTGCTCTCCACCGAGCCCTTTCCGTTCCAGGCAGAGCACATCGACGAGATCAGCCGTGATACGGCCCTGGCACCCGAGATGTTCTGCATCGTCGACGGCGAGCTGCTGAGCTGGCACGGATCGAGGACGCCGGCCGGGATCGATTACGCGGAGCGGGTGATCGAGGAGGCGAGAGAGGCCCGGTAGTAGGATGCGCGACCGGGGCGCCATTGGACGCCCCGGTCCGTTGTTCCGAGGGCTGCCGGAGCTCGCGCTCAGGCGGTCGGCGCGGGCAGCCCTGTGATCCGAAGCACCTTCACGTACTGGACGTCGAACTCGTCGCGCCACACCCCGTAGATCAGGTCGTCGTCGAACACGGACGGCGAGAAGCGATGCGGCATCTGCACCACGCCCAGATAGCGGCCCTCCTCGTCGAAGACGTCCCACTGCGCGGCGCCCAGATCGAGAAGCGGGTTCCAGACCTCCTGCTCCTCCGGCGTCATCTCGGTGGGCACCTGCACACGCTGCACCCACAGGCTTCCGCCCGGTCCCGGGAAGAACTGGAGAAACGCCGGGAAGAAGTCGGCGAAGTTGAACGTCGACATCACGATCTGTTTCTGCTCCGGCGGGACACCCTGCTCGTCCAGCAGCCGATCCACCGTGTCCATGAAGAAGTCGACATCGGCCTCGGTGACGGGCTGCCGCTCACGCGGCATGCTGATCACTCGTGACAGTCCGCCCTCCATGTCATAGACGCTGAGCCGGAAGACGTCGTTCACCGCCATGCAGATGCCCTCGTCTCCGAGCATCGTCCACACGGGCTCGGGAGAGAAGATCATCCGCTTGGGTGCGCCGTCCTCATCGAAAGTGAACGACTTGCCGCGCTTCGGTGTCATCAGCGTGTCGACGAACTCGCCCGCGTACGTGATCTTTGCTATCAGGTCCAGCGTGTCGCGCTGTTCCGTGTTCGGAAGGTTGAGGGCCCGAAGCTGGTAGACGAGATCGCCCGAGTCGGTGAGGTCCCAACGGGCCGGGATTCCCTGATCGAACGACATCCGGAAGCTGGTCGGGTCCGAGTGGTCGAGCTGGATCACGTTGACCCTCTGGTTGCCCATGTCCGGCACCAGGATCGTGTCTCCCCTGCCCACGAGCACTCCGGCCGCGCCCGGGCTGAACTCTCCGGGGCCGGAGCCGGCCTGCCCGATCGTCTCTTCGTACGCGCCGTCCGGAGCGAAGACCTTGAGGTGCTGGCCCTGCTGGTCGACGATCAGGATACGATCATCGGAGGTGACACCGAGGCCTGAGATCTGGCCGAACTGGTACTCGGGCTCTCCGGTCGCCGTGCCGATGGTGAGCACGTCCTCGAGACCCCAGCGGGTGTCGTCGGTCCACAGGGGCTGCGCCGCGTTCAGCACCAACTGCACACCGGCGCTGTCCTCCATCGTGCCCGCCCATTGAGCGGCGCTGTCCGCCTCCCCGGCGCATGCGGCCGCCGCCATGCACAGGACCGGGATCCACATCGCTTGCTTGCCCATTTCATGCTCCTCCGCCCTCGGGCGGGTTGTGCTCGTACTCGAAGCCGGCGGCTCCCGGCCACCGTAGAATGCCTCCAGAGGAAGACCGAGTGCTGCCGGCGGCAACACGCTGCTGCCTCCGAGCCCCGACTTTCCGGTCTGTAAACCGTAGGTTACTACTTACAGTACACCTCATCTGGTCCTTTAATCAGCATCTCCAAGGTTGTCCTTGACCGCCTCGAGGTCGTCTACCTGGATGAACAGGCTGCCCCCCGTCTTCGCGTAGGTCGGCCAGGACCGGCATGCTCAGGGCGCGAGCCGGACTCTCCGCCAGGTGTCGCCGTGCCGTGTGAACAGCAGTCGGTCGTGCAGCCGGTTCAAACGACCCTGCCAGAACTCGATCGCCTCCGGGACCACCCGGTATCCTCCCCAGAACGGAGGCAGCGGCACCTCGTCGCCCTCGAACTTCCTGCGGTATTCATCGAAACGCTCTACCAGCTCCTTCCGGCCACCGAGCACTGCGCTCTGCTTCGAGGCCCAGGCTCCGATGCAGCTCCCTCGCGACCGGGTCGCGAAGTAGGCACTCGACTCCCCCTCCGATGTCTTCTCCACCGTGCCCTCGATCCTGACCTGCCGTTGCAGAACCGGCCAGTGGATCGAGAGGGCCGCGCGCGGGTTCTCGGCTATCTCGTCGGCCTTCCGGCTCTCGTAGTTCGTGTAGAAGACGAAGCCGCGCTCGTCGAAAGACTTGATGAGGACGGAGCGTGCGTTCGGCCGTCCGTCGGCGGTTGCCGTGGCCAAGGCCGCCGACTCGGGAAGATACAGGCCAGCCGCCGTGGCCTCCTGATACCATATCGTGAACAGCGTAATCGGGTCCTGGCCGGCCGTCTCTTCGGACAGGCCCACGACGACGCCCTTGCCCATCGTAAACAGCGCGCGGAAGGTGGAGGCGATGGACATCCGTACCGACTCAGGTAACCAGATTCGTGAGTGCCTCGGCCGGCGGCCCGTCGGTCACCGGGGCCGCATCGGCTCGCGATCGGCAAGAGCAGCAAAGTACAAGGCTGGCGAGCAGAAAGGTAGAATCACGCTCCCAGCTTGACCCGGCCCGCCGCCGCGTCCTAACGTAACCCGGCGCCCCGATTTGCACTGGCTGTACCGACCCGTTCCAGCTCGGCGAGAAGGTCTATGCCGTCCCTGCTAGAGCGTCTGAGGCAGGCGCTGGCGTCCCGCTACGAGGTCGAGGAGGAGATCGCCTCCGGCGGGATGGCCACCGTCTTCCGAGCCCGTGATCTTTCCCTGCAGCGGACGGTCGCCATCAAGGTGCTGCGTCCGGCGCTGGCGACCGCCGTCGGAGAAGAGCGCTTTCTGCGCGAGGCGCGCACTCTGGCGAGCTTCAGCCACCCGAACCTGCTCCCCATCCACGAGGTGGGCGAGGCCGAGGGCCTGTTCTACTACGTGATGGACTTCGTCGGCGGCGAGACCCTGCAGGATCGTCTGGAGCTCGGTCCTCTCTCGCCGGACGAGAGCGCGTCCATGGCGCGGGACCTTCTCTCGGCGCTGGAGGCCGTGCACGGAGCGGGGGTCATCCACCGGGACGTCAAGCCGGGCAACATCTTCCTGGTCGAGGGCAGGGCGTTGCTGGCGGACTTCGGGATCGCCAAGCTCACAGACACCTCCGGCGAGCCGCTCACGGGACTGGGCCAGGTAGCCGGCACGCCCGGATATATGTCCCCCGAGCAGGCGGCCGGGGGACGCGTCACCGCGAAGGCGGACATTTATGCGGCGGGAATCGTCATCTACGAGTCCCGCACCGGGCGGAGGTGGTCGGCGGGCCGGGACCCGTCCCGGGCGGACTGGACGGGAGTGCCGACCGGCGAAGTGGTGGCCCTGCGCCACGCGCTCGACCCCGATCCGGAGGGCCGGTGGGCCGACGCCGCATCGTTTCGCCGAGCGCTCGCGCCAAAAAGGTCGGCGGGATGGAAGGGAAGGCGCCCGGGCCTGGTCGCCGGGGTCCTGGCGGCGGCCGTGCTCGTCGTCGTCAGCCTGTGGCCCGACGACGACGGGCCTCCGGCGGGGCGAGCCGCCCTGCTGGATCTCGCTATTCTTCCCTGCCAGATGATCGAGGAGGACGGTGAAGCCGCCCGCCAGTTCTCTCACGCCCTGGCCACCTACGTCGGCGACATCCCGGGCCTGACGATCGCCCGGCCGTTCTCGTCGTTCAGCCGCTTCGCCGAAGCGCAGGAGGAGATCCAGCCCGAAGACTGGGTCTCGGGCCTCAACGCCGAGAACGCCGTCCGGTGCCGGCTCGGGGTCGAGGACGGCCGATTCTCGGTGGATCTCGAGATCCGCAACTCGCAGGGCAGCCTGCGCAGTCGGGGCCGGGTGACGGCCGACGTCCAGACGGTTCCCCTGGCCGCCGCCGAGTCCGCCGCCGTGTGGATCGTGCAGGAGATGGGTGCTTCGAGCCTCTCGCCGGCATCGCTGCAGCGCCTGGACGGGCACGACATCGACGCCGTGAAGTCGTTCCTGGACGGAGAGGATGCGTTTCGCCGGGGGGCGCACCCGGCGGCCGACGCTCACTACCAGACGGCCCTCGAGCTCGACTCCACGATGACCGTGGCCCGGTGGCGCCAGGCCGACGTCCGGCGGTGGCGCCCCCTCGACCCGATCGGAGTGGACCTTCAGGAGCTGTACGACCGGGATGTGTCCGACCTGAGCCGACTCGACTCGCTGCTTCTCCACGCCCGTCTGCAGCCGTACGGGCCGAAACAGGTAGGGGCCTACGAGGAGATCCTGAGCCGCAACGAGTACCACTACGACGCGTACGCGACGCTGCT